>JAEXFV010000117.1 GCA_023451115.1 Bacillota bacterium
ACCAGCCCCTCGTGCTGGGCCACGAAGAAACGGCTGCGCTTTTCTTTGAGAAAGTACACACCCCAATATTCTCCATTGAGATAGAGCACATAAGGCTTATAGGCCTGATAAAGGAAGTTGACGTCAGAGCCTTCCAATAGCCCGGTGCACAACTCATCCCTGATTTTGGAACGCGGCTGATCCTGGGCGCCTGCTCGCAACACCAGGGATTTGTACTCCGTGAACGGCCGGTTGTCAAAAAAAGCATAGGACATGCGGTTGTCCCCATACTCGGAGCGGGCAGTGATGTTAAACCCTTTTTGGGCCGCAGCCCGTCCATAGGCGCCGGCAATACGGATGGACACATTTTGGGAAAACACCTGTTTTTTGGTGTCGTCTCCAAATACGGCGAAGTTGGCTTCCCGCTCCCATTTGGCCTGATCCGCTTCGCTGGTTTTGCCCTGATAAAAGTTGGCCGAAAGCAGCGTATCGCCCAAGGGCAGGCTTTGGTCCCCTACGTAGCTGTCCCCAAAGGCGTAGATGCCGGTTTGTCCATCCCATAGATTTTTTTCATCCGTCACCAAAGTAGCGATGGGCAGGGCATGGTTTACCCCATCAGAGGTAAAAAGAAAGGTACCGCTTACCGTATATCCAGTAACATACCCGTCCCGCACGGATACGGCACGAACCACCGTGTTTTCTCCCACCGGGATAGGCCCGCTGTAAACGGTGGAGGAGGTGGTGGGCGTGTCGCAGTTCAGGGTGTAGTAAATGGTTTCTCCCTGGGCGGCTGTCAGCTCTACCTGAATAGGACTCTCATATATTCCTGGTGTAGTAACAAACACGGGCTGGGAGGTAACGCCTGCTGCGCCGGAGCCATTGGCAGCGCCGGGCGTGGGGGATTCATAATACAGCAGCTGCGCCCCGGTGCGCCCATAACTCATGCCGCTGCGCGCAGGGCCAATACTGAGCTTGTCCACTAAATTCCCTTCTGGATCAAAAAGAAAAACAACGTCTCCGCTGCTGTTCAAACCAAAGTTGGTTTCCAGATTTTTTTTTTGCAGGTCCCGGACGTTATTGCCGGTAGCCAGCACCACCAGATATTCTCCCGGGCCAATAGAAGCGCCCTGGGGAAATACCCATTTGGCCGGGTTTTTGGGGTTGTCGGAAAGGGCATAGCCTTCTAAGTCCAGAGCCGATGCACCGGAATGATACAGTTCAATCCAGTCCGGGTAGCTGCCGTCAGATTGCATCAGGTAGGATACGTTGGAGACCGTAGCTTCTGAAATGGAAAGATCCCCCAAAGGCAACGCGCTGGTAGCTTGAAAGGCGGCGAAGCCCTCGTCCGTGTTGGCATAGCCAGGAGTAGGGCGGGTGCTTACTTGGAAATCCCCCGTGCCATCCGGCGTGCGGGCCATGGATTGGTCCGCCTCCTGGCGGGTATAAGAGAAGCTATCTAAAATACGCCCCGAAGCATTGGAAAAAACCACATCCTCTGCAAAAGCCCGCAACGAAAAAGAGGCGTGAAGTGCGTCGTCGATCCACCCATCCTGCCCAGAACAAAAGATGAGCAAATATCCGTTGGCAGGAATGGTTGTCCCTTGGGGAAATTGCCACTTTACAGGCTGGGAGATATCATCGGACAGGCCAAATCCGCTGATATCCACGTCGGCAGCCGTACGGTTATATAATTCAATCCAATCGGCATATTCGCCGGAAGCAGTAGCAATCGTGGTAGCGTTTGAGGCCATAAACTCGTTGATGGAAACGCCTACGTCAACAACATCTGCATTCAATGCGGCACGGTATTCCGCCGCGCCTTGTTCTGTGTTGGGGTAGCCCGGAGAGGGCTGAGACTGCTCGACCCAATTGCCGCTTTCATCCAACCCCAGGGTGCAGCCGGAGCTTACGCCTTGCAGCGCCAAGCTATCCACAGGATTGCCTGTGGAGTTGGTAAGAATTAAGTCGTCCGTAGCAGCCAGGCGAAATCCGGCATGAAGAGGGCCGTCTTCTGGGTTACCGGAACAGAACACCACAACATATCCCTTTGCAGGAATTACTGTACCCGCGGGGAACACCCATTTGGCTGCTGCCAGCTTGTCATCTGTTAACCCAAATCCGGAAATATCGATTCCAGTATCGGTAGGGTTATACAGTTCTACCCAATCAGGATAATTCCCTTTTTCATCCGGCACTGCGCCTTTATTGGACGTCATTACCTCGTTAATGCGTACCCCTATTTTAGCGCTGCTACCAACGCCGCTGCTGTCATGAAGGGAAAATACCAAAATCAGCCCTGCTACACACAGCGCTGCAATGAAGACCAATAATATAAGCCGCCTTGCTCTCAATAGCCTGGCTCCTTTCTATATAGGGGGCATCCCCGAAAATATTGCTAAAACCGCGCACCAGGGAAGAAGCCCACATACGCAATTCACAGTTTACCACAAAGGGGCTGCCCTGCAAAGGCGAAGCAGGAAAATTCATAAAAACATAACCATTTCTTCCGTTGGCGTGAACAAGCAGTATTCTAACCCGGGCAAAAACCACATATACTGTTGCAACCATATAACGAGGGGGAACGGCAGCATGGAAGCAATTTGGAATGAACTGACGCTGGAACGTGTGGCAGCGAAGACTGTGGCGCAGGCGTTGATGGAAAATGAAATCCCCCTGCCGGCAGGCAGAGAAGCGCAGCGTGTGCTGCATGTGGAAGGCACGGCTCAAAACCAGAGCGCCCGTTGTGCCAAAGGCAGGGTGGAGGCGGAGGGCACGGTAGACTTGCAAATTCTTTGCTTGCCGCCAGAGGGCGGGGCACCCTTTGGAATGCGCACCGCAGCAGGTTATCGCCATGATATTCCCATGGAGGGGGTAGAGGAGGGAATGCGTGCTACCGTCACGCCGCAACTCCAGGAGATCCAATGCAGGCTGGAAAATGGCAGGCTGCGCCTGTCCGGCGTAGTGGAATTAAGCGCAGTGGTGCAGCAAAGCGACCGGATGCGGGTGCTTTCCGGCGTAAATGGGGCGCAAAATTTACAAACCTTGCGAAAAGAGCTGCATGTGGAGCGCGAAATCCCTCTAGGCATGACGACTATGCGCCTGCGGGAGGAAATTCCAGCGGCAGATGCGGACACTGTGCTGCTGCAAAGCGGGGCGGCTCAGGTGCGAGGCATGGAAATGGCGCAGGAGGGTATGAGCGTGGAGGGAACGCTAAGCGTTACCGTGCTATGCGCTGCGCCACAAGGGCAGATGAATCAAATTGTACAGCATATTTCTTTTGAAGAGTTGGTACCTGTGCAGGGAGATCGGGCCCTTTATGATATAGAGGACTTACAGGCGGATATTCGCGTGCGGGATATAACGGTAACCCCCGCGGGGGAAGAAAGCGGCGCGCTGGATGTGGAAGCAGTGTTGGATATTTATGCCTATGGCAGGGAACAGGAACAGGTTTCCGCTTTGGCAGATGCTTATTCTCCTGCCGGTGACTTCACCTGTGTGCAACAGCAGGTGGAACGGATGCGTTCTCTGGGGCGGGTACGTAAAAAGTGCAGTTTCAGGGAAAGCGTGGCAATCCCGGAGGATATGCCGGAAGCCTACCGCTCCGTATACGCTGCAGCGCGTCCGGTGGTGATCGGCGTTTCGGATGCGGAAGGACGGCTTGGAGTGGATGGGGTGCTGTTTGCCAGCATCATATTCCAGACAGATGAAGGGGAAATCTTTGGATTTGAGGAAGAAGTGCCCTTCCAGTGCGTTTTGGACGCGCCCTTCCAAGAAGATGCCGCCGCCACCGCCAGGGCTCTCCATGCACAGGTAAGCGGCAGCGGCAGGATGCTGGATGTAACCTTTACCTTAGAGGTGGAGGCAAACCTTCAAACGCTGGAACAGGATCAGATCGCAGTGGATGCAACAGCTTGTGAACCTGCCAGGCAACCCCAGGGGATCTTGATTTATCTTGCCAATGAAGGGGAAACGTTCTGGGACGTGGGCAAGCGTTTTGGCCTTACCGTAGATCAAGTAAAGGACTGGAATCCCGGTATGCAGGAACCCTTGCAGGAGGGCCAGCAGATGGTGCTTTTGAGCGCGGGAAGATAGAATATTCATAGAAAAGGGCCTTCCAGTAACAGAAGGCCCTTTTTATATGCTTAAAAACAGGTTTTCTCCTCAGCGCAATTTTTCCACAGCAAGCTTTAGGGCCTCCACCCGGTCCGTCTGCTCCCAGGGGAACGAAGAATTGCCAAAGTGGCCGTAGGCAGCAGTCTGGCGGTAGATTGGCCGGCGCAAGCCCAACATCTGGATAATGGCTTCTGGGCGCAGGTCAAACACGCTGGAAACCGCCTGAGCCAACAGATCATCGTTTACAGCACCGGTGCCCTGGGTATCTACCAGAATGCTTACAGGCTTTGCCACCCCTATGGCGTATGCAAGCTGAATTTCGCACCGCTGGGCCAAGCCTGCGGCCACAATGTTTTTTGCAACATATCGTGCTGCATAAGCGGCGCTGCGGTCCACCTTAGTAGGATCCTTTCCGGAAAATGCGCCGCCGCCATGGCGGGCATAGCCGCCGTAAGTGTCTACGATAATCTTGCGCCCGGTGAGGCCGGAATCGCCATGGGGGCCGCCGATCACAAACCGCCCGGTGGGGTTTACCAAAAAACGGGTGTTTTCGTCCAGCAATTGTGCAGGGAGGACGGGGAGAATGACTTGGTCTACAATACCTTTTTCAATTTCCTGCTGCGTCACTTCCGGGTTATGCTGTGAAGAAATCACCACGGTATCCACCCGCACAGGCTTGCCGTTGATATACTCCACTGTAACCTGGGACTTACCATCAGGCCGCAAAAAGGGCAGAATGCCTTCTTTTCGCACTTCGCTGAGCCTGCGGGTAAGGGCATGGGCCAGGGAAATGGGCAAGGGCATCAGTTCTGGGGTTTCATCGCAGGCAAACCCAAACATCATGCCCTGATCCCCGGCTCCAGTCGCCAAAGTATCCTGTATTTCCCCCTTTTTTGCCTCTAAAGACTTGTCCACACCCAAGGCAATGTCAGGGGATTGGCCGTCCAGCGCCACCAGCACTGCGCAGGTGTTGCCGTCAAAACCATAGTCAGCATTATCATAGCCGATGTCTTTTACAACCTGGCGTACCAGGCCGGGAATGTCTACGTAGCAGGACGTAGTCACTTCCCCCATAACCAAAGCCATGCCGGTGGTGCAGGCGCATTCGCAGGCGACGCGGGCATTTGGATCCTGGGAGAGCATGGCGTCCAGCACTGCATCCGAAAGCTGGTCGCACACTTTATCGGGATGTCCTTCGGTTACGGATTCAGAGGTAAACAGCATTTTTTTCATTGGGTATCGCTCCTTCTTGTTTTCCGCAATGCCTTAGGCTCCCCTGTCTCGCCTCCTGGAGGCAAAAAAGCGCCCCGCGGAAGACGAGGCGTTCATTATAGCGGTATCGCTCATCTTCCGGCTATTATTCCTGATAGCCGTGGGAATTAGCACCTTGCGCATCAGCGTAGGTTGCCGGGTTTCATCGGGCCCGTCCCTCAACCACTCTTGATAAGGCTTATGCGGTTATTCTGTGTGGTAGTGTATCATGACGGGTCGGCCCGGTCAAGGGATAGATTGCAAAAAATGTTGTAATTAGCAGGGATGAAGGCCGGTATAAATTAAGCTTTTCAATTATAATGCCTATCGGTATAATAGGTAAGTCAACAGTTTAAACGATGAGGGGGAAGCGATGAAGCGCGTATTAGGCAGCATCCGCAGAGCGGATGAGCGGTGGAACATGATCAAAGATGGGGATACGGTTTGTGTAGGAGTGTCTGGCGGGAAAGACAGCCTTCTGCTGATGGAGGCATTAAAGCTGTATCAGCGTTTTTCTAAAAACCGGTTTACGCTTCAGGCAGTGATGTTGGATTTGGGCATTACCCAGGCGGATACTTCAAAAGTTGAGGCGTTCGCAGAAAAAATCGGCGTGCCGCTGGATGTGCGCCGCACGGACATCGGAGACGTTGTATTCAACATCCGCCAGGAAAGCCATCCCTGCGCGCTGTGCGCAAAGCTGCGCCGGGGAGCGTTGAACAATGCTGCGGTAGATCACGGATGCAATAAAGTCGCCTTGGGACACAACCGAGAGGACGTGCTGGAAACCTTTTTGATGAGCCTGCTGTATGAAGGCAGAATCAATACCTTTGCGCCCGTCACGTTTATGAATAGGAAAAACGTCACATTAATCCGCCCCTTTGTGTTTTTGCCCGAAAGATATATTTTGCATATCGCAAAAGAGCGTGAGCTACCTATTATGCCGCCTAACTGCGCGGTGGCAGGCTCCACCAAACGGGAAGAAATGAAACAACTCATTGCCCACCTCTGCACCTTGGTGCCGGATGCCACGGAAAAGATGATCAATGCCATTTCCGGTACGGAAAAGTATCAGCTCTGGGATAAGCTTAAGCTGCCACCGGAGGATTTGCAGGTGAGCGCAATCGTTTTGGAAGACACGATGGAAGAGTTGTAAAGACAATCAAGATGCTTCTCAATGCCAATAGGCATTTGAGAAGCATCTTGAAAAACCAATTATTGATCCAATCAAGGCCGGCTTTTTTGAGCAGGCCTTTTGCTAACAGTCTATTGTTTGACAACCGGGATCCACACTTCAAACCGTGCATTTTGGGGATCGGGCGCCAAGTATAGCTCTATATCCGGCCCATCGTCATAGAGGTATCCGGAAGTGGGCAGCCAATCCGTCACAATGCGCCGCTCCAGCTCTTGGATTGCCTGTGGGCAGGCGCCTTCTCCAGGAAAAACCGCCCAAGTGAAAGCGGGCACTGTATAAGCCTCCAAGCCCTCCTGAGCAGGTTGGCTGCTGGCCACGGCAATATAATACTTCCAATCTTCCTGATTGCCGCACCCGCATACGCCCAGTATCCCATGTGGAGGGCCTTCCATCAGCCCTGCCAGCCTGGGAATTGTGCCGTCCATAGCGGCTTTGTTCCATAGCTGTGGGACGGTTTCAAAGTTCTTTTCCGTTTCCTTGTCCATAGGCTGGGAAATGCCCAGAACACGAAACGCTTCCTTTTTCTCAATTCGATATTCCATTTCTTGCGCTCCCTTGACTGTGATTTTGAAGCTGATGGGCGGGTAAGCCTTTAACAGGGTTCCGCTTTTGCGAATGGTGGAAGGCGCAACGCCATGCACGCTTTGAAAGGCCCGGTTAAAGGCGGTTGGGGAAGCATAGCCGTAACGCAAAGCAACGGTAAGCACCCGTTCACCGTTTTGCAAATCTACTGCTGCCAAAGACATGCGCCTGCGCCGCACATACTCGGAATAGGGAAGCCCAGCCAGGTATGTGAACATGCGCTGAAAGTGATAGGCAGAGCAGCAAGTGATCTTAGTTAGTTGGGCTAGATCAATTTCCTCCATTAAATGGCTTTCGGTATAACGGATTGCTTCGTTTAGCCGGTCAACCCATTCCATAAAACAGCTCCTTATAACAAATTTTATCAGGGCACAGGAGGGTTGTCCTCTCTTTTGGTGAACGTAATTTGAGAGCATTCAGCCAGCCCTGTCAGAGCAAGAGATCTGCAAAGCGAAAAACTGACTGTGCTTTAAGCAATGGAGAGGGCAATTTCCATCATGGTGGTGAAGGTGGTTTGCCGCTCCAAAGCCGTGCATTCTTCCCCTGTAAAGGGAAGGTCGGAAATGGTGCAAAGGCATAAGGCGTTTTTGCCTGCCCGGGCAGCGTTCATATAGAGTGCAGCCGCTTCCATCTCCACTGCCAACACGCCCATCTTCACCCAATCTTTGAGAGAGGCCGCGTCATCATAAAAACAATCGGAAGAGAACAGGTTGCCAACCATCATGCGGGCGCCTCTGCGCTGCCCTTCTTCTACTGCCGCTTTTAGGAGACCATAGCTGGCGATGGGCGCAAAAGTGCCTGGCAGACGGAATTGTGCCCCATAGTTGGAATTGGTGCAGGCTCCCATACCCACCACGATATCCCGGAGCTGTAAAGAAGGATGGATGCCGCCAGCGGAGCCAATGCGGATGATGTTTTCTACCCCGAACACGTGAAACAGCTCGTAGGAATAGATGCCAATGGAGGGCATACCCATGCCGCTGGCCATTACGCTTACCCGTTTGCCCTGATACTCGCCCGTGTATCCTTGTATGCCCCTAATGTTATTGATAAGCGTTGCGCCAGTAAGAAATGTTTCCGCGATAAATTTGGCCCGCAGCGGGTCGCCCGGCATCAACACGGTTTTTGCAAAATCCTCTTTCCCACAGGCAATGTGAGGGGTCAGGTTTTGTGCGCTCATTTGGTATATCCTCCTTTTGTAATGAAAACTTATGATGCAAACGCGGCCATGGAATAAGTGGGAACCGCTTTACAGCAGAAAGTCCTATGAGCGTATGCACCATGTTTGCCTATAGTATAGCATAAAAGGGGGCTATAGCATATGCTGTTAAAAAGACAGTATAAGGAGGGGGAAGCTGTGGAACTGGGCCATTATGATCGTAAAGCAGCTGTGGACTATGCACACAAATGGGCCTTTTCTCGCAATCCTGCATTTTTCGATTTTTCGGGCATTGGAGGGGATTGCACCAATTTTGCCTCCCAGTGCGTGTTTGCAGGCGCGGGGGTTATGAACTATACGCCGGTATTCGGTTGGTTTTATATCAATGCCAACGATCGCACCGCCAGCTGGACGGGCGTAGAGTATTTTTATAATTTTATGGTGAACAACAAAGGGCCTGGCCCGGTGATGCGCGAAGTGCCGTTAAAAGAAATTTTGCCCGGAGATGTCATCCAGCTGAACTTTGGCAATCCTTTTTTTGAACATACGCCGGTAGTAGTAGCGGTGGGAGATAATCCTGCCCCGGATAACATTTTGGTGGCAGCGCATTCGTATGACTCGGACAATCGCCCCCTCTCCACCTATCAATATACACAGCTGCGGCCCTTGCACGTAATTGGCGTGTACCGTCCCCAATAACAAAATCAAAACGCCTTTTCCGGCGCTGAAAAACGCCGACGCCGAAAGGCATTTTTATGCTGTTTTAATGGAATAAGCTGATTTGCTGGGCAGGGGCCAACCTTTGGATATAAGCGTTGATCTCTTCGTGCTGCCACAGCAGGCCGTTGGATTTGCAGGCCGCTTGAAAGGCGGGCCATAAGGCCGGATTAGGCGAGGGACACCAATAATCATCCCCAAAGTGTTGGATATATCGTTGCTTAAGGCCCGGAAACAGCCGATCCAGCTGGGCATAGTAATAATCCCGCTGTCTGTCTCGCAGGGAAACGGGGAAGCCGGGCTGGGCATAAATCCACTTGGCCCCTGCCTGTGCACAGCGGGAAACCAGCGGCAACAGATACTCCAATGTGTCATTGAGAAATGGCAACAAGGGCATAAGCGTAACGCCGCAAGAAATCCCGCCGCGGCTCAGCTGCTCCATGGCTTGCAGACGGGCCTGGGCAGAAGGGGCGTATGGCTCAATTTTGCTGCACAGCACCGGGTCCAGCGTAGTAATAGTGAAATTCACTGCAACTGGCGCGGCTGTTGCGATTGCCCGCAGCAACTCCAAATCTCGTACAACCAGATCGGATTTTGTAATGATGATTGCTCCAAAGGCATAACGGCTTAGCAGCGCCAAAGCGCCCCGGGTGAGTTGCTCTGCTGCTTCAAAAGGGTTATAAGGGTCGCTCATGGAGCCGGTAAGAACCAGGCCTTTGTGCCGCTTTGTTTTTAACTCGCGCTCCAAAATGAGCAAAGCATCCTGCTTTTTCTGCACTTCAGAGAAGACTTCGATACCATAGCAATCGCTGCGGCTATCACAATAGATGCAGCCGTGGCAGCAGCCACGATACAAATTCATGGTATAATCCGAGCCAAACCAGCCTCCTGGTTTACGGGCAGATAAGATTGATTTTGCGGAAATGGTGTTCATAAACGGCTCCCTGGACTGCACTTATAGGAGAAAGTCCGCCTGTTCCGGAATATGGAAGGCGCTGAAATAAGCTTCTTCCATGGGAATCCAGCGTTGAAAAAACGCATCTGCCCGCGCTCCATCCCGGGCTACAATCCGCTTACGCTGCTCTTGGGGCGAAACATCGCAAAAAAAACGGAGATCCATATAATTGCCAAACAGGGGGTGACAGCAATAGCACCCTTCTACAATGTGCCATTTCGTCGGTGGAACCGTGCGCCATGGGCCCAAAGCCATGGAGCCGCAATCAAAGCGCTGGTAAACAAAAGGCAATTGTTCTTTTAAATGCGGCAGCACTTGGGCCTGAAACCGCTCATAGTGGATGTTGCCGCCGGGTTGGGCCAGGCGCTCAGGGGTACGCAATAGGGGAGGAAGGAAGAAATCGTCCATATGTACCACACCCGCTTGGATTACTTGGCTTAATTGTACCGCCAGGGTAGACTTGCCGCTGGCAGCACGCCCATCCAATGCCATCACATAGGCCCTTTCGACAGGAGGCAGAGCGGAAATGGCCTTTAAAATGGGAAGCATTCTCATGAGCTGGCTGGATACCAGGCGGTAGGAAGGCTGTTCCTGCTGGCGGTAAGCTACGCTATGGTGCACTGCAACCGGGGACTGCAATGGGTAACTACTCAACAACGCTTGCCAGGCAGCGGCGGAAAAGGGCAGCCTTCCCGACAGTGCCAAATCGCCTGTTTGCTCCAAATATCTTGAAAAGGCGCCCTGATTGGGCAGAGGAGAGGTCAGGACAAACAGGCGAAACAGCCACTGTGCTGGAAGTCCGCAGGCTTTCCAGGCTCCTAAGTTCACCCGGCATACCTCCGGGGAGATGGCCTCCCAAAGAAGGCCCTCCCGGGAAGGCACCATATCGAATTCTTTCATAAAATGAAGCCTTGCTGTTTCCTCGTCCAGCAGCAGATGCTCCGCCCCAAAAGCGGCCTGATAGCATAGCTTAAGGGCATCCTGGGCCTGCATAGCGGGATGGAGGAGCGCCTGTTCTTTGACATATTCTTGGATCATGTCTCTATCGCTTTCTTGGTATGCTGGATACCCGTTTTTTGCAGCTCATATTGATTATAGGGGATCACATAAGGCTTGTCGAACCGGTTTTTCCATATGCAAAGCGGCATTTGGATACTCCAAATGCCGCCTGGTTTCAAAAAACTTTATTTGCTCTGCAAATATTCATGGATGGCTGCCGCTGCTTTTTTGCCGGCGCCCATGGCCAGGATTACCGTAGCTGCGCCAGTTACCGCATCGCCGCCGGCATATACGCCCTCTTTGGAGGTTTTACCGGTTTCTTCATCAGCGATGATACCGCCCCATTTCTGAGTGGCCAGGCCGGGAGTGGTGTTTTTGATGAGAGGATTGGGGGAGTTGCCAATCGCCACTACCACCGTTTGCACATCCAGCACAAACTCGCTGCCTGCCTTAGGCACAGGCCGCCTGCGGCCGGAAGCGTCCGCCTCGCCCAGCTCCATCTCCACGCACTCCATGGCTTTTACATAGCCGTTTTCGTCCCCTTCGATCCGGGTGGGGTTGGTGAGCATTTTGAAGATAATGCCCTCTTCCTTGGCGTGGTGGACTTCTTCTACACGAGCAGGCATTTCCTTTTCACTGCGGCGGTAAACAATGTAAACGTTCTCTGCGCCCAAACGTTTTGCACAGCGTGCGGCGTCCATCGCCACGTTGCCGCCGCCGATTACCGCAACGTTTTTCCCAATCTTCACCGGGGTATCCGCTTTGGGGAAGGAATAGGCCTTCATCAGGTTGATACGGGTCAAAAATTCGTTGGCGGAGTAAACACCGTTCAGGTTCTCGCCAGGGATCTTCTGGAAATTGGGCAGCCCTGCGCCAGAGCCTACGAACACCGCGTCAAACCCTTCTTCTTCCATGAGCTCGTCCAAGCTGATGGCCCGGCCAACCACCATGTTGGTTTCAATCTTTACGCCCAGCTTTTCTACTGTGGCAATTTCTTCCCGCACCAGGGCCTTGGGCAGACGGAATTCAGGAATACCGTATACCAGCACGCCGCCGGGCGTATGCAATGCTTCAAAAATATGTACTTCATATCCCAGCTTCGCCAAATCGCCTGCACAGGTCAGGCCTGCAGGGCCGGAACCAATCACGGCAACTTTTTTGCCATTCTTTTGGGGCAGCGCTACTTCGGCTGCGCCTTCTTTGCGGGCCTTTTCCATAGCATAGTCCGCTGCAAAGCGCTCCAGGCGGCCAATGCCCACCGGCTCTCCCTTGATACCACGGACGCATTTGGATTCACACTGGGTTTCCTGGGGGCAAACCCGGCCGCAGATAGCAGGCAGATTACTGGTTGATTTGATGATGCTGTATGCTTCCTCAAAATTGCCTGAGGCAATCTGCGCGATAAATTCAGGGATCCGCACGTTTACCGGGCAACCGGATACGCAGGGCATATGTTTGCAGTTGAGGCAGCGGGTGGCCTCTTCCATGGCCATGGCGGCATCATAACCCTGAGATACTTCGGAGAAGTTTTTATTGCGTACGTTGGGATCCTGCTCCCGGGCAGGTAGCTTTTTGGGGTTCATGTTCGCCATTATTTTGCACCTCCCTGTGCCAACAGGTTGCAGCCATGGGCTTCCATGCTCTGGGCTTCTTCTGCTTTGAACATACGGCTTCTTTGAATTGCCTCGTCAAAATCCACCAGATGGCCGTCAAAATCCGGACCGTCCACACAGGCAAACTTGGTTTCGCCGCCTACGGTGAGGCGGCAACCGCCGCACATGCCCGTGCCATCGATCATGATCGGATTCATGGAAACGATGGTTGGGATATTATATTGCTTGGTAAGGTTACATACCGCACGCATCATGGGAAGGGGGCCAATGGCGATTACTTCATCATATTTTACGCCTGCTTTGATCTGGTCCTCCAGCGCAGTGGTGGTAAAGCCTTTGTGGCCATTGGAGCCATCGTCCGTCATCACATAAAGGTTATGACATGCAGCCTGCAACTCGTCTACCAAGATGAACAGGCTGGTGTTGCGGAACCCTACGATAATATCCACGTCCGCGCCAACGGCATGCAGTGCTTTTGCCTGGGGATACGCGATGGCAATGCCCAAACCGCCGCCAATCACTGCGATTTTTTTGCCTTCCTTGCCTTCCAGCTCGCTGGGTTTACCCAAGGGGCCCACAAAGTCCTGGAGATAATCTCCCTGGTTCAGAGTATCCAGACGTTTTGTTGTAGCGCCCACTTTTTGGAAGATGATGGTCACAGTGCCTTTTTCCCGGTCATACCCTGCAATGGTTAGCGGGATGCGCTCCCCTTGTTCATCGATCCTCAGAATGATAAACTGGCCAGGCTGCGCTTTTTTGGCCACAGCGGGTGCAGCAATCTCCATGAGCGTTACCGTATCATGCAGCGGCCGCTTGGTTACAATCTGGTACATGATATTCCTCCTCAACCTAATATTCAAACCGCATTTTTGCGGGTAATACTTCTATTTAATATGGTAGGTTTTCTTAAGAAAATTGTCAAATGTTTATCAATATATAGAGATATTCCAATTTGATATAAGAAAACAATACCAATAGCTATTCTACCCCAAGGGAAAACCGGTGTCAAACGTTAGCGCCATTATTTCGGCGCGAACTCAGCAAAGTAGTGAACTTTTAGAAACAACACGCCACTGTGTGGCTACAATATGATATACTGAATAAAATCGAAAAAGGGAGCGATGAACATGAAAATCATGCTGGATGGCATTGCTGTCGAGGCTGACGCGGGGGAGAGCTTGTTAACGTTGCTTCGCCGTGCCGGGCTGGATGAGCCGGCTTTGCAGAAAAAGCCTCTCGCGGCCCAAATTGGCGGAGAAGTATACAATTTAAATATTGACCCGATTCATTTGGAGGAAAGCGGCATTGCACGGCCCCGAAAAGCAGTGGAAAAGGCACAGGGCTGTATCAAACTGCTGCGTTATGGGGACGATCTGGGCCACCGGGTATATGAGCGCACGCTGCAATACGTGCTGCTGCTGGCTGTGCGGCGTTTGATGCCGGAGGCACGGGTCGTTGTGCGTTACTCTCTGGGGCCGGGATTATATGTAACCATGGACAAATCCCCCCGCCTCAATGAGGAAGACGTAAAGCGGCTGGTGGAAGAATGCCGCCGTATCATTCAGGCGGATTTGCCTTTGCGGCGGGAGCGGCTGGATATCCGGCAGGCTATCGATTTTTATAAAGCAGAGGGTCAGATCGATAAAGTTAGGCTGCTTAAATGGCGCAAATTCAATTACTTTGATTGCTACCGGCAAGGAGATTATCTGGATTATTTTTATGGGGAGATGGCGCCCAGTACAGGTTATGTAAACGTGTTTGACCTTTATTTTCAGGGGCCGGGCATGATTATGGCCTTACCCGATCTTAACGCGCCAGACAGGCCGGGAAAATGTGTCAATGTGCCGAAACTCGCCAGTGTATTTGCCCAGAGCGATGAATGGGGGCGGTTGCTTCATTGCGCCAACGTGGCGGATTTAAACGATATGGTACAAAACGGTAAAGTGCGTGAACTGGTGCGGGTGAGCGAGGCATTGCACGAAAAAAGCTATGCTGCCATAGCGGACAGCATTGTCCGCCGCAGCGCCCGGGCCGTCATGGTAGCAGGCCCGTCCTCTTCCGGAAAAACCACGTCCGCAAACCGTCTGTATACCCAGCTCAGAGTGCTGGGCAAAAATCCGGTGCTGCTGTCGCTGGATAATTATTATATCGACCGGGACCAGATCCCGATGGACGAAAAAGGGGAACGTGATTTAGAGCATATTGAAACCTTGGATATTCCCCGCTTCAACCAGGATTTGGAGCTGTTGATTGCCGGGGAGGAAGTGGAGGTGCCCGTGTTTGACTTTAAAACCGGAAAACGGGCTCCCAAAGGAATCCATATCCAGGTAGGCAAGGAAGAGCCGCTGATCATCGAGGGTATCCATGGCCTTAATCCACGCATGCTTAGCCCGGCAATCCCCAAAGATAGTGTGTTTCGGGTACATGTAACGCATTGACTACGCTGAATTTAGACGACCATAACCGTATCCGCACTACGGATGTGCGTTTGCTGCGCCGTATGGTACGGGACCATGAAACCCGGGGAGCGTCGGTGGAGCACACGCTTTCCATGTGGCCCAGCGTGCAGCGGGGGGAGCAGACCTGGATTTTCCCTTATCAGGAGCAGGCGGATGCCCTGATGAATACGGCGCTGATGTATGAGCCCTGTGTGCTGAAAAAACATATTTTCCCGCTTTTGCTGGAGGTACAGCCGGAAAGCCCCTATTATGCTGCTGCTCGAAGCATTATCAAATTCCTGAATTATATACAGGATGCGGATATAGAGGATGAAATCCCCCCCACTTCCATTTTGCGCGAGTTTGTGGGCGGCAACACATTTTACCGGGATTGACGGTTTTTCCCCCAATGTGTTATACTAAATGGAAATAGCGGCAGGAAGCCGTGTAAAAAGGTTTGAAACGATTTGATAGCATCTGTCAGGAAGGCGGATAGAGCAGGCATAATGCCTGCATATTCTGCCTTCCTTTTTATTTTGGAGGGCGGGCAAACAAAAGGAGGATGGATAAAAGGATGAAACGGAATACACATCGTACCATTTGTGCTGCGGCCTGTTTGGCTTTGGGGCTGGTGCTGCCCCAGGTGTTCCACTTGCTGGGAGCGGGCACTGTATTTTTACCTATGCATATCCCGGTGTTGCTGTGCGGCTTTTTATGTGGCTGGCAATATGGCCTGGCAGTAGGGGCGATTACCCCTTTGCTTAGCGCGTTGGTAACTGGCATGCCGCCCATTTTTCCTACGGCGGTGGCTATGATGTTTGAGCTGGCAACCTATGGAATCGTGTGTGGAGCGCTGTATCCCAGACGCAATATTTATGTGGCCCTGGTATCCGGCATGCTGGCGGGGCGTGTGGTAAGCGGCGTAGCCAATGCTGTTTTTATGGGCGTTGCAGGAAAAGCGTATACATTTAGCGCTTTTATAGCGGGCGCCTTTGTCACGGCATTGCCTGGGATTATCATCCAGGTGATTGCATTGCCCATTCTGGTAAAGCTGCTGGAAAGAACCAAACTGGTGCCGGCCAGACAGCCTGCTTAAGAAGCAGAAAACCTTAGCGCTTGAAGGACCCTTATGGATGCTGTTATAATATAAAAATAACATGCTTGGGGATGTGGAGGAGCATAGAATGGGTTTTTTTAATGGCGCCGGCTTTTTTGGCCTGTTTTGGATCGTTTTTGCGGTAATTGCTGTGGTGATCGTGGTGCAATTGGTGCGTGGGATTGGGCAATGGAGCAAAAACAACGCTTCGCCAGTGCTTAGTGTGGAGGCTACGGTGCGGGCAAAACGGCCGGAAGTACACCATTCTCATCGTTCTGCCAGCAATAATGGAGCTATGCACCTGTCCAGCAGCACTTCCTATTATGTTACGTTTGAGGTAGAAAGCGGGGATCGGATGGAGCTGCGGGTAGACGGGGGAGATTATGGCCAGCTGGTGGAAGGGGATAGAGGCCGCCTTACGTTCCAAGGAACCCGCTTCAAGGAATTTGTGCGTTACCGGTGAACTGTTATGAGAACCCCGAATCTCTTATAAAAATCGAAGGAATGGGTTGGAGAGCGCCTGCCGGAAAATGCCGGCAGGCGCTTTACATACCACGAACAGAATAAAAATCTGTTAGGCAACAAAAATATTTTTTAGGAAATTTGGCGCAAAGCATTTACAAACAGAAGGAAAAGGAATACACTATATATATGAAATTAGCCCAATTTATGTGGGCGAATCATACAGATCCAGATAGAATAGTGAAATGGAGTGGAATTAATATGATTGATTTGACTATCCATCGTGACAATCTCCAACGGACCATCCAACGGGCCAAAGAGAACAAAATTGTGATTCCCACCTTTGCGCAGATGCGTAACCCGGACCTGATCCCGGATAAAATCAAGCAAGGGCTTAAGCACACTGGGCTTTGGGATATTAGCCCCTTGAACCTGTTCCGTATTACTTGGCATAACGAGCCCAAGATGGAAGGCGGACTGTATGGCGGTGTTAATTTTATTGAACTGCCTGCAAAACTTACTGGCGTAAACGCCCGTATCTTTGTACTCACCGGCAAGTGGTTTCCCACGGGTTGCCATAAGGTGGGTGCGTCCTTTGGTTGCCTGGCGCCTCGATTGGTAACTGGTCAGTTCGATCCCACCTATCATAAGGCGGTATGGCCTTCTACCGGCAACTATTGCCGTGGCGGTGCCTATAACTCCAAGCTCCTCTCTTGCGACAGTATTGCAATTCTCCCGGCGGAGATGAGCAAAGAGCGCTTTGAGTGGCTGTCCCAAATTGCTGGTGAAGTAATTGCTACTCCTGGCTGCGAAAGCAACGTAAAAGAAATCTTTGATAAAACCTGGGAACTGCGCAACACCAGGGAAGATGTGGTAATCTTCAACCAGTTTGACGAAATGGGCAATCACTTATGGCATTATACCGTCACAGGGAAAGCCATCCAGGACGCTTATGAATCCATTAAAACCGAAACCAGCCGTTTGGCAGGCATGGCCTTTACCTCCGGTTCCGCAGGCACTATGGCAAGCGGCGATTATGTGAAGGAACAATATCCTCATGCGAAGCTGGCTGTGGGCGAAGCGCTGCAATGCCCCACTTTGCTGAACAATGGCTTCGGCGGCCACCGTATCGAAGGGATTGGCGACAAGCATGTGCCGTGGGTACATAATGTTAAAAATACGGATATGGTAATTGCCATTGATGATGAAGATAGCCAGAATCTGCTCCGGTTGTTCAACGACCCGGTAGGCAAAGAATATCTGGTAAACGAGTTGGGCCTGGAGCCTGAGTTTGTAGAAAAGCTGTCGCTCCTGGGTATTTCCGGTATTGCAAACGTGCTTTGCTGCATCAAGATGGCTAAGTACTATGAGCTTACCAGCGATGACTGCCTGTTTACAGTGGGCACTGACTCTGCTGTGATGTATGGTTCCCGTATCGAAGAACTCAACCAGCAGCAGGGCGCTTATCGGCCCACCAAGGCAGCGGCGGATTATTATGAGCACATGCATGGCGTGCGCACGGATAATATGGAAGAGCTTACCTATGAGGCACGTAAGCGGGTGCATAACCTGAAATATTACACTTGGGTTGAGCAGCAGGGCAAAGACGTTGCAGAGCTCAATGCCCAGTGGTATGATTATGACAACTACTGGGGCGGCATCCATAAACAGGCAGCAGAAATCGATGCGCTGATCAATGCGTTTAATGAAGCCACGGGCGTGCTGGATAGCCTGTAATTCCTGATACACGCTGAAACATGGTTTAAGGGCCGCAGATATGCTGCGGCCCTTTGTTATTGCCTGTTGCCACTTTGGAGAGTAAGAAGGGCTGGCTGAAAGCCACAGCTTTTATCAATATTATTCTTGATCGAAATAGAAAAGAGAAATGGCCCGGTGGCAATTGCCACCGGGCCATTTTGTTGCAATTGAATTGGATTTACCGGGATTAATACATCCCGGGGCCACCCATGCCGCCGCCTGCAGGCATTGGCGGTTCGGGAGCGGGAATGTCCGCAACCAAGCTCTCGGTGGTGAGAACCATAGCCGCAATGGAGGCCGCATTCTGAAGAGCGGAACGGGTCACCTTAGTGGGATCCATAATGCCCTTTTCGTCCATCATGCCATATTCGTCCTTGGCGGCATCATAGCCATAGCCAGCCTTGTTGGCATCCTTGATGTTGGCAACGATGACGGAACCTTCCAAGCCAGCGTTGGCAGCAATCTGGCGCACAGGCTCTTCCAGAGCGCGTACCACCATCTGGATACCGGTCTTCTGGTCTCCGGAAGCATCGGACTCCAAGGCTTTCACCTTGTTGATTACATTGATCAGCGCAACACCGCCGCCAGGCACAATGCCCTCTTCGACAGCCGCACGAGTCGCGTTGAGAGCGTCCTCAATGCGCAGCTTGGCATCCTTCATTTCCACTTCGGTAGCAGCGCCAACCGCAATAACGGCTACGCCGCCGGACAACTTGGCCAAACGCTCCTGCAGCTTTTCTTTATCGTAATCAGAGGTGGTTTCCTCAATCTGGGCCTTGATGGAGTTGATCCGGGCCTTGATTTCAGAAGCTTCGCCAGCACCTTCCACAATGGTGGTGTTCTCTTTGTCAACCTTAACCTGACGGGCGGTACCCAACTGGGCGATGGTGGTTTCCTTCAGATCCATACCCAGCTCGTCGGAAATTACCTGGCCGCCGGTGAGGATCGCGATATCCTGCAGCATGGCCTTACGCCTGTCGCCAAAGCCAGGGGCCTTAACGGCAACGCAGGTGAAGGTGCCGCGCAGTTTATTCACAACCAAGGTAGCCAAGGCTTCGCCTTCCACATCCTCGGCGATGATCAGCAGTTTGCGGCCCTGCTGCACAACAGACTCCAGAATGGGCAGGATTTCCTGAATGTTGCTGATCTTCTTTTCGGTGATCAGGATCAGGGGGTTATCCAGCACCGCTTCCATCTTGTCCGTATCGGTTACCATGTAAGCGGAAGCATAGCCGCGGTCAAACTGCATACCTTCTACGATATTCAGTTCGGTCTTCATGGTCTTGGATTCTTCTACGGTGATAACGCCGTCGTTTCCAACCTTTTCCATCGCATCGGAGATCAACTCGCCAACCTTCTGGTCGCCAGCGGAAATAGCGGCAACCTGGGCGATATCCTGCTTGGAACCAACGGGTTTAGAGAGAGCCTTGAGCTCTTCCACTGCCTTTTCTACTGCTGCTTCGATGCCCTTCTTGAGCACCATGGGGTTTGCGCCGGCGGCCACATTCTTCAGCCCTTCACGGACGATAGCCTGGGCAAGCAGGGTAGCGGTGGTGGTGCCGTCGCCCGCTACATCGTTGGTCTTGGTAGCAACTTCTTTTACCAACTGGGCGCCCATATTTTCAAATGGGTCTTCCAGCTCGATTTCCTTGGCGATGGTAACGCCATCATTGGTGATCAAGGGTGCGCCAAACTTTTTGTCCAGCACTACATTGCGGCCTTTGGGCCCCAAGGTAATCTTAACGGTATCCGCCAACTGGTTCATGCCGGCTTCCAAAGCCCGGCGGGCGTCTTCGCCATATTTCAACTGCTTAGCCATGTTTATTTTCTCCTTCCAAATTGGGTTGTACTATTCCACAACTGCCAGAATATCGTTCTGCCGTACGACGATGTACTCTTCCCCGTCCAGCTTGACTTCCGTGCCGGCGTATTTGGAATAAATGACCTTGTCGCCTACGTGAACGTACATGGTTACTTCTTTGCCCTCTACTACGCCGCCGGGGCCAACTGCGATGATTTCGGCCATCTGGGGCTTTTCCTGCGCACTGGAAGTGAGCACGATGCCGCTCTTGGTGGTTTTCTCGGTCTCAAGGCTCTTAATGACAACCCGATCCGCCAAAGGCTTGAGTTTCATAGTTGATGTACCTCCTTATATTCTGCCTGCTGCAATGATTACAATTTTGTTGTTAGCACTCAATGCTAATGAGTGCTAACATCTATTATAATAGAGCACCGCTTTATCCACTGCAAGTATTGACAATATCCAAATTTCATATAATTTGGCTGTTTTTTAAAAATATTAACTAATATCTTCTAAAATCTTGATTTAAATAATGATTTCTTCGTTTTTCAAGCATTAATTGCTTAAAATAGAAGAATAGTTTAAAATAAAATAATAATTGTCTTTTTACCGTTTTTCTCTGAAATGGTTGGATTTCAGAGGTTTCAACCAAATGATGTGTCAAAGCTTGTAGCTTTGCTTTCTTTTTTGCTTAAACTTTTCTGGACAGGAGCGATGTGATATGCAGCAGCTTTTACTGGCTTTGGATCAGGGCACTACCAGTTCCCGGGCAATATTGTTCAATGGTTTGGGCAATATTTGTGCCAGCGCCCAATTTGAGTTTGCCCAGCATTATCCTAAGCCGGGGTGGGTGGAGCACGATCCCATGGTCATCTTGCACAGTGTGCAGCGTGCGGCGGCAACGGCCTTGCACCAACGCAATGTTGGCCAGGGGGAAATCGCCGCTATCGGTATTACCAATCAACGGGAAACAACCGTGGTTTGGGAACGGGCTACGGGCAGGCCGATATACCCTGCAATTGTGTGGCAGTGCCGGCGTACGGCGGCAGAATGCGAAGCGCTGCAAAGCCAGGGGCTAGGGGAATATATTGCACAAAAAACAGGGCTGCTCATTGACGCTTATTTTTCCGCCACTAAGATCCAGTGGATTTTGTCCCATGTAGAGGGGGCGCAGGCCAGGGCGGAGCGGGGGGAATTGCTCTTTGGCACCATTGACACCTGGCTGATTTGGAATTTGACGGGTGGCAGGGCCCATGTTACGGATTACACTAACGCGGCTCGAACCATGTTGTTTGACATTGACCGCCTGTGTTGGGACGAAACGTTGTGTAAAGCGTTGCACATCCCGCTGTGCATGCTGCCGGAACCAAGGCCTTCCAGCTGCGTTTACGGCGTAGTCGCCCCAGGGATCGCCGGGTTTGAGGAATTGGCAGGCGTACCCATTGCAGGAGCAGCGGGGGATCAACAGGCGGCCTTGTTTGGCCAGGCATGTTTTACCCCGGGACAAGCAAAAAATACTTATGGTACGGGTTGCTTTTTGGTCATGAACACCGGGAGCCAGTCCTTAAGGAGCCGGAATAGGCTGTTATCTACCATTGCCTGGGGGTTAAAAGATGGCTCGATTACATATGCTCTGGAAGGAAGCATTTTCAATGCAGGCAGTGTAATCAAGTGGATGCGGGATGACCTGGGCATGCTCAAAAACACGCCGGAAATCAATATTCTTGCCGAAAGCGTGCCGGATGCAGGCGGATTGTACCTGGTGCCCGCCTTTACGGGCATGGGCGCGCCTTATTGGGATATGTATGCTCGGGGGGCTATGTTGGGCATGACCAGGGGAACTACCCGCGCCCATTTTGCCAGGGCGGTGCTAGAGAGCATTGCCTACCAGGTGAAGGACCTGATCGCTGCCATGGAGGATGACACCGGCGCTGTCCTTTGCGAATTGAAAGTGGATGGCGGCGCATCGGTTTCCAATATTTTAATGCAGTTTCAAGCAGACTTGCTGGGCGCTCGCATCAATCGGCCCCAAAACGTGGAAACAACGGCTTTGGGCGCTGCCTATTTGGCAGGGCTTGCGGTAGGATTATGGAAGGATCAAAAGGAGATTGCTGCCAACTGGAAGTCGGAGCGGGTATTTACCCCGCAAATGGCGCTGGAACAAAGCCAAGCATATTATGCTGGATGGAAGAGGGCGGTAGCCAGGGCGCTGGATTGGGTAGAGCATTGAGCCATAATGAAAATGAGCTTTTTTCAATGGGAGCGGGCTAGAATTTTGAAAAGGGAGAAGACAAAAAGAGCATGGAAACCAGGCCATATGTTTCATGGGAGTGTATCGTTGGTTTTATGACGGAAGCCTTTGAAAAGCTGGGAGTTCCGCCAGAGGAAGCAGCACTGTGTGCGGATGTGTTGGCAGAAAGCGACCGCCGGGGCATTGAGAGCCATGGCTGTAACCGCTTTAAGCCCATCTATGTGGATCGAATTCAGGCGGGTATTCAACGGCCAATTACGCAATTTGAGGTTTTAAAGGAAACCGCTACCACCGCAGTGGCGGATGCCCATGACGGCATGGGCATGGTGGCTGGGTATAAAGCCATGTCCATGGCGATAGAAAAGGCCAGGCAGTATGGAATGGGTATGGTGGCGGTGCGCAATTCCACCCATTATGGAATTGCCGGGTATTATGCTACCATGGCCACCAAAGAAAACATGATCGGCATAACCGGAACCAATGCACGACCTTCCATTGCCCCTACATTTGGCGTGGAAAATATGTTGGGCACGAACCCTTTAACCATCGGGCTTCCCACAGATGAAGACTTTCCCTTTGTGCTGGATTGCGCTACCTCCATTACCCAACGGGGTAAAATTGAATACTATGCCCGTACTGGGCAGGATACCCCGAAAGGCATGGTAATAGGGCGGGATGGTTCTGCCATGACGGATAGCGGCCAAATATTAAAGGATTTGACCAGCGGCCATGCCGCTTTAGCCCCATTAGGCGGTATTGGGGAGGAACTGGCCGGTTATAAGGGCTATGGCTATGCTACGGTGGTAGAGGTGCTTTCTGCTGCGCTGCAAGCGGGGAGCTTTTTGAAAATGCTTACCGGCCTAGACCAGCAGGGACATAAACAGCCCTATCACTTGGGCCATTTCTTTATGGCCATCGATACGGAGGCATTTTTGGGGGCCGAGAGCTTTAAAAACACGACAGGAAATATTTTGAGGGAATTGCGGGCCTCACAAAAAGCGCCCGGCCAACAGCGCATTTATACTGCCGGGGAAAAGGAATATCTGGTGTGGCTGGAGCGAAAGGACAAGGGCGTGCCCGTAGGTGAGGCGGTGCAAAAGGAATTCATTGCTGTTCGGGATGCTTTGGGGTTAAAGCGCCGTTTCCCTTTTGAAAATTGATAAGCGCTATAATAGCAAAGTGCGTCTGCTTCCTTTCCGGTTGCAGACGCCCTTATTACACTCAGGTCATATGGTTATTTTGCGCCCTGCGGAATATCGGCCGATTATCGCCTGATCATCTCCAAGGTACATCAAACGCTCCAGCCGTTCGGATATCGTGAGGGGGCGAGAGGGTGGCAGGGTGCTGTCGTCCAGCGCCAGGGCATGGAGTAGGTTCCCTTTTTGAAAACCGGGGCCTTCCCCAAAGTAAAGCTGGCCGGCGGAAGTAATGAGATAAAACGCTTCCGCTACCGTGAGAAATGCCTCTTGTTGATTGGTCAGCAGCCAATTGCGTTTGGAGGCCCGGATAGCGGCCGCAGCCGTACCCAACATGGAAAGCTGAGCGCCGCCGGCAATATCCGAGCCTAAGGCAACGGATAAGCCCTCATTCAGCATCCGGCGTACTGGAGCGACACCGGTAGGGATGTTAATATTGCTGTCCGGGCAATGGGCCACCCATGCGCCGTGGTCTTTGATTGCCTGCCGCTCCTTTTCATCGGAGTATACGCAGTGGGCCATTACAGTGCCAGGGCCGAAAAGCCCGCAGGAGGCGTAACTTTCCCAATATTGGTGGCAATCGGGGCGCAGGGAACGCACCCATGCGTCTTCTTCCAGGTTTTCCGATAGGTGTGATTGCACCCGGAGGCCATATTCTTGCGCCAATTCCCCTAAGCCGCGCATCAGCTCATCTGAACAGGAGGGGGTAAACCGAGGCGTAAGCATGGGCGCAAGGTGCGGATATTTGCCCCGGCATTCTTCCACCCAACGTCGGGTTTCCAGCAGGGATTCCGCTGTGGTTTCCCGCAAGCTGTCAGGACAATTGCGATCCATATTCACTTTGCCTACAAACCCGGTGACGCCTGCCTGTTCCAGCTCTTCCATCAGCACATGGGTAGCCTCCCGATGCACAGAGGAGAACATGCACACCCGGGTAGTCCCCTTGCAGACCAAAGCATATGCCAGATGGCGATAAACTTTGCGGGCAAAATCCAGATCACGAAACATCGCTTCTGTTTTAAAGGTATAGGTCTCCAGCCAGTCCAGCAACTGCAGATCCATGCCCAGGCCCAACATAGCATATTGTGGCCCATGCAGGTGTAAATCCGTGAAAGAGGGCACGATCAGGGCATCTCCATAATCTTCCACAGGCAATCCTTCCCACTCTGGGCGCAAAACCGGAACGATATCCGAAATCACGCCATCCTCAACGAAAAGATAGCCATGTTGCAAAATTTCTAGGCTGCCGAAAACCGGAGCATGCACCAAATTGCCGCGAATAAGCATGGCTCCATGAAGTTGTTGCAGTTTCATCGTAATTGCTCCTTTTATGCCGCATGCTATCATGGGGCGATATACCAAGTCGTTTGCCTTCATTCGAAATCAGGGCAAAAAGTCCGCCGGTGAATCGATATCCAACAGTTCTTGCTCCTGTGAAACTTCAATTAGCCTGAGCGCTTCCTCATGGGCCCGTATTACTGCGCTGCCCCCCGTATCCCCTTGTAGGGAGAGCAACTCGGGAAAATAAATCCGCGGGAAGATAGCAGGGTTGCCCCGTTTGCCATGGTAAGCCAAGGCTAGGATATGCTGGGGGCCTTTTTTCCATGCGTCCGCCAGAATAGTAATGCTTTGGGCATTCAGGTAGGGCTGATCACCCACGCAAAACATACAGCCGCTCAGGTTGGGGCAGGCAGTAAGCAAGGCCCCCAGCCCCAGCCGGATGCTGCTGCTTACCCCCTGCTTTGGATCAGGGTTAAAAACGGTTAAAAACCCCCGCTCAATCGCCAGATCCGCTACCGGCTGATATTGGGTAACCACCATTACCGGTGAAAGGCCGCTGGCCTGCAGCGCATCCATCCCATAGGCAATGATTGGCTTGCCGTTTAAAGGCTGTAGCAGCTTGTTTTTACCAAATCGGGCGGCATTGCCTGCTGCCATCAGCACGCAACCCAAAGTTGGAAGAAGGGCAGAGGAGCTCATTGGATTTGCCCTGACGGGTGGCGGTGCACATACTGGCCCTTGCCAGGCGCCACCACCGTGCCGTTTTGTACCACATGCTGTCCTCTGAGCAGCACATCCCTGGCGTAGCCCTGCACTGGGAATCCTTCAAATGGGGTATTGTCGCAATGATGGGCTAAGGTCTTATGGGAAAGAACCTCTTGATGATCCGGGTCCCATATCACAATATCGGCATCTGCGCCTGGAACAATTGCGCCTTTTTCCGGCAGCATGCCGAATAAGCTTGCCGCATTGGTGGAAAGAAGCTGGGCCATCTGCGGCAGGGTAATGCGGCCAGCCAGTACACCATAGGTGTAGATCAGCTGCGCACGGGTCTGAACGCCTGCGCCCCCATTGGGGATCAGGGAAAAGTCGTCCTTGCCCAGGGCTTTGTCGGCCATGGTGAAGGGGCAGTGATCCGTGCCAATGGTTTGAATGGCGGCGCTTTGCAACCCTGCCCACAAGGCCTCGTTGTCTTCCTTCTTGCGCAGCGGCGGAGACATGACGAATTTCGCCCCATCCGGGTCCGCGTAACGGCTGTCATCCAATAATAAATATTGCGGGCAGGTCTCCAAATAGACCTGTTGGCCCCGTTTGCGGGCAAGCTCAGCCTCCAACAGCCCTTGCGCAGTGGATAGATGTACGATATACGCCGGAGCCTTTGCCAACTCTGCCAGCCGCAAATAGCGGTTTACAGCTTCTGCTTCCATGGGACCGGGGCGGGAGGCCGGGTGCCCGGTAGGGTCAGTATGGCCCAATGCTTTCTGTTCCTCAATCATAGCCAACAGCAAATCCCAGTTTTCACAATGCATGCCGATCAAACAGCCTTTGTCCCGGGTATACTTCAGGGCGCGGTAGATGGCCCCGTCATCCATTTTCAGCCCGTCATATACCATGTACATTTTATAGGAAGTGACCCCTTGTTCCGTCATGCGTGGGATTTCAGCGGCAACGTCGGCATCCCAACGGGCAATGGCCATGTGAAAGCCGTAATCACAGGAACTGCCCTGGGCTTTTTTATGCCATTGCTCCAAGGCGGTCTGCAGGGTACCGTCACGCTGTTGGGTAGCAAAATCCAGTACTGTGGTAGTGCCGCCTAACAAGGCTGCTTTGGTGCCTGTAACAAAATCGTCAGCGGCGGTGGCGGTGGCAAGCTCCAGGTCAAAATGGGTGTGGGTGTCGATAAACCCAGGAAAAACCAGGCAGCCGCCTGCGTCGAGAACAGTAGCGCCATCACACTTGAGGCCCGGGCTTACGGCTGCAATTTTTCCCTGCCGCACCAGCACATCCGCCTGCCATACTCCGTTGGGGAGCACCACTTGGCCGTTTTTAATTAGCATGCACATACGATTTCCCTCCCTAATTAAACAATGATATCGATCGTTTGATACAATGGAAATCTAAAACAAAAAAAGCACCCAACCGCAGGGAAACACGCTTCCTGCAGAGGGGCCCTCATAGCGGAACATATGTATTGCGGCTGTTCCGTAGAAACATTTGCGCCATCAAAAGCAAATCTATATGAGAGGCCATCGCCGACAAAAAAAATTTAAAAAATTTATTCCGTACATTCTTTGTATTGTCAGCAACAAACATTCATTCTTTTATGATAGTTTATCATCCTTTTTTTTAGATTACAATAGCCCCACCGTATTTTCTCGGCATACTGGAGATTTCCCCTCTTTTCAGAGACTTTGTACGCCCTTGCCGAATTTGTTTATTCTGCTATACTACAAAAAAGGCAGGTGTTGAAGCGATGCATTCTGAAAAACTGGCCCACCTGATTACCAGCGCTATGGAGCGCCGGCCGACATTAGCGCTGAAAAATGCGCGCATTGTCAATGTGTTTTCTCAGGAAGTGATCCAAGGAGATATTGCCATTTGTGATGACACCCTCATCGGCATTGGAAGCTATCACGCCCCCAGGGAGATCGATTTAAAAGGCGCTTATGTTTGCCCTGGATTTATCGACGCACATGTCCATATAGAGAGCACCATGGCCCATCCTGCCCGGTTTGCCCAGGCAGTATTGCCTCACGGCACTACCACAGTGGTGGCGGATCCCCATGAACTGGCTAACGTGTGCGGAATACCGGGCATTCAATATCTTCTTGAGCAAACAGAAGGGTTACCGCTTCAAGTCTATATGATGGCGCCTTCCTGCGTTCCCTGCACCGGATTTGAAAGCAGCGGAGCAACATTGCTCGCAAAGGATCTGAAATCGCTTCTGTCTCACCCCAGGGTATTGGGGTTGGGAGAGGTGATGGACTACACGGCGGTCAGTCAGGCAGAGCCAAACATGCTGGATAAGTTATCGCTTTTTGCCGGGCGGCCCATTGATGGCCATGCGCCTCTGGTAAGTGGGGACGCCCTGAACGCCTATTGCATTGCCGGCCCGATGACCGACCACGAGTGCTCCAATTACGAGGAGATTTTGGAAAAGCTGCGCTGTGGCTTGCGTATTCAGCTACGCATGGGTTCCGCAGCCCATGGAATTGAATCCATTTTCCGCCGTATTGCATGGGAGGAATTGCCTACGGATCGCATGATGTTCTGTACGGATGACAAACATCTGGAGGACACCCGGCGGGATGGGCATATCAATTACATCCTGCGCAGGGCAGTGGCGGCGGGAATCGGACCGATCCAGGCCATCCGCATGGCCACATTGAACCCTGCCCAGGCTTATGGCCTGCGGGACCGGGGCGCAATTGCTCCAGGTTGCCGGGCGGATCTTGTGGTATTGCCCAATCTGCGGGAATTCAAACCGGAAATGGTTTTTGTAGCTGGGCAGCCTTATGAGGATTGCTCGTTATCCATAGAAAAAGTAACAGGAAATATGGCGTCCTCCGTGCGGCTTGCCCCCAGAACCCCAGGTTGTCTTGATTTGCAGGCCAAAGGCGTTATGCCGGTGATTGAGCTTGTCCCTGCCCAACTGGTCACCAAGCTGGCCTATAGGGAGGTGCCGGTGGATGCTCAGGGAAATTTTCAACCGGGTTGGGGATTGAATAAGCTGGCGGTGCTGGAGCGGCACCATGCTACTGGACGTATTGGGTTGGGGATTTTAAGCGGGTTGGGGATCCAACAGGGAGCGATTGCTTCTACGGTAGCCCATGATTCCCATAACCTAGTGGTGGCAGGGGATAACGACAGGGACATACGGTTGGCCATCGATGCTTTGGAAGGCTGTGGCGGCGGATATGTAGTGGTAAATCAAGGGCAAGTAAAGGCGTTGCTCCCTCTGCCCATTGGTGGGCTGATGACGGAGCTGCCGCTGGATGCGTTGCTTGCGGCGCAGCAATCCTTGCTGCAAGCCGCGGCAGAGCTGGAGGTATCCCATGGATCCGACCCATTTATTACGTTATCGTTTTTAGCATTGCCAGTGATCCCTTATGTGCGCTTGACGGACTTGGGGGTATTCGATGTATTGCAGCAGCGGTTTATCCGCTGAGTTTGGAAGGAGGATTGTCGTATGGCGGTTGGAAAAAGCGTAAAACGTGTGGACGCTTATGATAAAGTCACAGGCCGCGCCCGGTATACCGATGATTTTTATGAGCGCAACCCTTTGGTGGCAAAAGTGCTCCACAGCACCATTGCAAACGGCAGGGTAGTGAAGATGGACATTCAGGAGGCGCTCTGCATACCAGGTGTGGTAAAAGTTGTCACCTGCTTTGACGTGCCGGATATTGCTTTCCCCACCGCAGGGCACCCTTGGAGTACAGACCCTGCCCACCAAGATGTGGCGGACCGCAAGCTGTTAAATGCCCGGGTTCGGCTCTACGGCGATGATATTGCCGCAGTAGTAGCGGAGAATGAAATCGCCGCGGCGCAAGCGCTGAAAAAGATTAAGGTGGAATATGAGGAATATCCGCCGCTGTTGAGCGTGGAAGCGGCTATGGCGCCCGGCGCAACACCGTTGCACCAGCGTTTCCCGGATAATATCCTGGCCCACAGCGGCGTTGAACAGGGGGACTATGAAAAGACCAAATCCCAGCCAGGGCTGATGCGGTTTGAAGGCTGGTATGAACCCCCTACTGTGCATCACTGCCATATTGAACCGCCGATCTCTTATGCCTATATGGAAGGCGGGCGCATTGTGGTGGTATCCTCTACCCAAATTCCCCATATTGTGCGGCGGGTAGTGGGTCAGGCGCTTGGCATTCCATGGGGTAAGGTGCGCATTATCAAGCCCTATATAGGGGGCGGTTTCGGCAACAAACAGGATGCGTTGTACGAGCCTCTTAACGCCTATTTGACCACTCTGGTGGGCGGGCGATGCGTCAAGCTGGAGCTAAGTCGGGAGGAAACCTTCGTATCCACCCGGGTGCGCCACGCGATTCAATACCATTTGGTGTCCTATGTGCAGCCGGATGGCAAACTGGTGGCGCGTAAAATGGAGGCTTGGAGCAACCAGGGTGCTTATGCCTCCCATGGCCATGGCATTGTAGCCAAGGGGATCACCGGGTTTAAACAGCTTTATCCTTATGCAGAAGCGATTAAGGCTGACGCTTGGACGGTGTTTACCAATATGCCTGCTTCCGGTGCCATGCGTGGGTATGGTATCCCCCAGGCCATGTTTGCTGTAGAAAGCCATACGGAGGATATTGCAAAGGGCCTGGGGATAGACTCGGTGGAATTCCGGCGTATGAATATGATGCGCAAGGGGTTTTATGAAGATTTCTCAAAAAACGAGTGCTATGAAGACAGCCTGGAGCAATGCATACAAAAGGGCAAAGAATATATTCATTGGGACGAAAAAGTAGCCCGCTATAGCAACCAGACTGGCCCCATCCGGCGGGGAGTAGGCATGGCTATTTTCTGGTATAATACGGCGGTGTGGCCGATTTCCCTGGAAGCCAGCACGTGCCGCATGGTATTGAACCAGGATGGATCTGTGCAGGTGCAGATGCCGGAAACGGAAATCGGCCAGGGCGCGGATACAGCCTTTGCCCAGATGACAGCCCAGGTGCTGTCTATCCCCCTGGAGGATGTGCACATGATATCCACGCAAGATACGGATATCACTCCCTTTGGCACTGGCGCTTATGCATCCAGGCAAACCTATATTGGAGGCTTTGCCATTCGGCAGACCGGGGAGTTGTTGAAGGGGAAAATTTTATCCTATGCACACGAACTGTACCGAATCCCCCAATGCAACCTGGATTTGCAGGACGGCTGCATCGTCAACACCAGCAGCGGGCGCAAACTGGGCACGTTGGCAGAGGTTGCAACTGAGTCGTTGTATAGCCTTACCCATGCACAGCATATTACCGCGGAAAGCACGTATCAGTGTAAGACCAACGCATTGTCTTTGGGATGTTCTTTTGCTGAGGTAGAGGTGGATATCCCATTAGGTAAGGTAAAAGTGCTGGATATCATCAACGTTCACGACTGTGGTAAGCTCATCAATCCCCAGTTGGCTGCGGCCCAGGTGCATGGTGGTATGAGCATGGCTTTGGGCTTTGGTTTGAGCGAGCAGCTGCTTTTTGATGAAAAAACCGGCAGACCTTTAAACAATAACCTGTTGGATTATAAGATCCCTACTATGATGGATCAGCCGGACTTCCAGGCGGATTTTGTAGAAAATGCGGAACCTACCAGCGCTTTTGGCACCAAGGCTTTGGGCGAGCCTCCGGCGGTACCCGGTGCGCCTGCCATCCGCAACGCTGTGCTTCACGCCACGGGGGTAGCATTTAACACCGCGCCGTTGACGCCCCAGCGTTTGGTAGAAGGGTTTGTGCAGGCGGGGTTGCTCCCCAAACGTTCATAAAGAAGGCAGGCTGTGGGCATGCCGCATGGAACTTTGCTGAAATCCCCGAGATCCATTGGATTTGGGGGGAAGGAGGATTTGGCCTATGTATGATATTCAGGCACTGTATGAGGCAACATCGGTGGCAAATGCAATCGAGCTATTGTGCGCCCATCCCGAAGCGTTGATTATTGCCGGCGGCAGCGACATTTTAATTAAGCTGCGGGAAGGAAAGCTGGCGGGGTGCTCGCTGGTAAGTATTTTCAAGTTAGATGAACTGCGAGGGGTAGAGATGGAGCCGGATGGCACGTTGAAAATTTTGCCGTTGACCAGCTTTTCCCACATTACCAGGCATCCGCTCATTCAAAAACATGTCCCGGTTCTGGGCGAGGCGGTGGATCAGGTAGGCGGCCCTCAAATCCGCAACATCGGCACCATTGGCGGAAATATCTCCAATGGTGTCACCAGCGCTGATTCTGCGTCTACCTTGTTTGCCCTGGATGCGCAGGTGGAAATTACCGGCCCAAAAGGCGTGCGGAATTTGCCTATCCCGGACTTTTATCAGGGCCCGGGCCGTGTGGATCTGCAGCCAGGAGAACTGGTCACTGCCATCCGCATTCAAAAAGAGAGTTATGAAAACTGCTATGGCCATTATATCAAGTATGCCATGCGAAATGCTATGGACATTGCCACTACCGGCTGCTCCTGCAACGTGGTGCTAAGCCAGGATAAGGCAACCATTCAACGCCTGCGGCTGGCCTTTGGCGTAGCAGGGCCTGTGCCGATGCGCTGCCATGAGGCAGAGGCCGCCGTGCAAGGCGCGCCGGTTTGCGAAAGCACGCTAGAGTTGCTTGCCCAGCAAGCCCTGAAAGAAGTGAAGCCGCGTACCAGCTGGCGGGCCAGCAAGGAATTCCGCTTGCAGCTGGTGGAGGAACTTTCCAAACGGGCGGCCAGGGAATGTATTCAGCTTGCGGGAGGTGCGCTATGATGGAGCAAAAACTGGTTTGCTGCACGATCAATGGGAAACCATGCGAAAAATATGTGGATGTACGGGCTTCTTTGTGGGATATGCTTCACAACGATTACCAACTTACCAGCGTGAAAAAGGGTTGCGAGGTGGGAGAGTGCGGCGCGTGCACCGTGCTGATTGATGGGGAAACTTTTAACGCCTGCATTTACCTTGCAGTATGGGCGGACGGGAAAAACATCCGTACAACAGAAGGCTTGGCGCCGGAAGGGGAGCTGGCCCCCATCCAAAAAGCGTTTATTGGAGAAGCGGCAGTGCAGTGTGGCTTTTGCACGCCGGGTTTTCTGATGAGCGCTACGGAAATTCTGGAGAGCGGACAGCAGTATACCCGCGAGCAGCTTAGAAAGCAGCTTTCCGGCCACCTTTGCCGCTGTACCGGATATGAGAATATCCTCAACGCCGTAGAAAAAACCATGAAGGGCGAGTACCGGTAACAAAGAAATTTGAAAAAGGCAGGGGATAATATTTTTCCCCAAGATGTCGGGTATAGGATTTTGCAAAATCTTTTAAAACCACTGGTTTTCAAGTGGATTGCCGAAAAGAACGGCTGAAAGAGGCCGTTCTTTTTTATTCGTTAATGGCAAAACAATAGTTGACTTATAGAATAAAATCCATCAAAATATGCAGTATTAAAAAATAGCTTGTGATACCTAAAAGGGGGAACAGCATGGCAACTTACGAAGCAATGGACGCTGGGCAGCGAAAGGCAGAATACCAGGCGCTGGAAAGTCAATTTGCCGCCTGCAAAGCCAAGGGACTTAAACTGGATATGTCCAGAGGAAAGCCGGGCAAGGAACAGCTTGACATTGTCGCTGGGCTGCTTACGGTGCTAACCACCCCGGAAGATTGTATTGCCGACGGCATGGACACCCGCAATTATGGCGCACTGGACGGTATTCCCAGCGCCAAACGGCTGTTTGCAGAGCTTTTGGGGGTGCAGCCTGAAGAGGTGTTTGTAGGCGGCAATGCCAGCCTGCAGCTGATGTACGACACCATTTCCAAAGCCTTTACCCATGGCCTGCTGCACAGCGAAACGCCGTGGGCTAAGCTGGAAAAGGTAAAATTTCTGTGCCCTTCCCCAGGATATGACAGGCACTTCAAAGTGACTCAGTCTTTTGGCGTGGAGCTGATCACCATTCCCATGACGCCGCAAGGCCCGGATATGGATGCGGTAGAGGCAGCGATCCAGGACCCTGCCGTGAAAGGCATGTGGTGTGTACCCAAATACTCCAATCCAGAGGGGATCATTTATTCCGATGCTACCATTGCCCGCATTGCAGCCATGAAGCCTGCGGCCAAAGATTTTGCCCTCATGTGGGATAATGCTTATTGCGTCCATGAGTTTGATGGAGATTTTGTGCCATTTGCCGATATCCTCACCCTGTGCAGGGAGGCTGGCAACCCGGACATGGTGTTTGAGTTCGCTTCCACCTCAAAAATTACCCTGCCTGGGGCGGGTGTGGCGGTGATGGCTGCCAGCGTGGACAACATCAACTATATGAAAAAGCTGATGGGAATACAGGTTATCTGCTTTGATAAGGTAAATCAGCTACGGCATGTGCGTTATTTACAGGATAAAGAGCACATCCTGACGCTGATGAAGCGGCACGCTCAAGTGTTAAAACCCAAGTTTGAAGCCGTGCTGCAGGAGTTGGACCAGGAAATTGCACCCCTTGGTATTGCCAGGTGGAATAGGCCCAAAGGCGGGTATTTCATCAGTTTGGATACCTTGCCCGGCTGCGCCAAACGTACATTGGCGTTATGCAGGGAAGCGGGTGTCGTCATGACGGAAGCTGGCGCTACCTTCCCGTATGGATTGGATCCCCGGGATACCAATATCCGTATCGCGCCCAGCTTGCCCCCGGTAAGCGAATTGGTAGAGGCCATCCAGGTGTTCTGCATTTGTCTGAAGATGGCGGCCCTGGAAAAACTGGGGATGGAATAGAACACCCTGTAATTCGTTTTTATGAAGCGCCTCTGGTGATACAGGGGCGCATTTGCTTGTAAAGAAAAAATGTTTTCTTGCATTTGTTTTGTATATATGGTTCAATAAAATCCGTGAGCTTTTCCTGTTTCCGTAACCAAACAGGGAAAGCCATTTTTCTCGTGAGGAGGATCATGCATGGAGAAAAAGAAATTTTACACGGAGCTTGCTTATCTGCTTGGTTTATTGGCATTGGCCTTGGGCGCAGCGCTGATGGAAAAGGCGGACTTTGGCATGTCCATGGTAGTAGCGCCTGCGTATCTTCTTTACGCCCGCCTTTCCCAAATTTGGAGCTTTGTCACCTTTGGCATGATGGAATATTTGTTGCAGGCGGCCCTTTTGCTGTGTATGATACTGCTGTTGCGTAAATTTCGAATTTTTTATCTTTTCTCTTTTATTACGGCTATTTTATATGGTTTTCTGTTGGATGGATGTATGGCTCTGGTAGGCATCATGAGTGCTGACCTATTTGTATGGCGGCTGGTATTTTATATTTCAGGTGTTTGTTTATGCTCCATTGGAGTGGCATTTATGTTCCATACCTATATTGCGCCGGAAGTATACGAGCTGATTGTCAAAGAAATTGCCGCTCACTTCCAGTGGAAAATCCATCGAGTCAAAACTTGCTATGATTGCCTGAGCTGCCTTACTGCGGTGATTCTCTCCTTTGCTTTTTTTGGACTTGGGCGGTTTGAGGGTGTAAAACTGGGCACCATCCTTTGCGCTTTTATAAACGGCTGGTTAATTGGGCGTTGCGGGCAATGGATGGAACGCCATTGGGACTTTCAGGACGCTTTTCCATTACGGCGCTTTTTTGTAAGCGGCCCTGACATAAAGAAAACGTAAAAAAACAAGGAAAATGATGGACGCAATTGTAATCGCCTCAGTCCATATGATATGCTAAAATGACTAGCATGTTAAGTATATTGAGGTGATGGCAATAAGCAACAGCAATAAAAGAAAAAAATTCAGGGAGCATTTTGGCCATAACAAAACGGTGCTGAGAGAAAAGGTGCAGGAGTCTTTGGCTTCCGTGCTTCCCATAACAGGCATTGTACTGGTGCTTTGCTTCAGCATTGCCCCTATTCCCAGCTCTACGCTGATGGCCTTTATAATCGGTGCTGTGCTATTGATTGTGGGCATGGGGCTGTTTACTTTGGGGGCGGAAACCGCCATGATTCCCATTGGCGAACGGGTGGGTGTGCATATGACCAAATCCCGCAAGCTATGGATTGTGATTGCGGTGAGCTTTTTCATCGGCGTGGTGGTAACCATTTCAGAGCCGGATTTACAGGTGTTGGCTACCCAGGTTCCCACAATTCCCAACGCATTGCTCATTGGGGCGGTGGCAGTGGGCGTAGGAATTTTTTTGGTCATTGCCCTTTTGCGAATTCTGTTCAAAATCCCCCTTTCCTATCTTCTGATTGGCTTTTATGTGGTAGTCTTTGGATTGGCGACATTTGTTCCTTCGGAGTTTCTTTCCATTGCCTTTGATTCTGGCGGCGTTACCACAGGGCCTATGACAGTGCCTTTCATTATGGCATTGGGCATTGGCGTTTCGTCTATCCGCAGCGATACGGATGCGGAAAACGATAGCTTTGGCCTGGTAGCCCTTTGTTCCATCGGGCCTATCTTGGCAGTGTTGATTTTGAGCATGGTGTTCCATTCCGGTGGAGGAACGTATACCCCCCTTGCGATACCCGATGCCCAAGATAGCCGGGCGCTTTGGATGTTATTTGCCCATGGATTTCCGAATTATTTTGCAGAGATGGCGGTTTGCCTTGCGCCAATTGCGCTGTTTTTCGCCATCTTTCAAATTGTTTCATTAAAGCTAAGTAAAAAGAAAGTCCTTAAAATCATCATTGGAATTTTTTATACTTACCTTGGCCTGGTGTTGTTTTTGACTGGGGTCAACGTAGGGTTTATGCCTGCAGGCAATTACCTGGGACAGCAAATTGCAGCGTTGCCGTATCGCTGGATCATCATTCCGATTGGCATGCTGATGGGTTATTTCATTGTAAAGGCGGAGCCCGCCGTGCATGTGCTCAATAAGCAAGTGGAGGAGATTACCTCTGGCGCAATCCCGGGCAAAGCGATGGGATTTAGCCTCTCCATCGGTGTGGCGGCTTCTATTGGCCTGGCTATGGCCCGGGTGCTTACCGGTATCTCCATCTTCTGGTTCCTGGTGCCCGGGTATCTTGCTGCGATTGTTATGACATTTTTTGTGCCTAAGATTTTTACGTCTATCGCCTTCGACTCTGGCGGTGTAGCCTCAGGCCCTATGACCGCAACATTTTTGCTGCCTTTTGCTATGGGCGCCTGCCAGGCTGTGGGAGGGAATATTGTGACGGACGCCTTTGGCGTGGTAGCAATGGTAGCAATGACGCCGCTGATCACCATTCAACTCTTGGGGCTGGTGTATCAGCGCAAATTGCGAGAGGCTCCAAGGGGAGATTCTGTTGTGGAGGATATGCCTGTGGATGTAGCCCTGCAAGAGGAAGAAGATTTCAACATGCAGCTTCCTGCGCCGCTGCAAACAGAGGATGACGAGATCATTGAGCTATAGTTTGCCGGGCTTGACACGGCAGGGAGATTACCATAAGATGCAGAAACAGGATGTTGCAAAGGAGGGAAGCTGTCATGGGCGGGATTGATTTCGTGATTACGATTACAGACCGCAGCCGGGGTGAAATGTTTTTGGCACGATACCGCAGCCATGGGGTTTCCATGGTATTAGGCGCCTTGGGACATGGCACGGCCACCGAGGAAGTGCTGGACTACTTGGGCCTGGAAGCCACGGAAAAGGCAGTGCTGTTTTGTATGGTGGCACAAGCGCAGGTAAAGCGCTTTGTAAAAGATATTGTAAAGGAACTGTGGTTGGATGTGCCGGGGAACGGTATTTTGCTTACCGTTCCAGTTTCCAGCATTGGCGGCGCAGCCACCAAAGCGTATTTTATCCAGGATCAGCCTATGCAGACGGGAGAGATAGCAATGGAAAAAACAGCAACACACGAGCTGATTATTGTAATTACCAATCAAGGATTTACTGACCAGGTGATGGATGCAGCCCGTGGAGCAGGGGCTACGGGGGGCACAGTTCTCCACGCCAAGGGTACGGGCATGGAGCTGGCCCGCAAATTCTTTGGCGTATCCATCGCCGCGGAGAAGGAAATGATTTTTATCGTAGCCAACCAGCAGGATAAAAATGCCATTATGAAAGCTGTAATGGCGGATGTGGGGATTCAGTCCAAGGCGCAGTCTATGGTGTTTTCCCTGCCGGTCAATCAAATTGCTGGATTACGGCTGCTGGAAGAGGAAGCATAAACACAAGGACAATTTCTATAACGAATAGGAGGCGCAGCGGTTTTTTAGCGGCCTCCTTTTATTGTTGCCCAACAGGGAAAATGTTTTGGGTTTTGTAACATTCCTCAAACCAGGCGAGTTTTCAGGGCTTTTTCAGGGTAAATTAACAAAATAAGTTTTTTGTTTTGCTTGCCGGGGTGGACGGATGCTCTCCCAAAATGTAGAATGAAATGGGGAAATAACGGGAAAGAGAAAAAAATGGGAAACAGAGGTATAAACAAACAACTTTGGCGGACGGCTATTCTGGCTGTGCTGTTAATAGCGGCAATTGTTCTGGGTGTATCTGCGCTAAGCAGCGCCTCTCCACAAAGGGAGGGCGCAGCAACTACCCAGCAGCCAGATGATACGCAAACAGGCTTTGTTTTAACCCAGCCCCCAACAGAGCCTCCAGTTTCCGGAGCAATAGCGGCAACACGGCCGCCACAGACTCCCTTGGCACAATCGCCCCAGTCGGCTACAATGGAGACGCCAGCGCAGCTGCATAGCCCTACACCCAAAGCAACGCAGACGCCAGAGAGCACGCCCACCCTAATGCCAGAGCCAACGCCGGTGGACAAGCCGTCTCCCACGCCGGGACAGACAAAGTCACCTGTTTCAGGCAAACCGCTAGCGGGGAAGGTAATCGGGTTGGATCCTGGCCATCAAAAAAGAGGAAATAATGAACAGGAGCCCGTAGCCCCCGGATCTGCAGAAACGAAAAAAAAGGTTTCCAGCGGTACCCAGGGAAAATACACCGGAGTTGCGGAACACGAGGTAAACTTGGCAGTCGGTTTACTGTTGCGGGATCTTTTGGAGGATGCTGGCGCAACCGTGTATATGACCCGCACCAAGGCGGATGTGGATATTTCCAATGTGGAGCGTGCCCAGCTGCTTAACAAATGGGAGGTAGACTTGGGGATCAGGTTGCACTGCAACGGCAGCACCGACACCAGCAAGAAGGGCGCCTTTATGTTGGTGCCTGGGGATAAAAATTACCCCTATTACAGCGAAAGCATTCAGGCGGCAAAGATGATATTGGCCGCCTATGGAGAAGAGACTGGCCTAAGTACAGAACGTGGCATTACCTATCGGACGGATCAAACCGGCTTTAACTGGTGTGAACGGCCTGTGGTGAATATTGAGATGGGGCATATGTCCTATGAAGCGGATGACCGCAAGTTAGTGGACACAGCGTTTCAAAAGAAAATGGCGCAAGGTATTTTCCAAGGAATTGTGAATTACCTTGCAGCGTAAGGATGGGGGAGCGGCATGGATTATCAAAAATTTGTTGCCTGGTTTAACCAAAATGACCTCTGCAGCATACGGATGGGGATATGCCTGCAAACCATGGGGGAAGGATTTGCTGAAGCCACCCTTTCTCTAACGGACGATTGCCGCAATATCATGGGCGGCATGCACGGCGGCGCGCTGGCCACACTAACGGACATTGTGTCGGGGTGCGCTGTGGCTTACCATGGAAAAATGTGCGTCACGCTGGACGCCTCTATCCGCTATCTCAAACCGGTGCGCAATGGACAGGTGCACGCTATTGCCAGAGAGATTCACGGTGGAGGCAGGACGGCCGTAGTACGGGTAGATGTAAATGATGAGTCGGGTGTGCTGTGCTGCGCCTGTACTACTACCATGTATTTAACGGACCAGCCAATTTCCCAACTGAAAATGGAAGAGAACGAATAGTATTGTGAAAATGTTTCCTGCCGTCCACTCTGAAATCGCCTGATTTTGGGATGGACGGCAATATGTCATGTCATAGCAAGCAAATGAGTCGCCTTAGGTTGCCGCATTATTGTTGCTGGATAGATAAAATCCAATCAACCATGTCCGAAATCACCTGCTCATCCACATAACCCGGTTGCAGATAAGCTTCCTGCACATTTTGAATGCTTGCCTCTTGGGGAGCGGGCATGAACAAATGGCTCAGTCCCGGATAACTGTGATAAGATACCAGGTTTCCCATGTCATTGAGCGCAGCCTGCCAGGCTGAAAAGTCTTCTTCCATGGTTACCTGAAAATCCGCTTCTCCCTGTAAAATCAAAAGGGGAAGGCCGTTTTCTTTGGCCAAGGCCACCGCGTCAATTCCCTCCAAGTGCTGCAAGTATGCGCCTGGCATCCCGAATATGGTGGTGCCCAGCGCTTGTTCTGCCGTCATAGTGGAAAGACGTTGGGCTTTTTCCAGTTCGGATTGTATTTGCGCTTGTGCCTGTGCCTGCTGCTCCTGAGGTAATCCAGCTAAAATGGCTAAGTTTTGGGAATAAGATATCTCCCATAATTTGCGTGGGGAGCCTGCCAGCAGAATGCCGCCGGCAAAACCACCTTCACTTTTCTCCATTAGATAAGGAGTTAACATGCCTCCAAGGCTATGCCCTGCTAAATAGGCAGGGCCCAGCTCCTGCGTTTCCCGCAAAAAGCGCAAAGCCTCCTGCAGCGTAACGGTATATTCCAGTTCCACCGTCATATCCGGTTGGGTGAAAAGTTCCGGATGCGCATAAGGGAGTTTATCATAACGCAGTGAGGCGATGCCGCCTTGCGCCAGGCCGTAAGCCATATCCCGAAAAGGCTTGTTGGGGCCAATGGTTTCGTCCATATCGCTGGAACCGGACCCCTGCACAAAAATTACTACCGGGGTAGAAGCATTGGCTCCCTGGGGCAGCACCAGCTTGCCGGGCAGTTCCATTTCGCTGCCCTGGTGCAAAACAACGTCTTTTTCCATTGCGCCTTGTGGAAGGGAAAGCTCCGTCGTTTCCAGCCCTTGGGAAGAAACCGCTTTGATGTAGATGCCGGACAACAGCATTTGTGCATTAAACGTACAGGTGAGAACGCTTTGGCCTTGTTCATGCTGGCAAAGCAGCTGCACGGTAATATACCCCTTTTGCTTTTTTGCGCCACTATCTCCAAAGGACACTACCCTGCCCAAGGGCGCGCCTTGGCTTTCCCAACCGGCCTGCAATTGGGCTGCGTCTACTTTGCGTTGCAAGCCCGGCTCCATTAGAGAAACAATCGCTTCGAACTGGCCTGCATCCAATGCCTGAGCGATTTGCTGTGTAGCCGTGAGGGCAATTTGCTTTTCCCCATTATCGGAAACCGCTGGCAGAGTAATGGGGTGGCTGGCACTGGGGGGCAGGGTAGAGGAACAGCCTGCAAAAATGGAAAACAGCAAGATGAAAACGAGCAGGCTTACCGCCCGAAACATGCCTTTCATTTGGACGCCTCCTTGCATAACACATTGTTTTTGTATTATACCTCTGGCAGCAATAGGGAACAACGGATATCTGTAAATTTTATTGCAGCAAAAGGAGCGGGTGATCCGTTATATTGGTGATGGAAGAGAAGCAGGGAAAGGTGAAACGGGGAATGGCAAGCTGCGAAAGCTTTGAGAAGCTGTATGAAGACCATAGTGCCATGGCGTATTGGACCGCGTACAGCATTTCCCACAATCACGATACAGCGATGGATATAACCCAGACTGTTTTTTTGCAAGCACTGCGTAACTGGGAGATTTTGTCAACCATGCAGCAGGCCCAGGCGAAAAGCTGGGTTTGGCGGACTGCCCGGAATGCCGGGTTGGATGTATTGCGCAAAAACCATCGGGAAGTGATCACAGATTTGCCGCCGGATGGGCCGGATTTCAATCCGGAACAGGCGCCGGAGGCGGCATATCTGGAGAAGGAACAGGCTGAAATTGTTTGGAAGGCGGTAGAGGCGCTGCCTGCCCATTACCGGGAAGCCATTGAACTGCATTATTTTGCGCGCTTGTCGCAAACGGAAGCGGCGCAAGCGTTAGGCGTTTCGGGTGGGACATTTCGCTCCCGGCTGGCGCGAGGGAAAAAACTGCTGGGGAGACAATTGCGGAAGGGAGGCATGCTGGATGAATAGCATGGATCAATTGGAACGCTTATTATATGCTACGGCGCAGTCTAAAACAAAAGAGCTGCCTCTGGGAGCGCTGCGCAACGCTATATTGGAACAATCAAAAAGTGAGCCGCAGCAGAAACAGCCTCTCGTGCGTCCTATGGGCGAAGGGCAAAAAGAGGGAGGCATTACCATGAAACGAGCCGTTACGTTGCTGATAGCCGCCGTGCTGGCGCTGACTTTATTTGCTATGCCGGCGTTGGCCCAAACGGTAGTGGTGGATGGAAAAACCTATGTTGCCTTTAACGGCAAGGTGAGTATTGACGGGGTAATCCATGATTTAAATGCTCCTGCCCAGCAGGCAACCTTAACGCAGAAACCCCAGAGCAACGAATATATGCTTTTAGAGGAGGAAACCCCTGCGCCAACGCCTAAAGCTACAGACAAACCGGTACCGCCGCCTATGCCTACGCCTTCGGGTGAACAGCTGGGAAATGTAGTGAGTGCAGTGACGCCAGTGGATGTTTACGTGACCTCGCAAGTGACTCTGTACGAAGGCCCAGGGGAAGGGTACGGGATTGTGGGCGTAATGAACAATGGGGAACAGGCGGTGAAAACTGGGGTGTCCAACGGGGGATGGGCCAGGATCCTCTGGATGGGGAAAACGGCGTATGCGCCGGATGCGGAATTTACTCACGTGCCCCAGCAGGGCGGCGCACGTTACCCAGAGGTTCCCCAATTCGCCACGGAGGAAGTAAATGTGCGCGCTGCGCCGCGGAGCACCGAAGACAGCCAAATTTTAGGAAAACTGCAGCAGGGCGACCGGGTAGTCGCCATCGGCTCCCTGGGGGATTGGACAGCGATCCAATGGGAAGACGGTATGGCATATGTATATAGTAAATATTTAGAGAACAGCATGGAAGGGGAAGAACGGGAGCAGGACGGCTGCTTTGTGATAGATGGCGTATCATATGACTTGGGCTATCCGGAGGCGGGAACCCGGTGGAGTGCCGTGCAAACAGAGCCAATGGATCTTTATGCAACAGCGGATGTTACCCTGCACTGCGGGCCGGGAGAAGGCTATGGGGAAGATGGTTCCCTTTTTCCAGGGCAGAGAGTAAAAAAGGTAGGTTTTTGTGGAGAGTGGATGATCTTGCTCTATGAGGGGAACCTGCGATATGCTCACAAGGATCGTTTGAAAATTGCGCCTACTACCAGCGTATCCTATGAGGGAAAAGATAAGATCGTAATTGCACAAACCGGCGTATGGGCATTGCCACGTACCGATGGGGAAGCAGAACTGCTAGAAATTTACCCAGTTGGTAAAAAAGTGGTTGCTACTGGCAGCATTGGGGAATGGGCACAGATCAAATACCAGGGCGGCAAGGCCTATGTACTGCAAGAAACATTGGCAAACCCTTGGGAAGTGACCTACGGGGAAAGCGAGACCACAGAGTTGGAAGAGTAGACCGCATGCAAAATCAGGGGCCCGCCTTTTTGGCCGGGCCCCTGAATGCTGAAACATGGTTATTATTCCAAGGAAGATTCCTTTTCTTTGCTGCCGCATGCCGAGGCGATTACCAGCCCGGATAAGGCAATCAACGCCATGACGTTAGGCAATACCATGAGCTGATTAAACATGTCCGTTAATTCCCAAACCAAATCGTTGGATAAGCAAGACCCTAGGAAAATAAAACCTATGGCCAAAATAGAGTAAATGAGATTACCCTTTTTCCCAAACAAATAATTCATATTAATGCGTCCGAACAGGTTCAAACTGATAATGGTGGAGAAGGCAAAGAACAGCAGGCAAACCGCCACAAAGCCATTGCCCAGCCCTGCTCCTAACACGCTGGAAAAGGCTAACTGGGCCATATTGGTTTTCACTACTCCCTGGGCAGTTCCGCTTGCCAGGATACCGTTGCCAGCATAAAGGGTGGAAATGACCACGAGCGCCGTCATGGTAAGGACTACAAACGTGTCGATAAACACCCCAATCATAGCCACTACGCCTTGTTCATGTGGCGTTTTTACTTTTGCCATGGCATGGGCATGGGGGGTGGAACCCATACCGGCCTCATTGGAAAACAGCCCCCGCTTTACGCCTTGGCTGATTGCAGTTTTTAGGGCGTATCCAATGCCCCCGCCAATAATAGCATTGGGAACAAAAGCATATTTGAAAATCATGCCGAATGTTTCCGGTATATACTGGATGCGGGCAATAAGAACCGCCAAACTGCCAATCAAATAGAATCCCGCCATAATGGGCACTAATTTTTCTGTAACCGAAGCAATGCGCTGCATGCCGCCAATGAAAATAAATGCTGCCAAAGCGGATACGATTAGGCCCATAACCCAGGTGGGGATAGAGAAAGCGTTATTGCAGGCTTCGCTGATGGAATTGGATTGCACCATGGAGCCCATAAATCCCAAAGCCAGGATAATGGCAACCGAGAAGAAGCCTGCCAGGATCTTGCCAAACCGGCCGTGGAACGCAGCTTTGATATAATAGACCGGGCCGCCTAAAATAGAACCGTCTTCACTTACTATGCGGGTTTTCTGAGCCAATACGGCCTCGGAATAGATGGTTGCCATGCCGAAGAAGGCAATGACCCACATCCAGAAAATAGCGCCAGGGCCACCGATCAGGATTGCACCGCAAGCGCCCACAATATTTCCTGTGCCAACTTGTGCTGCGATTGCAGTTGTCAACGCCTGGAAGGAAGTCATTCCTCCTTGGTGCTTTCCACCATGAAGGCTAAAACCGCGGAACATATGGCGCCAACCTTCTCTAAAGCAGCGTATCTGTACAAATTTCGTGCGGATGGTAAAGTAGACGCCCGCGCCTACCAACAGGAGGATTAGGATATAGTCCGAAAGGTAGGCATTGATGGTCTGTACGATTGTGAGCAGTGTATCCATAGTGTTCTCCTTTGCGTATATTTCGGAGCAAACAAAAACCGCTAGCATTTTTGCCAGCAGCCCTAGAGAAAAAGACAGTGCATACGCCATGCTTGTTGCTTTAAACTGTATCTGCTCTGTCCTTTTGCCTGAGAGATTCGGCAATCGCCTTGCACCTTCGGCACTCGTATAAACGAGATTCTCCAGAGTTTCCTCCCACTCCAGTTTCGGCGAACCGATCCTAGAAGTTTCAACGGAATCATTTAATTTTATCTTATTGAACCATGTTTTTTCGGGTTTGTCAATGCGACGTTAAGAGGAAAGTGATGGTTACCAACTGATGTCAATCCCCGCCTTACGGGCCTGGGCATGCTGGTATTTTCGGGGCACCAGATAACATATGCCATCCTTCACCAGGCGATAGCCTGTTTGGCGAAAGGTGAAGGATACATGGCTTTGTATGCACTGCTCCCGTATCTGCAACACCCAGGCATAATCACATGGGCGTGCCTCTAATCCCGATTCGCCTCCCACTAACACTTCCTGCGCCCAGGGCCCCAGGTGCGGTTGGAGCTGCAAGGGGCCCAAAAGAGGCTCGCAAATGACGCTTTTGTACCGGATGGGTAGTTGGCGAAAAAACGGCAGCCTTTCATCCACAGCCAGCTGATTTTCCATGGTGCAACAAATATGCACATTTTCGTAGCCATTGCCCCAATCTGGCGGGATGCATTCATAAAATCGGAGGATGCGTTTCGTAATAAAAAGAAAACGGCAATCCCTGCGTTCCCGGATTATGGCCCAAGCCTCCGGACGCCAGGGGTCCGCGTCTTCCAGAAAAAAGTCGGATGTAAAGCAAGTCCATACCATAGAGCCGGGAGGGAGCTGATAATCGCCGGTTTTTTTACTTTTGCGCACCGGTAGGTTAAAATCCCCCGTTTTGCGTACCAGGCTGGCATCCCGCTGGTATTTTTCATCCATGCGATAGACATAACAGTGTGCGCAGCCTTGAGAATATTTATGGCAACCGTGCCAGGGGTTCCAACTGGCCATGGAATTACTCCCTCTTTTCTCGCTGCTGTGCGTCTTCCATCTGCTGCACATATGCCATAAGCTCCTTACGGGAAGATACGTTGAGCTTGGCATAGATCCGGCGGTTATGCGTTTTAATTGTATTGATACTCAGACAAAGAATTTCAGTAATTTCCTTGGCAGTATGTCCTTCCATATACAAATCGAACACTGCCCGCTCGGCCATGGAAAGCGTTTTCACGTTTTGAAGAAACGTTTGGTATTGATCGGCCACAAATGGGGACGCCTCTGCACATTCGCTGATAGGAGGTGCATCATCCTGCCGGGAAAGAAATTCGATTAAATCGTCGATTTCCGGAATACGGGTGCGGGGCAGCTCGGAAAGGTCCTGGGATTTTACCAAGGACAGCGCCCGGACCACAGGAGAAATATAACGTTTGCTCAAAACCACAGCCCCAATGACGCTGAGCAGCATCAATATCCCCAATAAACCGATGAGCTTCCATCGGTTTGCCGCCAGCTGGCCAAATAAATCCTGCTGGGGCAGCAACAGCGTCAACATCCGGTTATTGGAAGCGAAGGGGGAGTCAGCGGGATATAAGGTGATAGGTATATGGAGCCCGGCATACATCTCGCCGTTATCCGCCTCATAAGCATAAAAATCCCCATCAGCTTTAAGCGTTAGATCCGTATTTTTTAAAGGGGCATAGAGCCCTCTGTTTCCTGCAAAAACCCCTTGAGAAGCGATAATGGAAAGCCCCTGCACAGGAGAAAAGGCATAGAAAAGATTGGGGTAAGACTGGTTTTGCGCAGAATATGACATTTTAAACAGCATCGCGCTAATCTCGAAGCCGCAAACGCCCAGGGCACTACCGTCGCTGGCAATCAACGGAACGCTGCAAAGCAGCACGTCCTCGCTTGTGCCGCAAACCATAGTGGCAGCGCTCCAGTAGTATAACCGGGAAAGTGGGAGGGTTGTTTGCTGGGCAGTTTCCAAAGGCGTATAAAAATAATCCGCATCGGTTACATCGAATTCCTGGGTCCATTGGGATTGCAGCCGTATACTATTGTCACGGGCCAAGCTGGCTGGCCCTCTCTGCAAGTGGATGTAGGGGGAACTGTCGCTGATAATATTGGGTTCCAGGTTTTTAAAATAGAGCCCGGCGCGGGAAGTGTGAGCGTTCTCCAGTGCTGGGTTGATGGTGGCGTTCAAAATCAGAAATACGCCGCTGCTTTTTACGCGGCTCAACCCGGCCAAAAGGTGGGGAAAAGCATCGGCTAAAAGGGAGTCCAGGCACTCAGGATGCTGCGCCAGTTCGGCTGGCACCACTCCTGCGTCCCCCAAACTCCGCTCAAGTACTTCCCCCAGGCTTTCACTCAAAGCCACACTTTGTACCGAAACCGTACCAAAGTCCTGATACACGCTCTGGGCGGTGTGGGAAAGCTCGTTGCTTAACAGTTGCTTTTGGGCGCTGTGATCTGCATAAAACACGCCGGTTGCTAACAACACCATAAAAATGCCCAGCATGATGATGACTAAAAATAACAGGAAAAAACCAAACAGGCGCACTTGCATCGTCGTGCCCGCTTGATTGATTTTCTTAAGCCCTGCCCAAAAAGCCGATAATGGCCGTTGCATGGCGGGCGCTTCATGGCGCAAAGGAGAAGTCATGATTGAGCACTCCGCAGGGCCTGCTTGGTAAGGGAGAGCTGGGTATCCAATACGGCTTGCTGGTAGCCACTGGCCTGGTACGCTTCCCTCGCCGATAGGATGCAGGCCTGCAACTGCTTTTGATAGGCGCTGTCCAGATCATGAAAGCCATCAAAAGTTGGAGGAATATAGAAATCATAATCCGCGTACATAGTGGTAGCCGCTGTCAGAAGTTTTTTAATATTCTGATTTTCAACAGCATCAATTTCCTGCTGCATACTTTCCCCAAAGGCGGCGATGGTCACAGGGAGATACCCTGTGGAAGAGATAAATTTCATATTCTGTTCCGGCGCGGTAAACCATTTTAAAAAAGTAGCGGCTGCAAGTTCCTTTTCCGGAGTAGAGCGGGTGATGCACATGCCGCTGCCACGCTGTATTGCCACTTTTTTACCGCCCTCAAATACAGGGTAAGGTAATATGGTATAGGTTACCTCTTCCGTTGTATTGTCCGCATAAGTGATGCTGTCCCCATAAAATAGAATACCGGCTGTTGATCCGGTGGAACAGATAATTTCCCCCGTTTTTGATAATTCGGAGGAGTAACTATCGGCGATCACAATCGCACCTTTTGCAGCTGCATAAAATAACGGATCAAATACCCGGGAAAAAACGGGGGAGTCATAGTCTATAGAGGCGTCCTGAATGAGGGAAGCGCCCAGCTGCGCCATTCCCACCTGGGCGATGTTGAACCAGGAATCGGGCATATAAAAAGCCTTTCCATCTCCCGGGATATCCGGCGTTTGCGCGTCCGCCCAGTCATAATAGGTAACGGCGGCTTGCGCCAGCCCTTCGAAAGTGGAGAGCTGCTCCAATGTTGCGCCGGTTTCTGCGGCAAAACGATCAAATAAAGTTTGATTGAGGAACAATACTTCGGTGGATTTTGCAAAAGGAAACACATACAGCCCGCCGTCTGCCAAGCGGCCTTCCTCAACGAAACGGGGAAGATAGGCGGAGAGCTCCTCCCGGGTAAACGCTTCGTCCAAATTCACCAAAAGGCCCTTTTGCTGCAATGTAAGGGCTGTATTGGGATAACAAGTGGTTATGTCAGGAAGCACAGGAGCGCCGGGATCACCGTTAGCGGCCATGGTGAGCTTTTCCTGCAAAATAGCTGACCCGGAAACGGAAGTTACGTTTAACTGGATGCCGGTTTCTTTCCCTAGGGTGCTGTTAAATTCGTCTACCAGCTCATCCATGGTGGCAAGCATTTGGCCACCAAAGTTGTGCCAGAGGGTGATGGTTACCGGATTTTTAGGATCAAGCCCCGCTTTCTTTTGGCATCCGCACAACAACATGCCACATATCAACCCGATGCAGGTGAAAAGGGAAAATAGGCGATAAACAGTGCCTTTTTTATACAATGCCAGCTTCCTCCAAATGAAAAATCACCCCAAAAATCACCCCTGCAGAGTGCTTACAACCCGTTGAACATACGCTATACTCAAAATAGTTAATCTCCATTATTCATTGTACCGTTTCACATCCGGATCGTCAACGGGCCCATATGTTGTAGACCAGGTGGGAGAGGTAAAAAGATGTTTGCCAAGCGATATAAAATCCAGATGACGCACAAAGGTACACGGTATCTTTTTTATTGCGATTTATGTAATGCGTGCTGTGCGGTGGATGCTTTATTACAAAGTGGCCCGGAAAAAGCATGGAGGCAAGCGAGAAGCCATTTTAACCGTTGTCACCGGTGTGGAAGGTGGGTATGCGACAATCACTATGACGAAAGCGTAATGCTCTGCTGCCCTTGCGCTGCGTTGCAGTTGCGGGAGGCCCAAGCGGCCTGGGGTTATCGCACGTCCCATTGTGAATGCTGCGGCGCTACGCTTCAGGAGAAAGATCTTTTTTGCCGGGTATGCGGTAAGCCTATAGCAGGCAAGGGGGCGTGATGCTTTCGTAATGGATGAACAGCCATACACAACAATCACTGTTTAGGAGGCAAACAATGGCAAATGATTTATTTGGCGGATTAGGTGGTTTTATGAAGGGACTCTCCAGCTTTATGCCACAGGATGACCCTAACGTCCAGTTACTCAATGCCCAAACGGAATTATCGGACTTGATAAAAAGGGAAGCAGAATTATATGCCCAGATTGGGAAAAGAGCGATGGAAGTAGATCCAGGCCGATATGTAGAGTTTGGAGACCAATTACGGCTGGTGCAATCCAATATTGCCGCAGCCCAATCCAAGCTCAACCAGCTTAAAAATGAAAAAGAGGCGAAAGAAAAGGCGGAAAAGGAAGAACGGGATAATCGTACTTGCCCGGAGTGCGGTCATGAAAACCCGGAAGGCGTAAAGTTCTGCCAGGAATGCGGCACAAAGGTGGGAGGAACCGAAAAATGCTTCTGTGGCGCGTGCGGCGCGGAAAATCCCAGAGGAACCAAGTTTTGCGGCGAATGCGGCAATAAATTACTGTAAATTGCCTAAAAAGGAGGGAGCCTATGGCCAGCTACAAACAGTCTTGTATCCACTGTGGCACATTACTGGATCGGGATGCGCGGTTTTGCCCCCGTTGTGGAAGCGGGAGCCCGTTTGGGTATCTGTGCCCCAATTGCCTGAGGCCCATAGAAAAAGGGAATGCCCTGTGCGCTGGATGCGGCAGACCTCTGTATACCAGCTGCCCAACCTGTGGCGGCATGACGTTTGTACAGGAAGCTTGCGAACAATGCGGCGCCAGCCTCATGGCGCCTTGCTCCAATAAGCGTTGCGGTGTGCTGCAGTTTTTTGAAAACACAAAATGCACTGCCTGCGGCAAAAAGATAAAAGCAAAATAAGAGGTGGAAGAAGCCATGTTAAAAGCGTTTACCAGAAATTATAGTGACGATTCTACAGAGGCCGGTTTTCAATTTACATTTTATTGCGATATTTGCTCAGACGGATATAAATCCTCCTTTATTCAGTCCGAAACCTATAAAAAGCGCAAAGGGCTTCGGGGTATTTCGCAAGGAATTAACATTGTAGGGAGCTTGATTGGAGGAGCGGCAAGCAACTTTGGCTCATCGGTAGCAAGAGGCGGGGATGTGCTGGCAGACCGGTTTGAGGAGCGTAGCCCCGAATGGATGAAGGAACACGAACAGGCTTTTGAGCGTGCGCAGAATGAAGCGCAACAGCATTTCCACCGCTGCCATAGTTGTCATAAGTGGGTTTGCGATGCGGATTATAACGAAGATGAGGGTTTATGCGTTGAGTGTGCGCCGCGGCAGGATATTTATGTTGCCAAAGCCCGTTCTGAGGCAATGCGCCGTAACATCGATGAAAAGGCAGAAACGGCTACTGTTTGGAAAGGTGAGGTGGAATATAAAACCACAGTTTGCCCTGTATGCGGTAAACCTGCCGGTACAGCAAAATTCTGCAACAACTGTGGCGCATCCCTGGCTCGCCCCACCTGCCCCAACTGCGGTGCACAAATGTCGCCAGGCGTTAAGTTTTGTAACGAGTGCGGCTCCCCCATGCGTGCAGCCGCTCCCCAGCGGCCTGCCCGTTGCTCCCGCTGTGGTGCAGAACTGGTGCCGGGCATAAAGTTTTGCGGCGAATGTGGCGCCAGGGTTGAGTAAAGAAACCGGTTGCTTATATGGCGACAACGAACGTTACACACAACTCACTGCTGAAAAAACAAAAGGAGGATGTTATGCCATTTTGCAACCAGTGTGGCAGCCAGGTGCCGGAGGAAGTGCGTTTTTGTACAGAATGCGGCGCGCCAATGGATGCCAAGGAAAATGCGAGAGAGAAACGGGAGGCTGAGTTTTCAGGGCAGCCTGCGTCGTATCCTCCGCAACAGACCTATGCCCCGGCTCAACCATATCAGCAGCCTTATGTACAGACACAGGCAATAACGGGCGCAAACACCGGTTATGGCGCCCAACCGGCTTATGTGCCACAGCCCGGCCATGGGCCTGCAGCATCCAAAGCACCCAAAGCCCGTAAGGACGGTATAAACGCCATGGGCGTAGGCGCTTATTTAGGGACGCTGTTATTGATGATGATCCCGCTGGTAGGCTTCATCCTTACGATTGTATGGGCCTGCGGGGGCACCAGCAATCTTAATAAACGTAACCTGGCCAGAGCTTACTTAATCCTGATGCTGATCATGCTGGTGATTAGCGCGTGCTTCTATTTTGCAGTGCGGGGGTTAATTGGCTCAGCCCTTGCAGAACTGGAGCTGCTAAGTGGATATAGCGGTTTTTTCCAAGAAGATGGCTTGGAAAGTAAAGTGCCCACGATGAATGACAATGACGATTATGGCTTTCACAGCAGCGATCAAAGCGGTAGCAATCTTGAGGAGGACTCTCCTGGTGCAGAGGGAAACGAGCTGGATTATTTGGAAGATATTCAGGCTACCAGCGAGGATATGAAAGCGTTGCAGGATTTGTTGAACGCATTAAACGGCCTGCAAAATGAATAGGGTTTTCCATTATTAAAACAGTGAGGATATAACAAATTTAGGAGGTAAAGAAGATGGCTTTTTGTGGAAAATGTGGTACACAGTTAGCGGATGGTGCAAAGTTTTGCCCCTCTTGCGGGGCGCAGACCGGAGCGGCTCCAACGCCCCAACCCCAATACAACGCCGGCTATCAGCAAGCGCAGCAGGGATACCAGGGGAATTATCAGCAAGCGCAGCAGCAACATCAGCAGCGTCAAGGCGCACAAAGCAACGCCCGGGATGCGGAAGAAAACAAAGTGATGGCTATTCTGGCTTACCTTGGCATTCTAGCTTTGATTCCCTATTTTGCCGCACCCAATTCCCGCTTTGCCCGTTATCATGCAATCCAGGGATTGAACCTGTGCAT
>JAEXFV010000018.1 GCA_023451115.1 Bacillota bacterium
TTTCAACGCCGCCTCCCCCACCAAATCGTTGAGGCGCGCCTGCTTATATTCTTTATATTTGCTCTGATAAGCCTTATCCGTCAGGTCGATCCCATAGTATTTCTCATAAAGCACCAACTGCTCCCCCAGATGCTTTTCATAAGCCCAACGATAAATGGGCGTTTCCCCCACCATACCCAAGACCTCGTCAGCGCTTTTGGCACACCCGGATAGCGTGCCAAGCATCGTCAGCACGGCAAGGGCCAGTAAAAGCAATTTTTTCCCCTTCATTGCCCGTTCTCCTTTAGTTCTTCTCCGGCAGGCAACCGCAACCACATTGAAAAATGCCGGTATTACGGGTTTTCCGCCAGCACAACTCATTATACCTATTTCGGCCGCGCATTGCAATGAAAGAACTTGCCGCACCTGTAAACAAACTGTGGCAGGATACGGCAGGAATACGTCGTATCCGAAAGATTCCTGGAAAATGTACTGCCCCAGCCAGGGGGATATGGTATAATACGGTCATGGAAATACAAGAGATTACACGGTTTCATCCCGATCCCCGAGAAGGCCTGCGTGCAAGCCAGGTGCAAAGGCGCATGCAGGAAGGGCTTTCCAACGTCCAGCCTCCTCACATCACAAAGTCCATCGGGCAGATATTGCGGGATAATATCTGCACGCTTTTTAATGCCTTAAACTTTGGCCTGGCTTTTTGCCTGTTGCTGGTGGGCTCCTACTCCAACCTGCTCTTTATGGGGGTTGTGTTATGCAACCTTCTCATCGGCACCATCCAGCAGCTGCGTTCCAAACGCACAGTGGAAAAGCTTTCTGTGCTGTATCAGCCCCGTGCGCAGGTGGTGCGGGAAGGGAAACAGCAGGAGCTGCCTCTGGAAGAGTTGGTGCTGGACGATGTGATCTGTTTGCGTCTGGGGGTGCAAATCCCCACCGACGCCACCCTCGTCCAGGGTGAAGTGGAAGTAAACGAGGCGCTGCTTACCGGAGAGGCCGACCCCCTTATCAAACGGCCGGGAGACATTTTGCTCTCCGGCAGTTTTGTCGTATCTGGAGAAGCCCGGGCCCAGGTAGAGCATGTGGGTGCGGACAACTATGCAGCCAAATTGGCATTGGAAGCACGGCAGTATAAAAAAATTCGTTCCGATCTGATGCGGGCGCTGCGGCGCATCATCCGTTTCACGGGCTCTGCTGTATTGCCTTTAGGGGCGCTGCTGTTTTTCCGTTCCTATTTTATTGAAGGGCATGCCATCAAAAGTGCGGTGGAACAAACTGCCGGCGCTATGATCGGCATGATCCCTTCCGGGCTGATGTTGCTGGCCTCTGTGTCCCTGGCGGTTGGGGTCGTTACGCTTTCCCGGCGTAAAACTTTGGTGCAGGAAATGTATTGCATTGAAACCCTGTCCCGGGTGGATATGCTTTGTTTGGACAAAACAGGCACGCTCACTGCCGGGCGTATGGACTTAAACGCCATCCTGCACAGAGAAGGCTCCCCTGCCCGGCAAAACGAAGCGCAATTGGAAGCGCTGATTAACACCTTGCCCAAAGGCAACGCTACGGCAGCTGCTCTTGCAACCTATTTTTCCAAGCAAAAGCGGGGGAGCAGCGAAGATTTCCCTGCGCCTTCCCATATACTCCCCTTTTCCTCCGCACGCAAATTCAGCGCTGCAAACTTTCCCCAATGGGGCAGCCTGTATCTGGGTGCGCCAGAAATTCTCTGCCCCGCTTTGCCTGAGGACCTGGCGCGACAGGCAGAACAATATTTGGAGCAGGGTTGCAGGATTTTGCTGTTTTCCCGGGGCGCATGCCAGGAAGACCTTTCGCATCCTCCCAAGGATTTAACCCCGCTCTCGCTGATTGTGCTGGAGGACGCTTTGCGGCCCGAGGCTTCCCAAACGCTTTCGTTCTTTCTCCAGGAAGGGGTTGCCATCAAGCTGATTTCCGGGGACAATCCCCATACGGTAAAAAGCATTGCCCGGCGGCTGGGGTTGCCCGGGTACGACGCCTGGGTAGACGCCACCACCTTGCAGGACGAACAGGCCGTGCGAGCCGCTGCCACCCGGTATACCATATTTGGCCGGGTCTCTCCACAGCAAAAGCGCTGGCTGGTACAAGCGCTCAAGGCAGCAGGCCATACAGTAGCGATGACCGGGGACGGGGTAAACGACGTACTGGCTTTAAAGGATGCGGACTGCAGCGTTGCAATGGCTGCGGGAAGTGACGCCGCCCGGCAAGTATCTCAACTGGTGCTGCTGGACAATAATTTCAACTCCCTCCCTGCCGTTGTAATGGAAGGCCGCCGTGTGATCAACAACATCACCCGCACTTCTTCCCTGTTCCTGGTAAAAACCATTTTTTCCTTCCTGCTTACCGTATGCTCTGTGCTGCTGGGGCTGCGCTATCCCTTCCAGCCGGTGCAGCTTTCCCTGATCAGCGCCCTCACCATCGGCCTGCCCTCTTTCGTGCTGGCGCTGGAGCCCAACCGTTCCCGCATTACAGGGAACTTTCTGGAAAACGTACTGACCCGTGCGCTGCCCGGCGCGTTATGCGTGTTCCTATACGCGCTGCTGGCCAGCATCATAGGGCCCTGGATCGGTTTGGATGCAATGCAGGTAAATACCCTGTGCGTTTACCTTACCGGGATCGCCGGGCTTTGCGTGCTTTTACGGGTTTGCCTGCCGCTGAACCTGAAGCGGGGCGTGTTATGGGGCTGTATGGCCTGTGCTTTCCTGTATGGCGCAATCATGCTGCGACAGCTCCTGCACATTGGCCTGCCCACAGGGCGGATGCTGTTTTTGTTGCTTCCGCTGGGGGCATTGTGTTATCCTTTGCTGGCAAGCCTGGGCAAAGTAGCACGGCATATTGTCCAGTGGGTAAAACAGCGAAAAATTTTGCCCCCCGACGCCCCGCCGGAACCTGACGATTAAAATGCATGGAAAGCGGAACGCTTTGAAATGGCAGCGAAAGGGTTGGGTTTGGCCCTCCCTCTCAGTAAAGTCCCGGAGCACAAAAAAATTCGGGGATAGAACGACATTAAAATCCCTGAAGCCTTACGGTTTCAGGGGGAGGTTATGATGTATGTAATTGTAGGCCTGGGCAACCCAGGCATTGCATACCGCAGCTCCCGCCATAATGCGGGTTTTATGGCGCTGGACGCTTTGGCCCGCGCGCTTGGCGTGGCGGTGAACCGGCGGGCGCACAAGGGCAAACTGGGCGAAATCCTTTACCAGGGACAAAAGCTGCTGCTATGCAAACCGCAAACCTATATGAACTTAAGCGGGGAATGCGTGCAGGAACTGCTCGCTTATTACAAAATACTCCCAGAGCACTTAATCGTACTGTATGACGACATCGATTTGCCTGTAGGAGAATTGCGCATCCGCCAATCCGGCAGCGCTGGCACCCATAACGGCATGCGTTCTATCATCGCTTGCCTGGGCGGGGAGGAAGGGTTCCCCAGAGTGCGCATCGGCGTAGGCAAACAAGCGTTGGGACGTGACCTGGCTTCCCATGTGCTGGGCAAGCCTCCCAAAGAAGAGCAGGCGGCGCTGCAAGAAGCATATGAGCAGGCAGCTGACGCGGCCCTTTTGATTGCGGCAGGGCAACTATCTCAGGCGCAAGGGAAATATAATAAGAAAAAGCACCCAAAACCCGTGCAGGAGGACGCCAAGGAGGAATGAGCGCAACGCCTTTGCTGGGCGTTTTACAAAACGCACCGGAATATAACCGTTTTGAAGAATTGTTAACCGCCGCGCAAGGGCCTGCGGCGGCTTTTGGCTTGCCGGAACCCCACCGGGCCCATGTGCTGGGCGCGTTGGCCCAACGGCGTACGGTGCTGATGCTGGCAGCATCCGAGCAGGCGGCAGAGCGGCTGTATGCGCAAGCCAGCGCTTTGTGCCCCAATGCTCTTTACCTCCCTGCCAGGGAAATACCTTTGGTGCATGCTTATGCCGCCTCCGGCGGCAGGGCAAAAGAGCGCATTACAACTTTATCCCGCCTTTGCCTTAACCAAAAAGAGCCGCTGGCGGTAGTAGCTTCTATTGAAACCGCCATGCAGCGCCTGGCGCCTTTACAGGTGCTCCAGCGCGCCATCAAAACATTGCAGGTAGGCATGGAAATCCCTCCCCGGAGCTTGCTGCGGGATCTATTGGAAGCAGGCTATGAAGCAGTAGAGCTGGTGGAAGGGCCGGGGCAGGCTGCGGCCAGGGGAGACATTGTAGATTGTTATCCCCCCCATGGCGGCCAACCCTGCCGCTTGGAATTCTTTGGAGATGAAATTGACCGGATCAGCTTTTTCGATCCGGTTTCGCAACGTTCTCTGGAACAGGTGCAGGAAATCCTCATTACCCCTGCCACCGAAGCCCCCCAGGAGCCGCAGGCGATCACCCGGGCTTTGGCCGTTATCGAACACGCAAAAGGCTTTGACGCCCAGCGCATTGCCTGGGAAGAGGGGCGCGCCTGCCCTGGGGCGGAGTCATTGCTGCCTATTCTGTATCCTGGGGATGACTGCCTGCTGGATTATCTTTCCCAAGAGACTTTTTTGTTGCTCGAAGAACCGCAGCGGTTGGAAGAGGCCTGTAAAACGGCTTACCGCCTCTTTTCTCAGGAAGTATCCGCTATGCTGGACAGGGGCGAAGGTATCGCCCAACAGTCCCGGCTGCTTTGCAGCCCTGAGGATTTGTTCCGCAGGCTGGACACCAGGCGAACTGGCCTGCTATATGCCTTAAAGCGGAGCTTTGGCCTCATCCGTGCCAGAGACAGCGTTGATTTTGACGCCCGCACAGCCCCGCAATACCCTTTGGAAGCAGGCAGAGAAGAGCTGGCGCGAGATATTCAGCTTTGGAAACGCACCGGCAATGCCGTGTTGCTCTTTGCAGGCGCCCATGCCCAACGGCTCAGGCAGCAGCTGCTGGATTGCGATTGTGAAACCGCCTTTTCCGATGGCCTGACCCGCCCTCCCGTTCCAGGAGAGGCGCTCATTCTTTCCAGCGGGTTGCCCCAGGGGCTGTATTGGCCGTCGCTGCATCTGATTGTGCTTTCCCAGCAGGAGCTCTTTGGCAGCGCTGCCCGGATTGCGCCGCGCCGCCACAGCCGCCGTAGCGGTAAGCCCCAGCTGGCTTTTACCGACTTAAAGCCAGGGGACCTGGTGGTGCATGAAACCCACGGCATTGGCCGGTTCCTGGGGGTAGAATCCCTCACCGTTCAGGACAATACCCGGGATTATCTGCTGCTGCAATATGCAGGCGGAGATAAGCTGTATATCCCTACGGACCAATTGGACCGGGTGCAGAAATATATCGGCGGCAGCCAGGAAGGCGCTTCCACCCTGGAAGGGCTGGACGGCCCTGCTGGGCCCAGGCTTTCCCGCCTGGGCGGCAGCGATTGGCAGCGCCAGGTGAACAAAGCCCGGGGCGCGGTGAAGGCCCTGGCCTTCGACCTGGCCGCCCTATATGCCCGGCGGGATCAGGAAAAGGGATTTGCCTTTTCCGTGGATACCCCCTGGCAAAGGCAATTGGAAGAGCGCTTCCCTTACGAGGAAACCCCGGATCAGCTGCAGTGTATCCGGGAAATCAAGCAGGACATGGAGCGTCCCCGGCCTATGGACCGGCTGCTTTGCGGGGACGTTGGCTATGGCAAAACCGAGGTGGCGCTGCGCGCTGCTTTTAAAGCCGTGCAGGATAGTAAGCAAGTGGCCTTTTTAGTGCCTACCACTATTTTGGCTCAACAGCATTACAACACCTTAAGCGCCCGGTTTGAAGGGTTTCCCATTCGGCTAGCCCTGCTCTCGCGCTTCAAAACACCCCAGGAACAGAAAAAAATCAAAGAAGGCGTTGCTTCCGGGCAGATCGATATTTTAATCGGCACCCATGCCCTATTGGGCAAAGAAGTAAAGTTTAAGGATTTGGGGCTGCTCATCGTTGATGAGGAGCAGCGTTTTGGCGTGGGCCATAAAGAGCAGATCAAAGCTTTCAAGTCCAATATCGACGTGTTGACCCTTTCCGCCACCCCCATTCCCAGAACATTGCACATGTCCATGGTGGGAATACGGGATATGAGCGTGATTGAGACGCCCCCCGAGGAGCGTTACCCAGTGCAAACCTATGTGCTGGAATACTCCGATGCGCTGGTGCTGGACGCTATGCGCAAGGAGCTGGGCCGAGGCGGCCAGTGTTATATCGTATATAACCGGGTGCAGCAGATGGAGCACTTTACCTCCCACCTGGCGGACCTGTTCCCTGAGGCCAGGTTTGCCCATGCTCACGGGCAGATGCAGGAGCGGTTGCTGGAGGGCACCATGCTGGACTTTTTGGAGCACCGCATCGATGTGCTGGTGTGCTCCACCATCATTGAAAATGGGCTGGATATTTCCAACGCCAACACCATGATTGTGGTGGATGCAGACAAAATGGGCCTTGCCCAGCTCTATCAGCTCCGGGGCAGGGTAGGCCGCTCCACCAGGCTGGGGTATGCTTATTTTACGTTCCAACGGGATAAAGTGCTTACGGAAATCGCCCATAAACGGCTATTGGCCCTTTCGGAATTTACCCAGTTTGGCGCAGGCTTTCAGATTGCCATGCGGGATTTGGAAATCCGGGGTGCGGGCAGCCTGCTGGGCGCTCAGCAGCATGGGCACATTGCCGACGTGGGTTATGAATATTACTGCAAGCTGATGGATCAGGCCCTGCGGGAAGCCAAGGGCGAGGCGGTGCCTCTTGAGGTGGACACGGTGGTAGATGTGCCTGTGGACGCACATATCCCCCGCAACTATATTGCAAACGAAGTGCTGCGGCTGCAGATGTACAAACGCATTGCTTTGATCGACGGCCAGGAAGCCCTTTTCGACGTGCAGGAAGAGCTGGAGGACCGTTATGGGGACATCCCCGGCCCGGTGCAGAATTTGATGGATGTGGCTCTGGTAAAGGCCAAGGCGGCCAAAGCGCAGGTAGCCTCCCTTACCATACGAGACGGCAGCGCCAAGCTCGTCTTCCACCCGGACGCGCAGCTGGACGGAGAGCGGTTTGTATCAGCGGCCGGGGCGTTTGGCGCCCAGATTTTGTCCGGCGCCGATCAAATGGCCCTGCAGTGGAAACAGCCTGGTAAAGAGGCGATTGCAGTGCTTCATGGCCTTGCCGCGTTGTTGGACGCCCTGGGGGCATGCCCGCAGGAGGAGTAGTGCCTGTAACTGCTCATTTTCTGAAATTTCAGGCGTAAAACTGCAAAACACCCCATTGCACAAGGGCTTTTGTTGTGGTACAATAGCGAAGCTAACGTCCTTCTTGCTCAGCGCACAGACGTTGGGCCAATTTAGACCATAAGGAGGTGAATACGCGTGAATCAATATGAAGTACTGTACATCATCACGCCGGAGTTAACCGAAGAGGCTACCAAAGCCTGTGTGGAAAAATTTTCCGGTATCGTTGCCAGCAACGGCGGCGAAGTGGTTTCCGTAGACGAGTGGGGCAAACGCCGCCTGGCTTATGCGATCGACTACAAAACCGAGGGTTACTATGTGCTCATGGCGTTCGCATCTGCGCCGGAATTCCCTGCGGAATTGGAGCGTAACTTCAAGAACGATGAGAACATCCTGCGTTATATGGTTACCCGCAAAGAGGCGTAACGCAGCAAAGCCAAGGGCTTTTCACCACACCTGCATGTATGTTATAAATGCAAAGGATTTATAACAAGCATACGAAAGGAGTACGCATGAACAAGATCTTTTTGATCGGTAATCTCACCCGGGATCCGGAGTTGAGAACCACCACAAGCGGCGTTTCCGTTTGCACCTTTACCATTGCGGTAAATCGCCGTTTTGCCGGGCAAAGCGGAGAACGGCAAACGGACTTCTTTCGCATCAACGCTTGGCGCGCGCTTGGGGAGACCTGCCAAAGGTATTTGGCCAAGGGCCGCAAGGTTGCTGTAGTTGGTGAACTGCAAGCCCGCACTTATGAAGCGAAGGACGGTTCCACCCAGCTTTCTCTGGACGTTTCAGCGGATGAGGTAGAATTCCTCACCCCTAAGGGCCAGCAAGAAGGCGTTGGTTCCCCTTCCCCTTCTGCTCCCCGTTCCCAAGGCACGGACCTTTCCGGCTTTACGGACATTGAGGAGGACGAGCTCCCCTTCTAAGGGAGCGTGTTACCCGGAACTTTTACCATTTCAGGATTGGAGGCAAAACACATGGAAGAGCGTAAAATGCGGCCCCGTGGCGGCCGTAAGGGCAGGCGCAAGGTCTGCGGCTTCTGCGTGGATAAGCTTGAGCATATCGATTATAAGGACACGGCGCGTTTGCGTAAGTATATTACCGAGCGTGGCAAGATCATGCCCCGCCGCATGTCCGGTGTGTGCGCGAAGCACCAGCGCGAGCTGGCCATTGCCATTAAGCGTGCGCGTATCGTTGCTCTGCTGCCCTACGTAGCGGACTAAGGATTTTCACATGGCCAAAGCTCCTGCTTTGGCCGATAACCTCACGAAATCCCAGAAATCTCATGGTTTCAGGGTAGGATTGTTAGCAAAAAAGAGCGGAATAACCGCTCTTTTTTTACTTCTCTATTTTATTTATTGCCCGTTCCAAGGTGCGGGGCAAATATCCACAACGCCGGCGTCTTCATCCACCAGCCCCAAGTTGAGCAACGCGCAATAGTCCTTCACCCGTTTGAGCTGTGGCTCTTGCGTAGCCATAATCACGCCAATTCCCGCTACTTCCACGCTAAACTCCTGCATCATGGAACACAGGGCCCTGGCGGTGCCTCCGCCTTTCATAAAGTCGTCAATGATCAGCGCCCGCTGCCCGGACACCAGGCTGCGCCGGGGCAGGCTCATGGTTTGCATCCGCTTGGAAGAAGCGCTCATATAATTCAGCGTCACAACCGATCCTTCCGTCATGCGGTTATCCCTGCGTGCAGTGACCATGGGCTTTCCCAACGCTTTGGCGACCATCAGGGCAATGGGCACACCCATGGATTCTACCGTCACCACGACATCCGGCTGCTGCTGATAAAACCGCTTTGCAAAAATTTCTCCCATGCGCCCCAATTGCTTTGGGTTGGAAAAAAGATCCACCGTGTATAAAAAACCGCCTGGCAAAATCCGCTCTCTCTGGCAAAGTTCCCGGCAAAGCTCCTGCAAAAAGGATTGATCCGCCCCATCTTCATAAAATGGATAGAACCGTACGCCCCCTGCCGCACCATTTACACTTTCCACCATACCCAGGCCATAACGCGCCATCACGCCGCGCACTGTGGCGATGTCCTCACTGAGTGTGGATTTTGCACAGCCAAACCACTCAACAAACTCCCGCAAAGTAAATAACCGCCCCGGCTGCGCAGTAAGCGCCCGGGTGATTGCCGCAACCCGCTCGCTGCGCTTTACCCGCTCCAGGCTTTGTTCCTCCATCTACTACCCCTCCGAATGTTCGCCTAATTGGTATATTTTCTTTTAGTATACGCCTTATCCCGCACATTATCAAGTATATTTTTCCCGAACGTTCGGAAATCAATGAGTTGCTTGTAAGCACTGCATTCTTTTGCTATACTATTGTTATCTGAGTAAAGGGAGATGGGAAGATGCGCAAGTGTTCCTGCTAATCATTTCATGGGCAGGCGATGCCGCGGTGAAACCAAGCCGCTTGTTTGCCTTGCCTGGGCAGGAACGCGAAAACAGAGCATTTTTCCCTTTATGTCTGCGCTTTCATAAGCAATCCAGGCAAATCAGGGCTTGCAGGTAATTCGCTTTCCTGCAGGCTTTTTTGTTTTGGAGGTGCTATTCAATGCCGCAAATTACCATATCCGATCTATCTTTTACCTATGAGGGCAGCTATGACCCTATTTTTGCCCATGTATCCCTGCAGCTGGACACCAGCTGGAAGTTGGGGCTAATCGGCCGCAACGGCCGGGGGAAAACCACGCTGCTGCGCTTACTGGAAGGAAGGCTGAGCCCCACCGGGGGCACGGTTTCCCTGCCCGAACGCTGCCATTACTTCCCCTACGAGGTTCCTTTCCGGGAATCGGCAACCCTGGATGTGCTGCAGCAGGTTTGTCCACAGGCAGCGGATTGGGAACTGCTGCGGGAGCTGAGCCGTTTGGAAGTGGCAGACGACGCCCTGTACCGCCCTTTTTCCACTCTGAGCAACGGCGAACGCACAAAAGCGCTGCTGGCAGCATTGTTTCTCAAAGGCGGCGACGGGCTGGTGCTGCTGGATGAACCCACCAACCATCTGGACCAGCAAAGCCGTGGGATCTTAGGGAATTACCTCAGCCGTAAACAGGGATTTATTCTGGCTTCCCACGACCGGACGCTGTTGGACGCCTGCATAGACCACACGCTCTCCATTGAGCGCAGCACCATACGCCTGCAAAAAGGGAATTATTCCTCCTGGCAGCAAAATAAAGACCGGGAAGACCAGTTTGAGCTGGCCCAAAACGAAAAATACAAACAGGAAATCCGCCGCTTGCAGGCTGCCGCCCAACGTACCCACCAATGGAGCGACGCGGTGGAACGCACCAAAAACGCTTCCCGCAATTCCGGCCTCAAGCCCGACAAAGGCTATATTGGCCATAAAGCTGCAAAGATGATGCAGCGTTCCAAGACCATTCAATCCCGGCAGCAAAAAGCGGTGGAGGAAAAGAGTAAACTGCTGCACAACCTGGAAGATGCGGACGCGCTTTTGGTTCGTCCCCTTCCCCATCATAAGCAGACGCTGCTACAGGCAGAAGCGCTCTGCTTGTATTATGGGGAACGGCTGGTATGCGGCCCTCTCACGTTTTCTGTAAAGCAGGGGGAGCGGGTTGCCCTTTGCGGCCATAACGGCAGCGGCAAATCCACCCTGCTCCGGCTGGCATTGGGGCAATCCATTTCTTATACCGGGCATTGGGAGCTGGCGCCCCGCTTAACCATCTCCTATGTGCCCCAGGACGCTTCCTTCCTTGAGGGAGACTTGCTGGAGTTTGCGCAATCCATGGGGGTAGAGGCAACGCTGCTGCTCACCATCCTGCGCAAGCTGGGCTTTGAGCGGGTACAGTTCGAAAAGGATTTATCCCAGCTCAGCATGGGCCAGCAAAAAAAGGTTTTGCTGGCAGCCAGCCTTTGTACCCAAGCGCACCTTTATATTTGGGATGAGCCCCTGAACTATATCGACCTGCTATCCCGGGTACAGGTGGAAGGGATGATTTTGCAAAGCCAGCCCACCATGCTGTTTGTGGATCACGACAGCGCCTTTCTCAATCAAGTTGCCACCAAACAGATCTGCCTGGATTGATTTTCATAAAGTCGGGCAGGGCGTTGGGCCCACCAGCTGGAGCATATCCCTTTTGTGAAGCTGCAAAGCATTATAAAAACCGCCCCAAACCCCATAATTCAACACGGAGTAACCAAAAGCCGTCATATTTCCCAGGAAATATGACGGCCTATGTCGTTTTGCCTTAGAAATCAGCGCACCAGGTCGATGGCTTTGTGCTCTTTGCTCTCCCGGTACAACACGAATTTTCTACCAATGCACTGCACAATTTCCCCTTGCACGCGGGGGGCCAGGGTTTCCGCTGCTTCCCGGCAATCCACCGGAGCGGTTTCCAGCACGGTAATTTTAATCAGCTCTCTGGCTTCCAGCGCCAAGTCCACCTGCTCGGCCAAATTAGGCCCAATCCCTTCTTTCCCAATTTGGAAAATGGGCTGTATTTTGTTGGCCAGCCCCCGTAGCTGGGCCCGTTGTCTGCTGTTGATGGCCATATTGCCTCCTGTTTTCTTTGTTATGTTCTGCTGCAAAGGATCAATCCGTAAAATCAAATTCCCATTCCCCCATGCGTACGGTAGCGCCGTCCTGGGCGCCCTGTTCCCGCAGGGCGGAAATGATGCCTGTTTTGATCAGCAGCTGTTGGAAGCGGCGCATAGAAGTTTCATCATTGGGGTCGGTGGTATCCAGAATTCGCTGCACATCGCCGCCGGATACCACAAACGCGCCGTCATCCTCCCGGCTGATGGTAAAGCCCGGCGTATACTCCGGCTCCACCTCCAGCTCTTCTTCTTCAAAAGCCTGCACAGGCGGGAGCTCCTTGAGCTGGGCTACAATGGCGTCCAGCAAAGCCTCCAGCCCCTGGTGTGCAGCTGCGCTCACCGGGAACACCTGCAAGCCCAAAGGCTCCAGCGCCGCCTGAAAATCCTGCAAAGCGCTGCTGTCCGCCGGCAAAATGTCCATCTTATTGGCCACTACGATTTGGGGCAACGTGGCCAGGGTTTCGCTGTACGCGGCAAGCTCCTGGTTGATTTGCCGGAAATCTTCCAACGGGTCCCGTCCCTCGCTACCGGATACATCCACCACATGCACCAGCATGCGGGTGCGCTCAATATGCCGCAAAAAAGCATGCCCCAAGCCCGCGCCCTGTGCCGCACCCTCAATGAGCCCTGGAATATCCGCCAGCACAAAGGTTTGTTCAAAACGTTGCACCACGCCCAAATTCGGCGTTAACGTGGTGAAATGGTAATTGGCAATTTTCGGCCGCGCGGCCGTCAAAACCGAGAGCAGCGTGGATTTGCCTACGTTAGGCAAACCGATCAGCCCTACATCGGCAATGGTTTTCAGCTCCAGCTCCACTTCCCGCTCTTTGGTTTTTTGCCCTGGCTGGGCAAACCGGGGCGCCTGGCGGGTGGGTGTGGCAAACCGGGCGTTGCCCTTGCCGCCCCGGCCGCCTTTGAGCAGCGCTTTTTCCTTTCCAGGGGCGTTCATGTCCGCAATGATAGCGCCGGTTTCCAAATCCCGCACCACGGTTCCCACCGGCACCTTAATGATCAAAGGCTCCCCATCCCTGCCGCGTTGGAGTTCAGCCTTTCCGTCCTCTCCTCGCTGCGCGCGAAAATGGCGGCTGAATTTGAAATCCAGCAATGTGTTTTTCCCTGGATCCGCAACCAATACCACATCGCCCCCGCTGCCGCCGTCCCCGCCGGAAGGGCCGCCCCGGGCCACATATTTTTCCCGGTGGAATGCAGCGCAGCCATCGCCGCCATCCCCGGATTTGATGCAGATCCTCACTTTATCGACAAATTGCATGTTTGTTATCCTTCACTGGTTGTATTTTGCTGCTGTCGGGCGGCAAAGTCCTCACACACCTCGGTAAGGGGGCAGTTGCCGCACTTGGGGCTGCGGGCGTTGCACACCTCGCGGCCATGGAAAATCAGCCAATGGTGCGCATCCCCCCAATCCTCTTTGGGGATGGCCTCCATAAGCTGCTGCTCGGTATGCAGCACATCCTTTGCATGGGCAAGCCCAATCCGGTTTGCCACCCGAAACACGTGGGTATCCACCGCAATGGCCGGGATGTGAAAGGCGTTAGAAACCACCACATTGGCGGTTTTGCGCCCCACGCCAGGGAACTGGGTCAACGCGTCCCGATCCTGCGGCACCTGGCCATTGTATTGCTCCACCAACTGTTTGCTGGTGGCAATGATGTTTTTCCCCTTGGTTTGATACAGGCCGCAGCCTTTGATATACGGCCACAGCTCCTCCGGCGTCAGCTCTGCAAATGCCTCAGGGGTATTATATTTTGCAAACAGCACCCGGGTGCATTTGTTCACCTGCTTGTCCGTGCACTGGGCGCTGAGCATGGTGGCTACCAGCAGTTCAAAGGGGGAAGTAAACTCCAGCGCCGGCTTGGGGTTTGGATAGGCGGCGCTCAACGCCGCCAGTGCTTGCTTTGCCTGCCGTTGGTCCAGCATAACCATCCTCCTCTTTTGTATGATCTAGCTTTTGATCCTGCCTTGATGATTCTGCTCCAGAATCTTTGCTAAGGAAAGGGCATAATCCCGGATCTGTTCCTCATCCTTGCCTTCCAGCATGATGCGGATCAGCGGTTCTGTGCCTGAGGCGCGCACCAACACCCGGCCCTGCTCCCCCATCTCCGCCTGGATTTGGCGGATACGGTCCCACATGGCTTCGTCCTTCATGGCGGCTTCTTTTGCATTATCCTCCACCCGGACATTGACTAGCACCTGGGGATAAATGGGGATTTCCCTGGCCAGAGCGCTCATGCGCTTTCCGCTGGCGTGCAGCACGTTTAAGAGCTGTATGGCCGAAAGCATGCCATCCCCCGTGGTATGGTGATTCAAAAAGATCATATGGCCGGACTGTTCGCCCCCTAAATTATAGCCTTTTTCCATCATACGTTCCAGCACATACCGGTCCCCTACCGCGGTTTCCTCCAGATGAATGCCCGCCTGGCGCATGCGCTGCTTCAGGCCCAGGTTGCTCATCACGGTGATGACCAGAGTATTATCTTTCAGCGTCCCTGCCTGCTGCATCGCCAGGGCGCAGATGCCCATGATCCGGTCGCCGTCTACGATAATTCCCCGCTCATCTGTTGCGATGAGCCGGTCCGCATCCCCGTCAAATGCCAAACCGATATCCGCCCCCAGCTCGCTTACCAATTGCTGCAAGCGCTCCGGGTGGGTGGAACCGCACTGGTCGTTAATATTGTAGCCATCCGGTTCATCGGAAAAGGGCAGCACCTCCGCCCCCAGCCCCCGGAACACTTCCGCCGCGATTTGAGAGGAAGCGCCGTTGGCGCAATCCAATACGATCTTCAACCCGTCCAGCCTGCCTGTGGCAGTGGACTGCAAAAACTCCCGGTATTCATCCTTGGCTCTGCGCACCCGCGTCACCCGACCCACGCCGCCTCCTACTGGCCGGGGCAATTCCTCTTTGCCGTTGATGATAGCCTCAATCCTGTCTTCCAGCGCATCGGAAAGTTTGAAGCCATTGCCGTCAAACCACTTGATGCCGTTATATTCCATGGGGTTGTGGGAAGCGGAGATCATCACCGCAGCGTCCGCATCGTACAGCCGCACCAGATACGCGATAGCCGGGGTAGGCAGCACGCCCACCTGCACCGCGTCGCCTCCTACGGAGCAAATCCCTGCCATCAATGCACAGGAAAGCATATCTCCCGATTTTCGGGTGTCCATACCTACTAAAATTCTAGGCGAATGTACCTCGCTGGCCAGCACATATGCCCCTGCTGCGCCAATGGCCATTGCCAGCTCGCAGCTCAACCCCTGGTTTGCAACCCCCCGCACCCCATCGGTGCCAAATAGCCTTGCCATCCTTCCTCCTAACCCTTTGCCGGCTGCAGCGGCCTTTGAAAGCCAGCCGGTAAGGCAACTGCTTTTGTAAATCTTATGCAGGATATTCCGCCTTTACAACGTAGCAATGTCCTCCATGGCGGCGGTAGCCGCTACCGCGCCATCCGCTACGGCGGTTACCACTTGCCGCAAGGGGGTGTTTCGGATATCTCCCGCGGCATATACGCCGGGAAGCGACGTCCGCATAAAAGCGTCCACCTGAATATGCCCAGCGGAATTTAACTGCAGTTGATCCGCTACCAGCTGGTTCCGCGGCTGGATGCCGATGGCTACAAACAGGCCTTCCACATCCAAATCCCGCTCTGTGCCGGCAACTACGTCTTTCACCCGCAAGCCGCTGAGCTTTTGCTCCCCCAGCAGCGCCTGGGGAACGCTGTTCCACACAAGCTCCACGTTAGCCTCGGCAAACACTGCATCCTGCAACGTTTTGCTGCCTCTGAGCTGGTCTCTGCGGTGTACCAGATACACTTTTTTTGCAAAACGGGCTAAATAGATGGCATCCGCCAGGGCCGTATCCCCGCCGCCTACTACCGCAACCGCCTTGTCTTTGAAAAAAGCACCGTCGCAGGTTGCGCAATAAGACACGCCCAGCCCGGTGAGTTCCTCCTCCCGAGGCAGCTCCAGCTTACGGGGCTTGGCTCCCATGCACAGGATCACGGTTTTCGCTTCCAGCATTCCCTGGGCGGTGATGATCTTTTTCACAGGCCCAGCCAACTCCAGCGCCTGCACCGTATCATACTGAAACTCCAAGCCAAAGCGGCTTGCCTGCTCCTGCATGCGCATGCCCAGATCCGGCCCTTCCACGCCTTCCGGAAAGCCGGGATAATTTTCAATCCTTTCTGTGATGGCGGCCTGGCCGCCTGCAAAAAGCTCCTCAAACAGTGCCGCTTTTGCACCGCCCCTGGCCGCATACAGGCCTGCAGCCAGCCCTGCCGGCCCTCCGCCGATGATCGCGATATCGTACATTTTCTCCTCCTCCTGGAAAGCCTTGCTCTCCGGTATCCATAAGGTGGGCAAAACGGAATGCTTTGCCAAAGCGCCTTGCTAAAATCCCCTGATGACAAGGGCAATGATATGTATTATCCCCGGATTTCCCCGATCATAGCAGCCGGATCCGGCGCGCCAAATACGCTGCTGCCCGCCACCAGCACTGTGGCGCCCGCCTCCCGGCACAGCCGAGCGGTTTGCGGGTTCACTCCGCCATCAATTTCAATGTCCAGCCCAGGGCAGCCGGCCGCTTGGGCCATATGGCGCAATTCCCGCACCTTATCCAGCACCTGGGGAATAAACTTTTGGCCTCCAAACCCCGGGTTTACCGCCATGCACAATACCATGTCACAATCCGCCAATACGGGCTGGGCCATACAGGCTGGGGTTGCAGGGTTCAACACCACTCCCGCCCTGCAGCCTGCCCCATGAATGCGCTGCAGCATCCGATGGACATGCCGCTCCGCCTCCACGTGGAAAGTGATACTATCCGCCCCTGCTTTGGCAAAGGCCTCCACCCAATCCCCGGGGTGGTCAACCATGAGATGCACATCCAGCGGCAGCTTTGTATATGGCCGGATGGCCTGCACCATCTGAGGGCCGAAGGTGATGTTGGGCACAAACGCCCCGTCCATCACATCTACATGTACCATGTCCGCTCCCCAACCGGCAAGGGCGGCCACCGCTTCCCCCAGTTTGGCAAAATCCGCCGCAAGAATGGACGGTGCAATTTGAATTCGGTTAATCATACTGATGCTTCCTCATTTCCTGAAATTGCTGGCAAATCTCTGTATAACGCTGATAGCGGCCCTTGGAAAGCCTGCCCTGCTCCAGCAGCTCTTTTACGCCGCAGCCCGGCTCCGTAATGTGGGAACACCCGGCAAAGCGGCAACGCTGAGGCCCATCCCCGAACTCGGGATAAGCCCTGTCCAACTCCTCCTGGCTGGGCGGGGGATCCGGCAATTCCAAAAGGGAAAACCCAGGCGTATCCAACACCGCCCCCTGGCCATAGGGCCATAGCTGGGCATGGCGGGTGGTATGCCTGCCTCGTTCCGTTTTTCGGGCCAGATCTCCCACGGGCAGGTGTAACTCCGGCAGCAAGGCATTGAGCAGCGAGCTTTTCCCCACCGCGCTTTGCCCGGCAAAGCAGGAAATTTCCCCCTGCTTACCCAGCTTGCCGCACAAGATTTCCATACCCGTTCCGGTATGGGCTGAAACGCAAAGGGTTTCACAACAGTTGGCATATTCGTCCCGTAACGCCTGCTGCACGCCTGCATCCGCCTGCTCGCATTTATTGAGCACCACCAGCGGCCGGATGTGATACAACGCTGCACAGAGCAACAGCTTGTCGCACAACAGGAAATCCGGCTTGGGAGCGCTGGCGGAAAGCACGATCACAAGCTGGGTAATGTTTGCTACCGGCGGGCGGATTAAAGCATTTTTCCGCGGCAAAATTTCTGCAAGCAAGGCATATCCTTCCTTTTGCCGGGCAAACAGCACCCGATCCCCGCAAAGGGGCGTGACACCGTCTTTACGGAAACGGCCCCTGGCCTTACATTCCACCATCTCCCCGCCGGGAGTGCGCACGGTATAGAAACCGCCAACGCCTTTTAAAAGCAACCCTTCTTCCATCGTTCTCCCGCCGCTATCCATTATAAGTGAAAATCATAGGAGTTTTGCGAACCAAATCGCCCCCTACGTAAATCAGCATTTCCTGCTCGCCGCCGCTGTTGCAAAAAGCGGTGAACGCTACCTCCTGCCCCTGCCCTGCGTCCAGCGTAGCCTCATAAAGGATCCGTTCATAAGCGATCCCTTCCGCCTCCTGCCGGATCACCGCTACCACCTGGGTAGCATCCTGTGCAATATCCAGCGAAAGCACCGCCTCCGCGCTATAAGCCGCGGGCAGCACGTTGCACACGCTTAACGTCACCGTGGCAATGCCCTGGGCCAGCTCACCTGTGGCGGGGGATTGCAAAAACACGTCTCCCTCATCCATATCGTCCTGCGGATAATCATAACGCACCCGGAAGGAAGAAAACCCTCTCTGCTTCAACAGCTGCAGCGCCTCAGGCAAGGGCAGCCCCGTTACAGTAGGCATTTCAATGTTCTGGCTGGGTTCCCCGCTGATGAATACCCGCACCGTATCCCCTTGCAGCACCTGGGTATCCTTCTGCGGATCCTGCTGATAAATCGTGCCCACCGGCGCTTCATAGATACGGTATTCCGGCTCCGCCAGCTCCAGCCCCAATTCTTCCAGGGCCTGCTGCGCTTCTTCCAGCGTCATGCCCGTGAGATCCGGAATAATCGGCATATCCACCCCTTCGCTCACCACCACTGAAATACTGCTGCCGGGCTTGAGCTGGGTACTGGCTACCGGCTTTTGGCTGATCACCACCCCCGGCTCGTACTCATCGGTCTGCTGGGTATCCGACACCTCCAGCGTATATCCCTTACGCTGGGCAATGTCTATGGCTTCTTCCAAAGATTTTCCTTCCAAAGTTGGCACCAAGTCCCCATTGGTGGCGCGCCCCCGCTCCAGCAGCGTGCGCCCCATTAAAAACATCACAGCAAACATGCCAAGCGCAATCATCACAATGATTCCGATGCGCAATACCCCTCTGTTTTTCCTGGTTTTTTCCCGCCCCTGCCGCAGCGCAGGCACTTCCTGGGTGTCCCCATCCTCCCGTGCTACAAAGCTGCCATCTGGCTCCCGCAGGGCCAGCAACAAGTCCTGCCGCATGGCTTTGGCACTGTGGTAGCGGTGAGCCGGATCCTTTCGCACAGCTTTTAGAATGATGTCGTTTAGCGCCTTGGGCACTTGGGGATTGCATTGAGAAGGGGCAGGAAAAGGCTGCTGCAGATGCTGTAAGGCGATGGACACCGCAGTCTCCCCCTTAAAAGGCACCTGTCCGGTCACCATCTCATAAAGGGTTACACCCATAGAATAAATATCGCTTTCCACGGTAACCGCCTGCCCCTTGGCCTGTTCCGGGGATAGGTAATGTACCGAGCCCAGCACATTGGTGCCTGCAAACGTCATTGTGCTCGAAGACGCATCCCTGGCAATGCCAAAGTCCGCCAGCTTTGCCTTGCCCCTGGGCGTCACGATTACGTTTTGGGGTTTCACATCCCGGTGAATAATGCCGCATTCATGGGCATGGGCCAACGCATCCAGTATTTGAACCGCAAGCTGAATCGCCTGCCGCGGCGGCATCGCCCCTTGCTCCCCAATACGCTGCTTGATGGTGCTGCCTTCCACATACTCCAGCACAATATAATGGTGGCCGTCTTCTTCCCCTACGTCATACGAACGCACGATGTTGTCGTGATTAAGGGAAAGCACAGCCTGCGCCTCCTGTTGGAAACGTCGCACAAACGCCTGGTCGTTTTCATACTCTTCTTTGAGCACCTTAACGGCTACGGTCCTATGGGGGCCATTGAGCTGTACCGCTTTATAAACGTTCGCCATGCCGCCAGAGCCGATCAGGCCAGTTATGCGGTATTTCCCGCCGAAAACTTTTCCTGTCATGGCCTTCCCACCTCCTGGTCCTGCTGCGCTAACACCACAGTAACGTTATCCGTGGCACCGGCGTTCAATGCCAACTGCACCAGGCGGTTACAGCGCTCCTCAAGGGAAACGTCCTGTTTGAGCGCGCTTTCCATCTCAAAATCGGACACGCTGCCATGGAGCCCGTCTGAACAAAGCAGCAGGATATCCCCTTGCGCCCAACTGCGCAAAAAGAGATCCACCTCTTCATAAGCGCCGGTGCCCAGCGCCCGGGTGATAATGTTGCGTTGGGGATGCTGGGCCGCTTCCTGCATGGTAATCGCGCCGCTTTGCACCAGCACCGCCACCAGGCTATGGTCCACGGTAACCTGTGCGATGGTTTCCCCATCAAAATGATACAACCGGCTGTCTCCCACATTGGCTACGATATAATTCTCCGGCTGCAAAATGGCGGCTGTAAGCGTAGTCCCCATGCCACGGCAGCCGTCTTCTGCCTGGGCATGGCGGTAAATGGAAAGGTTTACCCGCTGCACCGCCTGGCGCAGTTCTGCCTCCCCGTTGTTTCCCAAATGTTTTAGGCACAGCAGCTCAGAAACGCCTTCCACCGCCAGGGTGCTGGCCCGTATTCCTGCCGCATGCCCCCCCATACCGTCCGCCACAGCGACCAGCTGGGTAATATCCCGGGGAGTAGGCACATACAGGCTGTCTTCATTGCGCAGCCTGCGCCCTGTGTTTGTGCAAAAGGCGTATTTCATCCTTTGTTTCCTTTCACGCGACTATCTTCAAACCGCTCGCGGATGTCCCCCTCTTCCACGGCTAAATCCCGATGAAACAGGCGTACCGCCGTTTTCCCATCCGCGGAAAACCTGCGGCACATCTCCTGAGCGGCGGCAACCGACCTGTGACGCCCCCCTGTGCAGCCAAACGCCACCATCACCCGCTGCCTGCCCTGGGCTGCAAAGCCGGGCATCATATGCCGCAACAGGGCCTCGGTTTGTTCAAAAAACATCCTGCTTTCCCGCTGACCCAGCACATACTCCCGCACTGGCTGGTCCAGCCCCGATAATGGCCGCAGCCTAGGTTCATAAAAAGGATTGGGCAAAAAGCGCATGTCAAATACCAAATCCGCATCCATGGGCACGCCCCGCTTGTATCCAAAGCTCATAAACAGCAGCATCATGCTCTCCAGCGGATCCAGGTGCAGAATCTCTTCCAGCCTGCGGTACAAATCCAGCGGCTTTAAATCACTGGTATCAATGATAAAATGCGCCCTGTCCCGCAGACCTTGCAGCAGCTCACGCTCCCTGACCACACCTTTTCCCACATCACCAGTGCTGGACAGTGGATGACGGCGCCGGGTTTCACTATAACGCCTGCAAAGGGTGCCGTCCCGGCAATCCAGAAACAGCACTTTGCACTCTACACCCGGCTGGGAAAAAGCCCGAAGGGTACTTTCCCAATCGCAGTGGAATGCGTTTTGCCGGCTGTCCATCGCCACGGCCGCCCGGGTAATGGCGGGATTGGCCTGCCGGCACAGGTCGATAAATTCCTTCGCCATAGCGGCAGGAAGGTTGTCCACGCAATAATATCCCAGATCTTCCAGGCGGCGCAATGCCAAAGACTTGCCCGCCCCGGACAGCCCGGTTACCAACAACAGATGCATGGCTTGTCCTTCCTCCTTTCCATGCCGCAAATCATCAGGCGTCTTCTCCTATGATCTTCACTTCGCACTCCAGCATGACCCCGCTTGTGCGAAATACTGCCTCTTTTACCTGCTGGATAAGCCCGATCACATCCTGGGCCGTAGCTTGGCCCCGGTTGATGATGAACCCTGCGTGCAGCTCGCTTACCTGGGCGCCGCCTAAGCTTACGCCCTTCATACCGGCCTGTTGAATCAACTGCCCTGCAAAATACCCTTGCGGCCGCTTAAACGTGCTGCCCGCACTGGGATAGCGCAAAGGCTGTTTTTCCCGGCGCCTGGAAAGATACTCTTCCATGCGCTTTGCTGCGCCGCCATCGTCCGCCTTGAGGATCAGTTCCGCCTCCAATACAATGCGCGCAGGGGCGCAAAAAGCGCTTGTTCGGTAACCCAGGTCCTCCTCCTGAACAAAAAGGCGAACCACCTGATCTCCTTCCAACACAGTAACCGCTTTCAAAACCTGCTTCATCTCACCGCCGTAGGCGCCTGCGTTCATGGCACAGGCCCCACCCAGCGTGCCGGGAATGCCACAGGCCCATTCCAGGCCCATGCACCCGGCCTCTACCGTTTGCCGCGCCAGTGCCGTGAGTGAGCACCCCGCGCCTGCACGCCATACGTTTCCATCCTGTTTTATCTGGGACAGGTTAAGCCCTATGCACAGCACCATCCCCCGTATCCCCCCATCCCGCACCAACAGGTTGGAGCCATTGCCAATCACCGTAAACGGAAGTTCCAATCTTTTGCAGGCAGCCAACGCTTTGTGTACCTGCTGGATGGTTTGCGGCCAAACCACAACATCCGCAGGCCCGCCTACCCGGAAGGTCGTCAGTTCCGCCATGGACACATTTCGGCGATATTCCATTGTTTCCAGGGCTGCACATAACAGTTCCAACCGGTTCATCCCAGCAATTCCTTTCTTACCCACAGCATAAAAGCCTTTACGCTGTCACAAGGTATCCCATTGTGTTGCGCCAAATTCCCATTCCATTCCGAGAACTATTTAAATTTTATTGTATCGCAATTCCCAATCTTACGCAATGCAAGGAACGCCATTTTAGCCGCCCATCACCTGCTCCAGGCGCTCTTGAAAGGCTTTGAGCGCCTGGGTGTCTCCACTCATAGCCCGGGCCGCTTCCTCCAGCAGCGCCTGCTTATGGCGCTGCCACAAAAAGGGATCTGGCGCTTGCGGCTGCCCATAAGCCTGGGCAAGCGCCTGCAACGTGCCGATGGTGTAGGAAGCCTCAACCCCCTGTACCGCCGGCATGGCTCCCAGCGCAGCTGTTTTCCCCTGGGCTTTGGGCTCCAGCAGCAGGCGAATAAGGTTTTGTGCATGGTTTGCCGCCTGCCCGGACGCTACAGCATCTACGCCGATGTACTGCACCTGGTCCGTAAAGTTGGGAAGGGGCAGCGCATCAAAGGTAAATCCCCCGCTCTCCTGTTTGCGAGCCAGATCGCCGCAAGTTCTGGCGTCTCCAATCCGCAAGGCTACCTGCCCGGCATTGAAATCCCCCTCGGGAGCGGATACCCCTGTCAATTCCCACATGGCGCAAAACAGCTCCGAGGCACACAACTGCGCTCTGCCCTTGCCCCCTGCCATATCCAGCGCCTGCTGCAACAGCTGCCCGGTAATCTCCTCTTGATTGTGCGGCCAGGTCAACCCCTTATCCTGGGTGACAATGGTATTGCCCAATAAAAAATATCCACTGTAAAGATAGGGCACCGCATACGTGTTTCCCTCCTCCACAGCAGGGGCCAAGTTTCCAACAAACCCGGGCAATTGGCCTAACTCCAGGGGGCTGAGCCTCTGGGCATACAAAGCGCCGCTGGGAAAAGACCAGACATGGGGCGTTTCTCCCCGGGCAAGCCGCTCTTCCATGCCTGTCAGGTCCATGCCCAGCACTTCTACGTATACGCCTGGATGTGCCTTCTCATAGGAGGCTGCGCAGCTTTCCAAATAAGCGGTGATACTGCCCTGGTATGTTTTAAAACCCACAATGTGCCATATGGTAATGACCCCGCTCCATGGTTCCTTTTCCCCTGAAAGCAGCTCATGATAAGGATTGCGTCCCAAAGCCCGCTGCAAATACCCCGGCGCCAAAACCAAAAAGGCGATCAGCGCTGCCGAAAGCAGCACCCGTAATACCCAACCCAGTTTTTTCATGGAACGTCCCCTTTCCGGGCGGCGGCGCCGGAGCGCAATTTTCCGTTCCAGCCGCAGCGTTTTCCAATTATTTATATGACCAGCATGCGGTTGAATTTCTATTTTTTATTGA
>JAEXFV010000027.1 GCA_023451115.1 Bacillota bacterium
ACCGGCGACGCTTCCACCATGATCGGCTTTGTGATGATCATTGCTGCTCTGGCTGGCGTAGTTGTGTTCAAGAAGGTTCGTGCGTAATTAAAGCATTACGCAAAGCCCATACTGCCTAACGTCGCACGAGAGGGGCCGCCTTATGGCGGCCTCCTTTTTGTTCCACTACACAATGCGGCTTTCCTGTGGTACAATAGCCAAAACAAAACCGGCAGGTGAAAGCGCGCGTGACAAAAAAAAGAACAGGATCAAAAAAAGACTTGCCAGAAGGCAATTTTCGTGTGACGGCTAACTGGATCAGCCTGGCGTATTGCAGCCTGATATTGGCGGCCTTCCCCTTATTTATAGAGGGATATTCCACGTTGACCAGCACAAAATATAATTTTTTCCGGATTTGCAGTTTTGTTTTTTTGATATTGCTAGGGCTGGCTTTTTTTCTGGCGCTGATGGACGGCTGGAGGCCTCAATGCAGCCCGAAACGGTGGTGGAGCAACACTTCTTCCAGTAAAAAATGGATGCTGGCATTTACCCTTTGCTGTATCGCGGCTGCCGTATGTTCCAACTATGAAGTGCCGGAGGAAACGTTGGAATATGTACCGGAATTTACTCTTTGGGTTGGCGGCCCCCGGTTCAACGGTTTGCTGACACGGTTGCTTTATGGGGTGGCTTTTTTCATTGCGGCTTGCTTTTTACCTGAGAAAAAAGAGTGGCTGCTGTGGGGGATGGCGGCGTCTTTTACAGCATTGAGCATGATTGGCATAATCCAGGCGTTTGGGATAAATGTGTTTCATCTGTACCCTGGCAGTTATACGGCTTATAATTCTAATTTTTATTCCACGATAGGCAATCAGAACATGGTGTCAGGTATGTTGTGTTTGGGATTGCCGGCATTTTGCGCCGCTTTTTTGTGTATGCAGCAAAAACGGCGTTATTGGCTGCTTGTGCCAGCTTGCCTGTGCTTTTATTTCTTGCTGGCTATTCGCAATGATAGCGGCATAGTAGGCATTGGCGTGTTTTTGCTGTTGTTTCCTCTGCTGTTATGGAATACGCCCCAGCGCATAGCCAGAGGCGGGTTGCTATATGCTTTGCTTGGGCTGGTAGCCGCCTTGTGGCGCATTGCTCTGCCTTATGGCGATGGGGATGGAACGCCCCTTGTGCGGATTGGGTTTGGCAAAGATGCCGGTTTGCTTTTGCTGCTTGCTGCTTTGGCAGGTGGCATGGGGTTGGCCGCTTATTTATTGCGGGATAAGATCAAATGGAGTAAAAGGCAGTTTACCTTGCTTTGGGCAGCATGCTTGCTTTTGCTGCTGATTGCAGGCGTGCTGGCGTTCCTTCATTTAGAGTTGACCAATCAAAGCGGATTTTTATATGAAGCCCAGCAGATGCTCCTGCATGGAAATTGGGATGACCATTTTGGCACGGGCCGTATCTTTCTCTGGAAGCGTACCCTGCCGCTTGTGTTGCAGCACCCGGTGCTGGGTACCGGGCCGGATACTTTTGCAATGGTATTCCAGGGGAATTATTTGGATGATGTGATTGCATATTATGGCAGAGTAGGCCCTTATTTTGATACGGCACATAATGAATACCTGGATATTTTGATACAGTTTGGCATATTGGGCGGCATCTGTTATGTTGCGCTGCTGGTCACGTTGTTGGTGCGTGCTTTACGGCATAAGGAAAGCGGGTGGGCTATTCCTGCGTGGGGCTGCAGCGTGCTGTGCTATTGTGTGCAGGCGTTTTTCAGCTTCTCTATTGTGCTGGTAGCGCCGATATTCTGGCTGATGATGGGGTTGTTGGAGGGGGAAATTTGCCTGGCCCAGGGTAAGCCGCCCATCACGATTGCCCCCCGGCCCAGGCGCTAGGAGGCGCCGGCAGATATGGAGAAGCGGAAGGCGAATAATCTGGTACAGCGGCTGATGGATTTTACCTGGCTGCACCATGCATGGGTAAAGCGGGGGCTTTTGCTGCTGCTTGACGCAGGCTGGGTAGTCCTGGCTTATTTGTTTACGTTGCTGTTTCGCTATGGCGGAGCGGTGCCGGAGCGCATGTACGCTTGTTACCTCAGCTCCATCGGCGTTATCGTAGCGATCCATTGGGCTGTTAACGGGGTGTTGCATCTTTATAGCAGCATGTGGGAATATGCAGGTTTGGAAGAACTGGTGAAAATCATCTTCGCCTGCCCGATTGCCGCTTTGCTTTGTTATGTGTATGCAATCATCCGGGCGGACAGGCTGCCCCGGTCGGTGTATATTGCGGCGGGGCTGATCCTGATGCTGCTTTTTGGCGGAACCCGTATGTCCTACCGGGTATTGCGGCGGTTTGTACGGGGAGGCTTTTTAATGACCCGCGAAACCATACCCGTGCTGCTGGTGGGAGCAGGCGCTACCGGGGTGGCCCTGCTCAAACAAATACAAGAGCGGGAGCGGCTTTCTTTGCGACCGGTGGGGTTTGTAGACGATGATCCGGATAAGAAAAACATTCGTATTCAGGGGGTACGGGTGCTGGGAAAAACAGAGGATATCCCGGCGTTGGTGCAAAAATATTATATCAAGCAAATTATATTTGCCGTGCCCTCGGCAGATGGCGCGGCCCGGCGACGCATGATGGAACTGTGCACAAAAACCGGCTGTAAGCTCAAAATCGTTCCAGGGCTGGATAATGTGCTGGAAGGGGTGGACATCAAGCGGATGCGGGATGTGGATATTGGAGACCTTTTGGCAAGGGAAGAGGTACAGCTGGAAATAGAAAATATCAGCCAGTATCTCCAGGACAGCGTAGTGCTGGTGACAGGCGGAGGGGGGTCTATCGGCAGTGAGCTGTGCATGCAGATCGCTCCATTTCGGCCAGCACGCATTGTGATTTTTGATATCTATGAAAACGACGCTTATGCGCTTTATATGAAGCTGAAACAACGATATCAGGATCAACTGGATTTAAGGGTGGAGATCGGCTCTGTTCAGGATGCAGACCAGGTGAGCCAGCTGTTTGCAACATACAGGCCGGACGTGGTGTTCCATGCGGCTGCCCATAAACACGTGCCCTTGATGGAACGTTGCCCTGCAGAAGCGGTAAAAAATAATGTTGAAGGCACTTTCATCGTAAGCAAAGCAGCGGATGTGGCAGCAACCAAGCGGTTTATACTGATTTCAACAGATAAAGCGGTGAACCCGGCTAACATTATGGGGGCAACCAAATATCTTTGTGAGCTCATCATGCAATACTTTAACCAGACCAGCAAAGCCACCCAATATGTAACCGTGCGCTTTGGCAATGTTTTGGGCTCCAACGGCAGCGTAGTTCCCTTGTTTCGGCAGCAAATTGAGGCAGGAGGTCCGGTCACGGTGACGCATAAGGATGTCACTCGATATTTTATGACCATACCGGAAGCTGCCAGGCTGGTCATTCAAGCCGGTTCCATGGCAGCGCAAGGGGAGGTTTTTGTGTTGGATATGGGACAACCCGTATCCATTGACCAGTTTGCCCGCACCTTTATCCGGCTTTCCGGCTTTGAGCCGGATGTGGATATCCCCATCGTTTATACGGGGCTGCGGCCGGGAGAAAAAATGTATGAAGAACTGTTAAATCCGGACGAATGCAGCAAAAGTACATTCCCCGGCATTTTAGTGGGAAAGCCGCATCCTGTGGACGCTGCGCAGATTTACCGGAGGCTTTCTTATCTTTTCGAGCAGGTAGAGAAAGAACCCACGCTTGTCCACCGCTATATGGCACAGGTAGTGCCCACCTATCATCCAGCGGATTGCTGCGCGGCAGATGATGCTTTGGTGCCAACACCTATGCCGGTAGAATATCCGCTGAGTATGTAGGCTGTGGGGATAGGGAATAAATTTCAGTATGGCAGGAGAAGGACATGTACCGGATGATCAAACGGGGATTGGATATCATTTGCGCGCTGGCAGGGGGGATTGTGTTATCTCCGTTGCTGGTTACGCTGGCATTGGCCATCAAACTGGAATCTTCCGGCCCTGTGCTGTTTCAGCAGAGAAGAATAGGAAAGGGAAAGAACCCCTTTTACATCCTGAAATTTCGTACCATGCGTACAAATGCCCCTAAGGATACCCCTACGCACCTGCTGGAATCCCCGGAACAGTATATTACCAGGGTTGGCCGGTTTTTACGCAGGACTTCGCTGGATGAACTGCCGCAACTATGGAATATCCTGGTGGGGCAAATGTCCTTCGTGGGCCCCAGGCCTGTCCTGTGGAACCAGTTTGACCTGATTGCGGCAAGGGATACCTCCGGCGCCAACGATGTGCGCCCCGGGTTAACCGGTTGGGCCCAGGTCAACGGCAGGGACGCGCTCTCCATTGCGCAAAAGGCCGCGCTGGATGGGGAGTATATCAGGCGCATGAGTTTTTCTTTTGATTGCCGCTGCCTGTTTGCCACCGTGGGCAGCGTGCGAACGGGTAAAGGGGTAGTGGAGGGCGCCAAGCCTCCCCAGGAGAAACAGCTATGAAGCGCGTATTGATTACAGGGGAAAAGGCGTATATTGGATGTGCGCTGGAGGCCCATTTGCGCCAGCGGCCGGAGAAGTTCCAAGTGGCGCGCCTGAATTTGCGGGATGAGAGCTGGAGAAATTGCCGATTTTGTGATTTTGATGCTGTAGTGCATACGGCAGGTCTGGCCCATAAAAAGGAAAAGGCAACGGGGCGAGAACCTTATTTTGCTGTTAACCGGGATTTAACCTTAGAGGTGGCGAAAGCTGCCCGGGCCGCAGGGGTAAAGCAATTTGTATTTTTCAGCACCATGGCTGTGTATGGAGAACAGGGGCGTTTGGGCGCACCGCTGGTTATCCGGCGGGATACGCCAGAACACCCGGTGAGTTGGTATGCACAAAGCAAATTAGAAGCGGAAGGGGGCTTGCGGCTTTTAGCAGGGCCGCAATTCCAAGTTGCGATTTTGCGTCCGCCTATGGTATATGGAAAAGGTTGCAAAGGAAATTACGCCAAACTGGAAGCATTCGCAAAGAAAAGCCCGGTATTCCCCCAAATCAATAACCAACGCAGTATGGTGAACATCGCCGCGCTTTGCCAAGCAGTACAGGGAATGTTACAAAAGGGGCAGGGCGGCCTGTTTTTTCCCCAGGATGATAGGTATTACTGTACCAGCCAGCTTGTGCGTGAGATAAGAGAGAATTGTGGAAAGCCAATCTGGCTTTGCCCCGGATTTTCCTGGCTGTTTTGTGGGCTGCTTCAGAGAGCCCCTGCCATTAAAAAGGTGTTTGGAAACTTATGCTATGACCAGGCGCTGTCCAAAGGATAGCGAACCTGGGATAGAAAGGACAAAATGGAAATTGCACAAATTCGCCGGCAGCTGGCTGAAATGAGCGAGCCGGAATTCAAAAAATTCAGTGCAGGGCTACTTCCTGGCGTTTCCAACATGTTGGGCGTGCGCCTCCCGGCGTTGCGTAAACTGGCGCGGCAGATCGCTAGGGCGGACTGGCAGAAGTTTTTGCAGCAGGCGGAGGATCAAACCTTTGAAGAGACGATGCTGCAAGGCATGGTAATCGGCTGTGCAAAAATGGGGGCGTGGGAACGGGTGGAGCATATCCAGCGTTTTGTGCCAAAGATCAACAACTGGTCGGTTTGCGACAGCTTTTGCTGTGGTTTAAAAGCGGTGAAGCGGGAGCCGGATGTATTCTGGCCTCTGTGTTTGGATTATTGTCAATGGGAAGAAGAGTTTTTTGCCCGTTTTGGCGTGGTGATGCTGTTGGATCATTTTATAGATGAGCTACATGTTCGGGATGTATTGACTGCGATGGATGCGGTAAGCGCCACAGGATATTATGCCAGGATGGCGGTTGCCTGGGCAGTGTCCGTGTGTATGGCCAAGTTCCCAGAGATTACCCTTGCATATCTGGGAAAAAGCCGCCTGGATGACGCAACCTACCACAAGGCATTGCAAAAAAGCTGGGAATCCTACCGGGTTAGCCAAGCCCATAAGGCAATATTACGGGGAATGAGGCGTTAAACGCTATGACGCAATCAGGATTTTATCAGGCGGTTTATGAAATCGTGGCTCAGATCCCGGCGGGGAAAGTGGTTTCCTATGGGCAAATCGCTCGTCTCACTGGACGGCCGCGATATGCCCGGGGCGTAGGATACGCCATGCGAGCTGCGCCGGAAGGGCTGCCCTGCCACCGGGTGGTATTCCAAGACGGTAGCCTGTGCTATGGGGAATGCTTTGGCGGCACTTGTATACACCGGGCAATGTTGGAAGGGGAAAACGTGCCGTTTTTACCGGACGGCAGAGTGGATATGGAAAAAGCCCGTTGGCAAGGCCCGCTCCAGGGCGCAGGCCGGGAGCCCGTAATAGAGCCGCTCCCCAACCCATAGGAGAAAAACCTTTGCAAGGCCCTGTGTCAAAGCCGGTTTTGTTGCCACCCCTCCAAATGCAATAAAAACTGCTTTGCCTCCAACCCGCCGGCGTATCCCGTCAGTTTGCCATTGGCTCCGATGACCCGGTGGCAGGGGATAAAGATAGAAATCGGATTGAGGGCGTTGGCTCGGCCTACCGCCCGGGCTGCTAGGGGATGCCCGATCTGAGCGGCAATGCTGCTGTAGGTACGGGTTTCGCCATAGGGGATGGTTTGGAGCGCTTGCCAAACCAAAAGCTCAAAAGCAGTTCCTTCCGGGGCAAGCGGCAAATCAAATTCCCGCCGGGTTCCTGCAAAATAGGCCGCAAGTTGTTCGCCCGCCTGTGCCAACAGCGGGGTTTGTTTCACAACATATTCCTTAGGAACAATCGTATTACCGAAAAAAACATTGGTAATGGCTTCAGACTCCTGGGCAATTTGTATTGTCCCCAGAGGCGTTGTATAGCCGTAAGCATATTTCATATGGCAGAGGCTCCTCTCATTGATGTGGCTATTGTAGCATGATTCTGTATAAAAAAGAAGACGACTAGGCATGAAGGCAACCGCTATGGGATGCCACCTTTGAAATGGTTTTATCGTTTGTTTGAAAAGCCTTTTCTTCAGTCTGGTGAATCAAATGAAAGCATAAGGGTGCGCTGACACCCTTTTTGCATGGATAAAAATGCATTGCGCTGCGAAAATATGATTTTTATGGAGAAATATGTCGTATGAAATGGTTTTATGATATAATATATATGGATGAATATAGATTAAAATAACAGGGTTTCCTATAAACGGGATTCCTCCCATGAAATCAATGGTTTGGGGGTTTTTAGGGCGCAAATAAATTCCCTGGGCGCCGGGGCGGCAAAGTATAAAAAATGTGGCACCGGGATGGGGTAATCGATATAAATGGAGAATAAAAATGCGGATTGGCATCTGTGAGGATACGGCTGCGGACTGCAAGATCCTCTTGAATATGTTGCGAAAGTATTGTACCCAACGTGGCATACCGTTAGAGACAGAGCAGTTTTCCAATGCAGGCTCGCTATTGAAAACATTTACTCCAGGAAAGTACCAGAT
>JAEXFV010000051.1 GCA_023451115.1 Bacillota bacterium
TTCTGGGGGGGGGGGGGAGAGGGGGGGGGCTGGCGGTTCGGGCAAGGGGCATGCTTCACCTGCATCAGAAGGCGCCGGTGGGGCCTCAGGCAGCGGGGGCGCATCCATCTCCCAAGGCGGGGCCGAAATGGAGGAAGATGCTTCTGACTTTTGCGGTGCGGCAGTGCAGGCGGACACCATAACCCCGCTTTCCAAGCGCGCTTCCAGCCTGGCAATGCGGTCTTCCAGAGCAAGCAGGTTTAAGGCGTCCTCGGGGCGACAAATGCGCACCAGAGCGCTTTCCACCAACACCCTGGGCTGCCGTAAATAGCGCATCTCGCTTTGGGTGCGGATTAAAATCTGCATAGCGCTCAATAGCCGCGCTTCGGAAGCTTTTGCCGCCTGTGCTTGATAGCGTGCCATGGTTTCCTTGGTGCAGTCCAGAATGTCGGCACAACTGCCGCAGGCATTGGCCACCAAAAGCGCCCGCATATGCTGGGCCAGGTCCTGTACAAACACGGAAAGATCTCGGCCGGATTGGATAACCTGGTTGAGCTGCCGCAAAGCAGCCCCTGCATCGCCCTCCAGTAACGCCTCGCTTACGTCAAACAGAAAGCCCTGGTCCATGCTGCCCAGCACATCGTACACATCCTGTGCGCTTACCTTTTCCCCGCAAAAGGCCAGGCATTGGTCTGCCAGGCTCAGTGCATCACGCATGCCCCCGTCGGCTGCACGGGCAATTACGTCCAGCCCTTCCGCTTCGATTTGGGCGCCTGCCTGAGAAAGCACGCTTTTCAGGTTCTCGATGATAATTTCCATGGACAGACGATGAAAATCATATCGCTGGCAGCGGGAAACCACGGTAGCAGGCAGCTTTTGCGGCTCGGTAGTGGCCAGGATAAACACCACGTGGGAAGGCGGCTCTTCCAGGGTTTTGAGCAGGGCGTTAAACGCATTATTAGAGAGCGCGTGTACCTCGTCGATGATATATACTTTTTTCGGCAGATGCAGGGGAGTGAAGCGCGCTTTTTCCAGCAACTGCCGCATATCCTCCACGCCTGTGTTGGAGGCAGCGTCCAGCTCGATGATATCCACCGTGTCCTCCAGGTCGCTGCGCCGGCAGCTTTCACAAACGCCGCAGGGTTCTCCATCCTGCGGGTGCAGGCAGTTAACGGCTCGCGCCAGTATTTTGGCCGTGCTGGTTTTTCCGGTTCCCCGGGAACCACAAAACAGATAGGCATGGGCCACATGGCCAGCCGCTACCTGGTTTTTTAAAGTGGTGGTGATATGCTCCTGCCCCAGCACCTGGGAAAACAGGCGGGGGCGGTATTTTCGGTATAAGGCCTGATACGACATAAGGGCACTCCTTTGATAATCTTGTGGGAAGGCGTCTACCCGCCGTTGCCCTTACCCATGGGAAACATCAACAGGACACAGCGGCTTTACCACCTTATTATACCATATCCATCCGGTCAACTCACGAAAAGCCTACCCCAAAGCACGCATAATATATTTGCCCCCAGTGGGAGGAAAGAGTACAATAAAAATAAGAAACAGATCAATGATACAATGAACAAAATAATATGAATGGAGCGTGAAGGGCATGACGGCATTTGCAAAGCGTATGGACGGCGTTTCAGGAAGCGTGATCCGCGAAATCCTTAAATTGATGGGCGATCCGGAAATCATATCCTTTGGCGGCGGTAATCCGGCAAAAGAATCCTTCCCCCTGGATATGGTGGAACAAATGGCGCATGAGGTTCTGGAAAAAAACGGAGCGAATATTTTGCAATATGGCACCACTGAGGGATTTATGCCCTTGCGGGAGTCCTATCTGGAGCATATTGCCCGCCCCAAAGGGGTAGAGGCACAAATTGAGAACGTGATTACCCTCACCGGTTCTACCCAGGGATTGGATCTGATTGCAAAAATCTTTCTTGATCCCGGCGATAAGGTGTTGGTAGAGTCCCCTACGTTCCTGGGCGCGCTGCAGATTTTCCACACTTATCAGGGTGACTGCGTGCCGGTATCCATGGATGATGAGGGCGTGGTGCTGGAAGAACTGGAAGAGAAGATGAAAACCCTGCATCCCAAACTCTTCTATTGCATCCCCACATTCCAAAATCCTACGGGAAAAACCCTGGGTGAGGAGCGCCGCAAGGCAGTAGCAGAGCTTGCCTCCCGGTACGATGTGATGGTGATTGAGGACGATCCTTATGGCGATCTGCGTTATCGCGGCACAGCGCTCGCCCCTATCAAAACATACGATAAAACCGGCCATGTGATGATGCTCAACAGCTTCTCCAAAATCCTTTCTCCCGGCCTGCGGGTGGGCGCGGTAGTGGCTACGCCGGAAATCATTAAAAAGCTTACGGTAGCCAAACAGGGCAGCGATACCCATACCACAAACCTTTCCCAGGCGATTGCGGACTTGTTCCTGCGCCGGGGCATGCTGCCGGGACATTTACAGAGCATCTGCCCCATGTATGCGGAGCGGCTCAACGCTATGGAGGCGGGGTTGAAGGAATTTTTCCCTGAGGCATGCAAATTCACCCATCCCGACGGCGGCCTGTTTGTGTGGGGCGAACTGCCGGGCGCGCCGGATATGCCGAAGATGCTGGCGCGGGCTACCAGCGAAATCAAGGTGGCGTTCATTCCAGGGCAGTATTTCTTTGTAAATCCTTCCGCTATGGGGCAAAATACCATGCGGTTGAACTTCTCCTCTGCTACGCCGGAAAAGATCACCATAGGGCTAGAGCGGTTGGGTAAGCTGGTAAAGGAAAGCCTGTAAACCAAATCAAAAACATCCCCCGGCGCATAGCCGAGGGATGTTTTTATTGTAAGCATCAGGCGCCTTTGCGCACCAATTCAAATTCCCGTTGCAACGTTGCATCCGGCTGTTTGCCGCACAGGGATACCACCAGGATAACCAGGCAGGAAATGAGAAAAGCAGGGAACAGTTCGTATATGCCCAACAAACCGCCCAGAGGCTTGAGAACCAGCTTCCAGAAGAATACCATAACGCCCCCTGTAATCATGCCGGCCACTGCGCCTGCGTGAGTGGTACGCTTCCAGAACAGGGAGAATAGCATCACAGGCCCAAAGGTTGCGCCAAATCCCGCCCATGCAAAGGATACGATGGTAAAGATCACGCTGTTTTCATCCCAGGCGATAGCCACCCCCAACAGGGAAATCATCAGCAGCATGATCCGGGATATCCGCATGACCTGCTTGTCCGTAGCGTTGCGTTTGAGAATGCCTTCATAAATGTTTTTAGAGAAGGCAGAGGCAGCGATAAGCAGATAGGAATCGGAGGAGCTGATGGTAGCGGCCAGAATTCCTGCCATCACGATGCCAGCCAATAACGGCGGCAACAGGGATTGGGAAATGGTGATGAACACGTTTTCCGCTCCAGAGGCGGTAGCCAGCGCTGCTTCCGCAGGGAACAACGCCCGGCCGATTACGCCGATAAACACGGCGGCAAACAAGGAAAGTGCGCACCAAATGGTTGCAATCTGACGGGATTGCCTGAGTTCCCCTTCCTTGCGGATCGCCATAAACCGCAGCAGCACTTGAGGCATGCCAAAGTAGCCTAGGCCCCAGGATAGGGTGGAGATGATGGTCAAAAAGCCATAGTTTCCAGGCTCGCCGAATACCGGAGCCCCTCCTTGCGCAAGCTGCACGCCGCTAGAGTCCAAAGCGGGAGAGGCCAGGGATGTGAGGGAGAAATAACCGGGGATGGCCTTTGCGTTTTCCAACACTGCATCCATACCTCCCGCAGCTGCAGTACCTAAAACCAGGATGACCAGCAAAGCAAATATCATTACGATAGCCTGCATGAAATCCGACGCGCTTTCCGCCAGAAACCCGCCTAGAAAAGTGTAAAACACCACGAATATGGCCCCGGCAATCATCATAGAATGATAGGATAGGCCGAAAAGCGTGCTAAAGAGCTTTCCGCAGGTCACAAAGCAACTGGAAGCGTAAACGGTGAAAAACACCAGGATGAACAGCGCACTGATGGTCAAAAGCACTTTTTTCTTTTCGTGGAAGCGGTTGCTGAAAAAGTCGGGCACGGTGATGGCGTCGCCGGATACCACGGAATAGCGTCTGAGCCGTTTAGCAACCAGCAGCCAGTTGATATAGGTGCCCAGTAATAAACCGATTGCTGTCCAGGCAGCGTCCGCGATGCCGCACCAATAAGCTACTCCAGGCAGCCCCATCAGCAGCCAGCCGCTCATATCCGAAGCTTCCGCGCTCATGGCGGCAATCCAAGGCCCCAGAGAGCGTTTGCCTAAAAAATAGGTTTGTGAGTCAGTGTTGGCCCGTTTGGCAAAATACAGCCCGATGGCAACTACCACCAGCATATACCCCAACATAGCCAGAAATGTTTGTAGCGTTTCCCCAGACATGATGATACCCCTTCAATCTTCATTTTTCTTTACGTATTGTTTCATAGTAAGTGACAGGCACATAAATGTAAATTGATCGGGCGGAGTCTTAACGAAATCTGAACGAATAAAAAAGGGGCAACGCCCCTTTACTATTCGACACAGTCTGCCTCAATACGCTTTCCCGCTCAATGCCTTTTAAGCAAGCAGGACGCTGGTTTACAGCCTCAGTTCTTCCCCGGTGCTAAAATATGCCAGCTGGCTGCCCAACTGGGATTTGAGTATATCGTAAGCGGCAAGGCCGGTACAATGGCAAGTATAGATTGGTATTCCCAGATTGCGAAGATACGCTCCCGTTTGCCGGATGGCATCCAGCTCTTCCGGATGATATGGGCTTTCCTGCTTCAGGTGCAGTCCCCCGATGAAAGCGGCGGGAAGTGCTCCAAAAACCGCTTGGTAAGCCTCCAGAATATTTATCACACCCCGATGAGAGCAGCCGCTTAGGAGCACATTCCCCTCCGGGCGGCAGAGAACCAGACTCTGCTCGTGAATAAAATCGTCGGGGGTAAGCGCTTCTGCGCGCTGCATCATCAGCCCCTGGTTGGAAAAAGGGCAAAGGATTTTGCCGGAAACCTGGTTCAGCAGGAAAAGCGAGGAATCAATCCAATGGTCACCTGTTACGGCAACCAACTGCTTATGGGAAGACAGGCCCGCATCCAGTCCGATATATGCATGATGCCGGTTGCAATAAAATGCAAAAGCGCTTTGCTGGTGATAAACCGGGGCAACCGAATTTTGCCGGAGGAACTCCCCCAGCCCGCCGCCATGGTCAAAATGGCCATGAGAGAGCACCGCTGTGTCCACCAGGGCCAAATCCACCCCCAGCAAAGCCGCATTTTGAGCAAACGCAGAGCTTGCGCCTGTATCGAAAAGCAGACGGTGATTGGGTAATTCCACATAGAGACTCAGCCCGTGTTCACACTGCAGCTGGGGATTGTGGTTGGTATTTTCCATCAGGTTGACAATACGCATCAATCTCACCCCAAATGCTTACTGATCCCCGAAATCATAGGGCCTCAAGGTATAACACTCCGGTTTGGCAGGGGAAAAGCCGCGCGCTGTAGCTTGCGGCTTTCGCTGCCCAATGTTATTTTTTATTCTATCATATTATTTTAGCATAGAAGCAAAAAGAATATTAAACTTGCTCCTCTGGCCGTTCTGTTTCCTGGCCAGAGGATACGGGAATCTCTACCATGGCTTTAAATAAATCCCCGTCAATGGTCAATAGAAAGCGCCCGCCCATAAGCTCCGTCAGGTTTTTTACGATAGAAAGGCCCAAGCCGGAGCCCTCCGTTGAACGGGAGGCATCTCCCCGCACAAACCGCTGGGTAAGCGCATCAGCAGAAATATTCAAGGGGTCTTTGGAAACATTTTTCATGATGATGGCAATATAGCCGGCTTCCTGGCTGGGTGCCGCTTCCCAATATACCCGGGAACCGGGCTGGGCATATTTGATGGCATTGGAGCAGAGGTTTTCCAATGCCCGCCACAGTAAGCGCCCGTCTGCAGTAGCAAAGAGGGGCTGATCCGGCAGGATGATCCGCCAATCAAGACCGGAAGCTGTGATACGGTCCTCCAGTTCCGCCGTGCCTTGGCGGATCAGTTCGCATACATCCAGCCGCTCCAGATGCACGGGCATATTGCCGCTGGCCGCCTTTGCGGCTTCAAACAGATCTTCCGTGAGCCTTTTTAGCCGCTGGGTCTTCTGGCTGAGCACCTCCACATACTCTTTTTGGTCCGGCTGCAGCTCTGTCTGCTTTAATAGATCCACATAAGCCAGTATAGAGGTGAGAGGGGTCTTCAAGTCATGGGATACATTGGTAATGAGCTCGGTTTTCATGGACTGGGCCTTCACCTGCTCCCGTACAGCAGCCTGTATGCCTTGGGCCAGGTTGTTTACGTCGTCTATCATGTTGCGCTGCGGGGGCGTGCATATGCGGGGTTGGCGCAACGGCTTGGATAAGTCTCCTTCCCGCATGCGTTTTAAGCCCTGGGCAATGGCCCGTTCCTGAAACAGGTATCCGCCACAGCCCAGCGCTAGCAGCACGGCAAAAAGAAATGCGCCGAAACTTCCAGGCCAGCTCTGCCATAAGATCAACAGCGCAATACAGATGCCCACCATGAGCATAACTGCGAGAGGAGTGGGTGCCAAAGCGCGAAATGCCCGCGAAACCGCCTGCATACCCCTTTTTAGCAGCCGATAAATCACCATACAAGCCCAGCCAAGGAACGTATGGCGCAAAAACCTGTGCTGCTTGATCCGCCGGGCGCAGCTGGTGAAAACCGCAAGGCAAAGCAGCACCGCTGCCAGGCAGAGCACCAACAACAATAGCGTGTGGGGACCGGAAGCGTGATCGATGGCCTGAACAGCCAGTTGTTCTGCGCCCATGAAGGCAAAGGCGCATAAGAAGAATACCGCTACTGCCTGTAAGTCTAAAAACAGCCAATCCCACCAAACCAGGAACACCTCCTGCTGCCCTGGACGGCGGCCGGCGCATACCACCAGATAAACCGTGCTGCATATCAGCAACGCTACGCCGCCAAAGAACAGCCACAGGGCCAGCACGCCTGTGGAATAATCCTGTTGCCATTGGGATTGCTGCTGTTCAAATTGCTGGTTGGACAGGCCGCCTATGGCAATGGGAACAGACTGCGCTTCTTCCAGGGCAAGAGCGCCAGGTCCTGCCGCGCCGGTAGCATAGTTTGCGTTTATCCCGATGCTGCGCTTTCCGTCCGGGTAGATGACACAATGGGCGGGAAGCGTTGTATATTGCTCCAGAGTTTGCATCCAGTCCATTCCGGAAGAAATGAGCGTATACGATAATCCTGCGCTTTCCAGCTGCTGCTTCCATAATGAAGCGGTTTGCTGCTGCTGGGCGGTCAGGGCGCTGCTTTGCAGCAGCATGGCATAGTCTTCCAAAATGGCTGCTGTTTGAGTAAAATCAGCCCGAAAAGTCTGGCTGTTGAGGTAACGGCGCTCTCCGTCTTTCAACACTTGGAGCCCTTCCCGGCCATTGAGCGTCCCGTATACCATCATGCATGTCGCCAGCAGGCAAAGGAATAATGCGATCCCTTTATAAACAAATTTGCAGTTATGATAGTCCGGTTGTTTTTTATGCGGCGCGGCCAATTGCGGCTTACTGCTTTTCCAATTTGTATCCAATACCCCACACCACCTTTAAGTATTTGGGATTTTCGGGATTGATCTCGATTTTTTTGCGGATTCGCCGCACGTGCACAGCCACGGTGTTTTCCGCCGCGTATGCAGGCTCGTTCCATACCTGCTCGTAGATCTGGGGAATGGTGTACACCCGGCCAGGGTTTTTGATGAGCAGCAGCAAAATACCGTATTCCATGGGGGTGAGTTTTACCTGCTCGCCATCCACGCGCACTTCCTTCTTTTCATCATCCACCGTTAGGCCGCCTAACCGGTAAACCTGGGAAGAAGTCAGGTCCGCCCCCAGCTGAGTATAGCGCCGCAGCTGGGATTTGACCCGGGCCAGCAGCTCATAGGGGTCGAAAGGTTTGGCCACATAATCATCGGCTCCCAGATCCAATCCCAGGATTTTATCCGCGCCTTCGCTCTTAGCGGAAAGCATAATCACTGGAATGCGGCTGGCTTCACGGATGCGCTGGATGGCGGTGATCCCGTCCATCTGCGGCATCATTACGTCCAGAATAACGAGATGCACCGGCTCTTCTTCCAAAATGCGCAGCGCCTCGCGGCCATTGCCTGCGCTAAGCACCCGGTAGCCCGCTTGGGTCAAATAAATTCGTAATGCGTCTACGATGGCTTTTTCATCGTCGCAAACCAATATGTTTTGCTGTTCCACGGCGTTTCCCTCTTTCCCCGTCCCATATCTATGCATAGAGCATAGCAGCCTTTTCTTAAGCTGGAGGGCATGGTTTTCTTACGATTTTATGAACAGAACCAACGCTGCCATGTAAGACCGGGCGATATGGCTCTAAGTATATTATATTCCCTTCCCCGTTTGGCGCAAAATCCAAATTCTTTTAGAAAAGGCCAGAAAAATTTGTTGATAGGCGGACCACGATGGTTGGAACATAATAAAAACAGCTTCCGGCACAAATGAACCGGAAGCCGTTTTTACTCGTTCATAACGGGGAGGGACTAACTCCGTATCGTCTTGAACGAAAAAGGCTGTGTTATGCATTGCGGTACACAACACCGCCTGTTGTTTGCCTGAATGGGATTGCAACGTTTCTGCATGCATTCCATCAGACAAAGAAGGGTGGTTATCACCTGTATGATAGCATGCAAAAAAATGCCCCACAATGGACTTTCAGGCATTTTAACGGTTCTTTGGCGGGATAAAGATAATCTTTATGCAATCTTAGCATATATATTTTTTATAATGATAAAAGAAGGACGTGAAAAACAGCCTGGTAGGTTGCTAACCTCTTCCAATCTATTTGATTTTGAGGAAATCAGAAGAAAAAAGCAAAAAGAATAGGTTGCCATTATAAATAATGGTACAATATACGTGAAGGATTGAGAAGAAATGCGATAAAGCATGGAGGAGAATAGTTGTGAACCGCATTCGGCAACGCCGGTTGAAAGACTTATGCCCATTATGCTGGCGGGATACGTTATATACCATTGTAATCCTGTTATGCACCAGCGTGTTATGCCTGTGCATGAGCAACCTGGATCCAGGAGGCAATACCTATGTATCCATGTTGTTTCTTTTGGCGGTGGTATTGATTTCCCGGTTTACCAATGGTTATTTTTATGGCATCATTGGATCCTTCTTAGGGATGTTTTGTGTAAACTATATGTTTACCTATCCTTTTTTTGCCTTTAATTTTACGATTTCAGGCTACCCCATCACGTTTATCAGCATGCTGGTGGTGTCTCTGATTACTTGTACCCTTACCACACAGATTAAAGAGCAGGAAAAATTCCGGGCAGCGGCGGAGCTGGAAAAAATGCGTAGTAACCTGCTGCGGGCAGTATCCCATGACCTGCGCACGCCGCTTACGTCTATCCTGGGCGCCAGCAGCGCTATTTTGGAAAATGATGATGTAATCGATAAGCAACGCCGCATTGAGTTGCTGTCCGGTATTCGGGAAGAGGCGGAGTGGCTCATCCGTATGGTGGAGAACCTGCTATCCGTTACCAGGTTCCAAAGCGGGGTAACCAACCTGTATAAGCAGCCTGAGGCCGCGGAAGAGATTATGGGCGAGGCAGTGCAAAAGTTTCACAAGCGTTTCCCTGCACTTCCTGTTTCCGTTCAGGTGCCGGAGGAGATGCTGGAGGTGCCCATGGACCCTATTTTAATCGAGCAGGTGATTGTAAACCTGCTGGAAAATGCGGCCAAGCACTCCGGCGGGGCATCCCATGCGGAGCTTAGCGTAAAAAAAGTGGGAGAGCAGGCAGTGTTTGAAGTTTGGAATGACGTCAATTCCATTCCGCCTTCTGAAATTCCCCATTTATTTACCGGATATTATCTGCACAGGGCGGAACAGGGGGGAGCGGATACCGGCCGCAATATGGGCATTGGCCTTGCCGTGTGTATGTCCATTATACAAGCGCATGGCGGGAATATGAAAGTGGAAAACAGCCCTCGGGGAGGCGTTATGTTCCAATTTCATTTACCGCTGGGAGAGGAGTAATGTATGCAATATAAACCTAGCATCCTAATCGTGGAGGATGAAAACAGCATTTGTAATTTCATGGTTACCGTTTTAAATGCCAATGGTTATACGGCCTTGCAAGCAGCCAGCGGCCAGGAAGCTTTGGCGATGATTACCTCCCATTGTCCAGATGCCATTTTGCTGGACTTGGGTTTGCCGGATATGGATGGGACAAAGATTTTACGCACGGTGCGGGAATGGTCCCCAGTGCCCATCATTGTGGTGTCTGCCAGAGGGCACGAGCGGGATAAGGTGGAAGCCCTGGATATGGGTGCGGACGACTATATTACAAAGCCCTTTGGTACCTCCGAACTGCTTGCCCGGATCCGCACGGCGCTGCGCCATGGCAGGAGCAAAACGGAGACCGTGCAGGAGGATGTGTTTACGGTAGGAGGGCTTTCCATCGATTTTGACCGACGTTATGTTAAAGTGGATGGGGAGGCGGTGCACCTGACCCAGATTGAGTACAAGATCGTAGCGCTGCTTTCCCGGTACGCAGGGCGAGTGCTCACATACGACTATATTCTGAAAAGTATATGGGGGCCCCATGCCAATTGCGACAACCAGATTTTACGGGTCAACATGGCGAATATCCGCCGCAAGCTGGAAAAGAACCCAGGCGAGCCCAAATATATCCATACGGAGGTAGGAGTAGGTTATCGCATGGTAGAGGGGGATTAAATGCTTTGCTGCTAATGGGCAAACCGGGAAAAGTATGGCCCTTTGGTTGTCCGCAAAGCGCGGTGCAGATGAACGGTTAAAATGCTGGAAAGTGGCGGAAACCCAAGGCTTCCGCTGCTTTTTTTCTTTGCCGCGCCATTGCATTTCAACCGAATTGCCCTGAAAAACGCGGTATAACCTATAACCAAGGAAAAGAGCCAATGAAACATGTTTCAGACGGCAGATGTGGAATTGTGGTAGCACAGCTGCAAGTGGTATAATAAACATATGAAGTAAATTAAAATATGACATTGAAAATGAGGGCGCACTTGAATACGGATTTTATTAACTTGACGGTAGAAAACCTTGCCAATGAGCATTTATGCTGCATAATTCGCAGCAAAAAGCCCCATCCCGGCATTGCGGCAAAACAACAATGGCTTTCAGAACGTTTAAAGGAAGGCCATGTGTTTCGAAAGTTAAATGAAAAGGCCACGGTTTTTATTGAATATGCGCCTTTGGAGCGGGCATGGGTACCCATCATTGGCGAGAATTATTATTACCTGTATTGCTTGTGGGTTTCTGGCAGCTACAAGGGAAAAGGGTATGGAAAAGCGCTAATGGAGTATTGCCTGTCTGATGCCAGGAAAAATGGCAAATCCGGCGTTTGCATGCTGGGAGCGAAAAAACAAAAGGCATGGCTTTCGGACCAGTCATTTGCCAGGAAGTTTGGCTTTACGTCTGTGGATACTACGGACAATGGATATGAGCTCCTTGCCATTTCTTTTGACGGCACAACGCCAAAGTTTGCACAAAATGCGAAAAAACAGCAAGTGGAAAGCAACCAGCTCACAATATATTATGATATGCAATGCCCCTATGTGTATCAAAATGTTGAGAGGATAAAGCAGTATTGTGAACACAATGATGTTCCCGCAGCTTTCATTCAAGTGGATACGCTGCAAAAAGCAAAGGAGCTGCCTTGCGTTTTTAATAACTGGGCCGTATTTTATAAAGGAAAATTTGTAACAGTGAATTTATTTGATGTTGCCTATTTAAAAAAGATGCTTGCAAGTTGAAACTATTTATTGGTTGGGCTTTTGTGCTGACGGATGAGAGGCGATCATCCGCATCAGCAGAGAAGCGGCAACCGACCAGCGTTCTAAAACAGAAAAGGCCTCTGCGCTTTATGCTAAGAGGCCTTTGTGTTTACCACGAAATGATTGGGATTGCACAACCCCCATGTAAAGGTTGGGTTTGGCTTCTATATTGCCTTTAGCCAGGGATTACGCCGAAATCCATCAACTGGGAAATCAATACGATTACCATAACCACCGGCACGACGAACCGGAAGCAAATGTCCCAGAAATGATAGAATTTCATTTTTACGCCGGCGCTTTCTTCCACTTCCGCTTTTACGGCTTTGGTCTTTAATATCCAGCCGATGATGATGCTCATCACCATTGCGCCCAGGGGCATGAAAATACCTTCTGCAATCAGGTCGTAAAAATCCAGGAAGCCCCATTTGCCAAACCAGAAGGTAGCGGGGATAATATTTCCGCTGCCCAACCCGTCCAGACAAACCGGAATGCCAACGATAAACACAATGATGCCCAAAATAACGGTCATCTTCTTGCGCTCTGGTTCCTTCCCTTGTTCAATACGCTTGTCGATGGAGTAAGCGCAGCATACTTCCAGAAGAGAAATGGAAGAGGTGATTGCGGCGATGAATACCAGGAAGTAGAACAGGAAGCCGAAGAAGCAGCCGATAAACCCGCCCATGCCGTTGGTGAACACCTCATGCATGGTAACAAACAGCAAACCAGGTCCACCGCCAGGCTCCAGGCCAAAGGCGAATACGGCAGGCATAACCGCCAGAGCGGCCATCAAAGCCATAATGGTATCGGCAATAGGAATGATAAATGCGTTGCTCTCCAAATTCTCTTTTTTGGACAGGTAGGAACCATACGTGATCATACAGCCCATGCCCAACGAGAGGGAGAAGAACATTTGCCCTGCTGCGGTACGCAGCACGTTGAAGAAGCCTACGCCCGACTCGGGGGAGAATACTTCAAAGTTGGGGCTGAACAGGAAGGCAAGGCCGGCGTCCGCTCCGGGGAGAGTAACGGAACGGATGATAACCACCACCAGTATGATTGCCAGGGCTGGCATGGCGATCTTGGAGAATTTTTCAATCCCTCCGGAAATGCCGCCCATTACAATCACGATGTTGATCGCCATAAAGATGGCATGATACACCAAGCTCCCTGCGCCGTTGCCTACAAAAGCGTTAAAGAAATCTCCGCTGCTGGCCCCTGCAAATCCTGCGCCGGGTGCAAACATTTCAAGCAGGAACGCTACCATGTAGCGCAGCACAAAGCCGCCTAACACGCTGTAGAACGCCAGGATGAAAAAGCCAGAGGCTACGCCCATATATCCCATCCAGGTATATTTTTTGGACAAAGCCTTGTAAGTGCCTACCGCGCCTTTGCCAATTTTCCGGCCCAGCGCCAGTTCGCCCAGCATGACGGCAAAGCCGGTGACTAACACCAGAATCAGGTAAATCAACAAGAATGCAAAACCGCCGTTGGCTCCCGTTTTGTAGGGAAAGCCCCAAATGTTACCCAGACCTACCGCCGATCCCACGGCTGCCATTAGGAACCCAAAGTTACTACCCCATTCCCCTCTGTGTTTTTCCATATCATTGGACCCTCCTTTTTTATATGCAACCCAGCAAAGGCAAAAAAGACAACAACAAAGAAAGCCGCCGTTTTACCCTTTTGCCGCAAATAAGGGAAAACCCGCCCTGCCGGATTACTAACAATCACAAATCGCTAGACACTGTATTACGAAAGACCCATTGTCCCGGATGAATGAAACGAAAATTTTGGAGAGTGAAAAAGATTGCGGATCTTGGACGATACGCAATAAAAAAGGCAATTTCCCCCCTAATTTTTATTTCCCCTTTATAAACATAATATATAGGGAAATGGCTTTCTGTCAAGCAAGTGGCCTGGCATGGAAAAAAGGTTTAAAGTAGCGGATTCTTCCCAATTTATCTAGGAAAATTGAGTTTTTCACAGGTCAAACGCTATCGTTAGTTTTATGTTAAGAAGCGGGTTCTTTTCGTTAAGAAACCATAAAGAACGCTTATTTTTGATAAAATTTATGCTATGCTGTTGCCCAGGCATTGATATAACGGATAGTATGAACAAAACCAGTATTTTCCGATAGATGCCAAAAAGACATAAGCTTAAATTATAAAACTTTGTAGAAGCATAGCCTGTATGTATAGATAGGTGTGGCATTATGCTGCAGGCGGAGGCAGCTTATGAAAAGGAGGTTGGAAGCATGGAGATTTCCGGGTGGTTTGTTATGGCATTGGGCATGATCACCGTATTTTTAGGGCTGATTGCCCTGTTATACATCACAAAGCTGACCAGCGCTCTGTGCCGGGCGTTGACGAAGCAGAAAACCGTATCATAAGTGAAGGAGGGGTTCCAATGGAAGCAGTACTTGAATTTTTGAAAAGCACCGGCTTTGCCCTGCTGGGGGAGCAGCCGCTTACGCTGGTGATGATCCTGGTCGCCTGTGTTTTATTATATCTGGCGATTGTAAAGAAGTTTGAGCCGTTGTTGCTCTTGCCCATTGCCTTCGGCATGTTGTTGACGAATTTGCCTGGCGCAGGCCTGTATCACAGCGAGCTGTTTGCAGGCGGCCATGTGAATTGGGCGGCTTTTGACCAAACGGCTGGATTGATCGACTATCTTTACCTGGGTGTAAAGCTGGGCATTTATCCCTCGCTGATTTTTATGGGCGTGGGTGCAATGACAGACTTTGGCCCTTTGATTGCCAACCCCAAAAGCCTGCTGTTGGGCGCAGCAGCCCAGTTGGGCATTTTTATCACGTTCCTGGGTGCGTTGGGCTTGACGGAATTGTTCCCGGAACTGGCTTTTGGCGTAAATGAAGCCGCATCTATCGGTATTATTGGCGGAGCAGACGGCCCCACAGCCATCTATGTCACCACAAAACTGGCGCCTGAGCTATTGGGGCCCATTGCGGTGGCGGCCTATTCCTACATGGCGTTGGTGCCCGTCATCCAACCCCCCATTATGAAGGCCCTTACCACCAAAGAGGAACGCTGTATTGTGATGAAACAGCTGCGCCCGGTGACCCAGCGGGAGAAAATCTTGTTCCCCATCGTGGTGACCATCTTTGTATCCCTGCTGCTGCCCTCGGCTGCACCGTTGATCGGTTTCTTGATGCTGGGCAACCTGTTTAGGGAAAGCGGCGTAACTGAGCGCCTATCCAAAACCGCTCAAAATGAGTTGATCAATATCGTCACCATTTTCCTGGGTGTGTCCGTAGGCGCTACTGCAACGGCGGAAGCTTTCCTCAACTGGCGCACCATAATGATCCTGGTGTTGGGCGTAATCGCTTTCTCCGGCGGAACCGCAGGGGGCGTGCTGCTGGCAAAGCTGATGAACCTGTTCACCAAAGACAAGATCAACCCCTTGATCGGTTCTGCAGGCGTATCCGCCGTTCCCATGGCGGCCCGTGTATCCCAGGTGGTTGGCCAAAAGGAAAAACCCGGCAACTTCCTGCTGATGCATGCTATGGGCCCCAATGTGGCAGGCGTGATTGGCTCGGCTATTGCAGCGGGCGTATTCCTGGCATTGTATATGAAATAGCTTGCGGTATTCCGTGTGTGCTCCGCGGCATGGCAAAAGGCCATGCCGCTTTTTATTGCCGCAGCCGGCTGCAATTTACAGAAAGCCCGGCTTGTATTACAATAAATAAATGGGAAAGGGATCTAGCCCCCCCTGCTATATCAATCGGGTTTTACTGAAAATCCTGTATTTTCTAAACCGTGAGATAGAAAATGGCATTGGCAGGGTAGCAAAGGCGGAACGCCTGGGCATTAAAACCTTGTGCAAGTCCCCAAGTTTTGATGATTTAAGGGAAGGAGATGAGGCGGCTTGGAAAATAGGGTAAACAAAAAAAGCGGGCTGGTCATTGGCCTAAGCTGCCTGGGGCTGATGCTGGCTTTGGCTTGTGCGCTACTATGGCTCACTTCTTCCAAAACAGCGCAGGGACGGCTGGTGATCAACGAAGCGGTGAGTTCCAATTCTGCCTCTTTGCGGGATGAGCGCTATGGATCGCCGGACTGGATTGAATTATATAATACCTCCTCTGAGGAAATTTTGCTGGAGGGATATTCCCTTGCCAGGGTGGATAAAATGGGCGTGCAGTATCGGTTTCCCTCCGGGACTATAGGGCCGGGAGAGTATTTGCTGGTATATTGTTGCCCGGATGTGCCGGTAGAGGGGGAGCCCGTTTACTGCACCGGATTTAAGCTGCCCAAGAGCGGCGCCACGCTGGTGCTTGCTGGCCCGAATGGCAACACGCTGCAAGAGCTGCGGCTGCCTGGGTTAAAAACGGACATATCCTATGGCCGGCAAGAGGATGGAACCTATGCTTTTTATGCCATGCCTACGCCGGGGGAGGAAAATGCCGGATATAGCGGGGAAAACATAGAAGAGTTGACATTGGGGTCCCAAAATCTGCGCATCAGCGAAGTCATGCCCTATCCCCGGCAAGGGGACAATAGCTGGGTGGAGGTGTACAATACTGGGGAAGAAATGATTTTGCTTTCCCAGTATTACCTCAGCGACGATCCTTCCCGGCCTACCAAAGAAAAATTGCCGGATATCCGGCTGGCCCCGGGAGAATACCTGGTGTTGCCCTTTTCCGATGGGGAAGGGGAGACGGCGCTGGACTTCAAGTTAAACCGCAGCGAGGAGATCTTGCTGCTGAGCGATGCCGCAGGAGCCCGGGTGGATAGCGTAACCTGGGATACCGGGATATTCGCGGGATTTAGCGTAGCCATGGATCAGGAGCAAAACCCTGTTTATTTCCAAACTCCTACGCCCGGCGCCGCAAACGATACGCCTGTATTTGGCAGGGAAGATTTTACCATGGAAGAAGGAATGAGCGCCCTGCGCATCAATGAAGTGCTGCGGGAAAATACCTTCTCCCTGATCGATCAGGATGGGGATCGTTCCCCCTGGGTAGAGCTATATAATGCGGGGGACACCCCGGTAACCCTTTCCTACTATGCGTTGTCCGACGAGCAGGAAAACCTGTTGAAATGGCAGCTGCCAGAGGGGCAGCTGGCCCCGGGAGAATATCTGGTGGTATTCCTTTCCGGAAAAGGGATTTTCCAAGGGGAAGAATGGCATACCGGTTTCCGCTTGGGAGATCAGGATGAAGCCTTGCTGCTGAGCTGTTGGGCGGACGGGATGATACAGACAGCGCCCATTGCTCAAAACAGCAGGGATAATGTAAGCTTTGGCATAGGCCTGGAAGGAGGCTGGCAGTACTTTGGCCAGCCTACCCCTGGGGCGGCCAATACCGCCCATGGGTTTGACAAACTGAGTGCGGTATCCGCAATACAAGGGGTGCGCATTAACGAAGTCAGCGCGGTGCAGCAGGCAAAAAGCGGCAAGCATGATTGGGTTGAACTGTATAATGCTGCGGAGCAAGGGGTGGATCTTACAGGGTGGCATCTTTCCGACAGCGGCCAGGCCCTGGAGCGGGAAGCCCTTTCCGGCGCCATAGAGCCTGGGGGGTATCTGGTTTGCGGCAAATCCCTCTCCATAGCCGCTGCTGGGGAGACACTGTATCTTACCGATGCTGCGGGGCAGCTGGTGGATGCTTTTGCAACCGGCGTTCAGTATGCCAGCCTGTCCACCGGCCGCAGCCCCGACGGCATGGTACGCCAATTGTATCAAAAGCAAACCCCGGGGGCCGCAAATCCGGATGATTTTCTGGAGGGCTATTGTGCTCAGCCTGTGTTTTCGAAAGCGGGCGGATATACCCAGGAAGCCTTTACCCTTTCCATGACGGTATCCACACCAGGGGCTAGCATTTATTATACCCTGAATGGGGAAACGCCTACGCAGCGTTCCACACGGTACGCGCAACCCATCCGTATAGACGATACTACGGTTATCCGGGCAGTTGCCATCAAAGAGGGAATGGCAGACAGCGATGAGCAGGTGGCCACCTATTATTTTACGAAACACACCCTGCCGGTGGTGTGCTTGAGCATCACCCAAAGCGATTTGGACTATGTGTTTGGCAGCCTGGAGCGAACGGACCAGAGAGAGCGGTCGGGGTATGTGGAATACTATGAAGCGGACGGCAACATGGGAATAAGCTTTCCAGCGGGATTTCGCATTGCAGGAGCGGGTACCCGGCAATATCCACAGCGTTCCATCAATTTGTACTTACGCGGCGGATATGGCCGCAGCCAGGTGACATATCCTTTTTTTGGGGGCGAAGGGGTAACTTGTTTCCAGTCGCTGTCTCTGCGCAACATGGGGCAGGATTGCTCCAGTACCCGCCTGCGGGACGCTTATTTCGGCATGGCGGTGGAAGGCATGAATTTGGATTATATGCGGGCGCATTTTGTGGTGGCTTATATCAATGGGAAGTACTGGGGACTGTATGAATTGAAAGAAAATCAAAATGAGGATTATGTTTCCGGAAAATATGGCGTAGAGCGGGACTTGGTGCAGTTTGTCAGAGGCAATGTACACGCTTACACCGGTGGCTCCAACCGGGATATCAAAGAAGCCTATGCCATTGCCAAGGGGGATACCAGCAGCGACGCCAATTTTCAAAACTATTTGCAGCGGGTGGATGAGGCATATTTTACGGATTATCTGATTGCCCAGTCCTTTTTCATCAACGGGGATGCGTATAATCAAAAATATATGCGTACGACGGATGGGGAGCTGAAATGGCGGCCAGTATTTTATGATCTGGATCTGGCAATGACGGGAAGCCCTTCCCGTACGATTTTAAAATCCATTTTTTTTAATGCCCAGGGGGTCGAAACCGGCAAACCGGACGAATTTGGCGTGCGAAATATGGTGGATATGTCCTTATTCTGCGGCTTTTATAAAAATGCCGGTTGGCGGGAACGTTTTGCCCAACGCTATGCCCAGGTGCTCAACACCATCCTAACGGAAGAACGGCTGTTGAGCCGTTTTGACGCTATGGTGGAAAGCGTGCGGGCAGAAATGCCTTGCAACATTGCCCGCTGGGGAAAGCCCGGCTCCATGGAGGCCTGGGAGCGCAATGTGGCTAGCCTCCGGGAAAATTTGATAAAGCGCCGCCCCTATGCAATCAAAGAGCTGCAATCCGTCTGTGGGCTGAGCGGCGCTCAGGTAAAAGCCCTGTTTCCGAATGGATAAGCCGTTTTTCTGCAACAGCATTTCCCAAAAAGGCTTTCGTTGGGAAAGGGATATGGTATACTGAATGCAATGCGATGGGATCAAGGCCCGGAGCCCTGATGCAGCGCAAATATATTCCTGGGGTTTTATGCCCAGGGAAAGTATAAAACCATGAAGGAGGAACTTACCATATGTTTCGTGCCAATGGCAACTATAGCTTGTTACAGGGCAGTTACCTGTTCAGTGAAATCGCCCGCCGTGTTGCGGCATACCAGAGCAAACATCCTCAGGCGGATATCATCCGTATGGGGATCGGAGATGTAACGCGCCCCTTGGTGCCCGCGGTGATTGCCGCCATGCATAAGGCTGTGGATGAAATGGGACAGGAGGCTACGTTCCGGGGCTATGGCCCGGAGCAGGGTTATGATTTTTTACGGGAGGCAATTGCCTCATTTGATTATCAGCGCCGGGGGATCGACATTGGCGCGGACGAAATCTTTGTTAGCGACGGCGCCAAATGCGACGTGGGGAATATCCAGGAGCTGTTTGGCAAAAACACTGTGGTTGCCGTAATGGATCCGGTGTATCCCGTGTATGTTGACACCAACGTGATGGCAGGCCGCGCCGGCAGGTTTGACGAACAAAAGGGCGGCTATGAAAACATCGTTTACCTGCCCACCACCGCACAAAACGGCTTTGTACCAGAACTGCCGCAACAACCGGTGGACGTGATCTATATGTGCTATCCCAACAACCCCACCGGCATGACCTTAACGAAGGCCCAGCTCAAGCCTTTTGTGGACTATGCCCGGGAAAACGGCGCCTTGATTTTGTTTGACTCCGCCTACGAAGTCTTTATTTCGGATCCGGATGTGCCCCACAGCATTTACGAAGTGGAAGGCGCCAGGGAGTGTGCCATCGAGTTCCGCTCCATGAGCAAAACGGCCGGGTTCACAGGCACCCGCTGCGCTTACACCGTAGTGCCCAAGAGCTTGCTTTATCAGGATGATTTTGGCAACCAGGTTTCCATGAATCAAATGTGGAACCGGCGGCATTGCACCAAGTTTAACGGCGTACCCTACATTACCCAGCGTGGCGCTGAGGCCATTTTTACCCCGCAAGGGCGGGAACAAATTCTGCAACTCATAACCTATTACATGGAAAACGCCCGCATCATCCGGGAAGGGGCGCAGGCGGCAGGTTACACGGTGTTCGGCGGGGTAAATGCCCCTTATATCTGGCTGCAGGTACCGGGCGGAGACAGCTGGGCGTTCTTTGACCAGATGCTCCATAACCATGAAGTGGTAGGAACCCCAGGCGTAGGGTTTGGCGCAGCGGGAGAAGGCTATTTCCGCATGACCGCCTTTGCGTCCCGGGAGAATACTGTCCGCGCAATGGAGAGAATTCAGGGAAAATGAAAAAACCGGTGATTGGCCTTACCCCATTGTGGGACGATAACATGGGGAATTTGTGGATGCTTCCGGAATACTGCCAGGCCGTTTCGGAAGCCGGCGGCATCCCGCTGGTTTTACCTGCGGATTGTACCCGGGAAGAGGCGGCGCAATTGTGCAGCTTTTGCGATGGCTTTCTGTTTACCGGCGGGCAGGATGTGGCGCCGAAACTCTATGGGGAAGCGCCAGCGCCGGTCTGCGGGCCAGATTGCCCCCAAAGGGATGGGATGGAGGCTGCGCTGTTTCAGGCAGCATATGCGCTTAACAAGCCCATGTTGGCCATTTGCCGGGGGCTGCAATTTGTCAACGTGATGCTGGGGGGAAGTCTGTATCAGGATATTCCCTCCCAGGTGCACAGCGGCATTTCCCACAATCAGGGAAAGCCTTACCACATCCCCTGCCATCGTGTGCAGGTGTTGCCGGATACCTTGTTGGCAGCTTTGCTCCAGCAGGACGCCATCCAGGTGAACAGCTTACACCATCAAGGCATCAAAGCGCTGGGAGAAGGGCTGGTGCCTATGGCGGTGGCGGAGGATGGGCTGATTGAGGCCGCGTATGCGCCGGACAAGCCCTTTGTGTGCCTTGTCCAATGGCATCCGGAGTATGCAAAAGATTGGGTTGCTCAGCGGTTGTTTGCAGCGTTTATCAAGGCTGCAAACACGGCTGCATCGTAAACCGCCTGCATAATAGCAGCAGGGTTTCATCAATAATTGGCAAATAAACGAAGGAAACAGAGGGCATGGAAAATCCAAGCCCTCTGTTTCTGTTACAAAAAAGAAATTGGCTTGTTACAAGTTGGATACGGGACGGATTTTATACTATTTTGTCGGAACATTCAACGAGATTACGAAAGAGGATAAAATGGTATGGATCGGAAACGGGTTTGTTGGATTGCGAAATGGTTGGTTTTTATGGGATTGGCCAATAGCTTGCTGGCATGGATGGGGAATTTGTCCTCCGGGCTTCCAGAGGAAGCGGTGCAGATCGGGTTTACCACCGGAGGCACTCAGGCGGCCGCATTGGAATCATTGCGCCCGCCTGCAGAGGAAATCGGCATTTCCACCTTGCCGGCTTCCCGGCCTGACGCTGCCGCTGAAATAGGGGCGAAACCGGGCAAAGAAACCCCTGTAATGGCGCTTACTTTTGATGATGGGCCGCATAAAGAGAACACCGGGCGCATTTTGGATGCGTTGGAACAATATGGTGCAAAGGCGACTTTTTTCATAGTGGGAAATCGCATTGCAGGGAGGGAGGCAGTGATTGCCCGAATGGAGGATTTGGGCATGGAAATTGGAAATCACACGTTTGACCATGTGAATTTAAAGAAAATTTCCCTGGACGAAGTAGAACAGCAGATAGAAATGACCAACCAGGCCCTGTATCCGCTGCTGGGCCATGGGGCGGAACTGGTGCGCCCTCCCTATGGCACCGTAGGGAAAGCGGCGGCCCAACGTATCCCTTACCCGCTAATACACTGGACGGTAGACACGGAGGATTGGAAAACCAGAGAGCAACAAGCGGTGTACCAGGCGGTAATGGAGGCGGCAAAACAGGATTTTTCCCTGGTCCTGCTGCATGATTTCTACGATACCACGGCACAAGCCCTGGAGCGGGCAATCCCCGAGCTGGTGCAAAAAGGCGTGCGGCTGGTAACGGTTTCAGAATTTTATCAGGCGAAAGGGGTGAATTTGGAGCCGGGCAAGCTTTACCGGGGATGAAAGATACTGCAGGTGAGTTTGATGAAAATGATCAATGTTTGTTGCATGTTACGATTTTATTTTGAATTGAATGTGATACAATGAAAAATAGAAATATTGTTGATATTAATCTGCTGTTAATTGATATTTATGTTGCATGTAACAATTTTGATTTGTAAATAAAATACTAATAGGAGGTTTTCTGCATGTCATTCTCACCATCGCTATCATCGGCTTTTAACGACACGAAAAACCGCAGCCCCTTCCAATCATCCCAGTCGGGTATGTGTTCTTTTTGTACGGAGGATTGCGCCGGCAGCTGTGAGCTGGGGCTTTCCGCAGTGCTGGGGGCGCAAGCCGTATATCCCACCAACACCGGCGGCAATCAGGTAGCCTCTGAAAAAACTTACCCTTTGGACTATTCCCATTTTAATATAAATGGCAGGGTATTTGGGGCGATAGGTGCGGCTCCCACCTTTGAAGAGGCTGAAATTTACAACGTTGGGCTGGAGCGGGAATATGGGTTGGAGCACACGGTCAAGCTGGCGATGCCGGTAATACTTCCTGCAGTGGTAAAGCTGAACTGGCGGGATTATTATGCTGGCGCTGCTATGGCTGGGGTAACCTGTGTGATTGGGGAAAGCTCCTCAGGGAAAGACCCGGATGCACGGCTGGAAAACGGGAAAATTGTTTCGTTCCCCCTGCTGGGGGAAATGCTGGATAGCTTTCGCCGGTATGACAGAGGCTATGGCCAAATTGTGCTGCAATGCAATACCGAGGACGACATGCAGGGCTTGCCGGAATATGCCATTGCGCACTATGGGCTGACTGCATTGGAGTTTAAATTTGGCCAGTCCGCTAAAGGAACCCAGCCGGTGCATTTGCTGAAGGGGGGATACCCCGAGGCGCTCCAAAAGCAGGAAAGCGGCACACTGGTACACCCGAATCCCAACGCTCCCGGCATGGCGGAAGCGTATGAAAAAGGCTTGTGCCCCAACTTTTACTCCTATGCCCGGCTCCCTCAATGGACGGCTGCTTATTTACAGCCCCGCATTAAGCGGTTGCGTGAGATGGGCCTGAAAAACGTCTATTTTAAAATGGCGGGGTACGATCCTGGAGATTTGGAACAGGTGCTGCGCCTTGCTGCCCAGGTAGGGGTGGATATGGTGACTTTTGACGGCGCAGGTGGGGGCAGCGGTTACAGCCCTTGCAGGATGATGAATGAATGGGCGCTGCCTACCGTTTGCATGGAGGCGGAAATCTGCAAAATAGCAAAGCGGTTGGAGGCCCAGGGGCTTAAGTTGCCTGCCATTACGGTGACGGGTGGTTTTTCCATGGAGGACCAGGTGTATAAGGCGTTGGCGTTTGGCAATGGAAGCGTATTGGCCGTTGGGTTATGCCGTGCTTCCATGGCGGCAGCTATGGCGGGGAAACGGATCGGAGCCCTGATCGGCCAGGGCAAAACCCCGGAGCGCTACCAGGCATATGGGACCACGGTTGAAGAAATTTTTGCGGAGCTGCCTGACCTTCGCGCCCTTTATGGTAAGGAGGCAAATGGCTTCCCTACGGGAGCGGTGGGGGTATACTCTTATCTTCAGCGCATTGCCATGGGCCTGCGCCATTTTGGGGCGTTAAATCGTAAATTTGATGTGAGCTGCTGGGATCGAAGCGATTTGATCCCGCTCACACAGGATGCAAGGGCGCTGCTACGGGAGGGATGATTTCATAGCTTGCGCCGGTATGGCGGCTGTGCTAAAGTAAACGGTGAAACATTGGCATTTAGCCGCCATACAAAGAGCCCTGAGGCGTTGGCGCTGCAATGGAGTTTAAGGGCGGGAAAGCCTCTTTCTTTGTATGGATATCAAGGAGGAGGCTTTTTGTATGGAAAAAACAACGCGTTGGTCCCAGAAAAAAAAGATTGTGCTGGCGTGCGCCGCTTTGGTGCTGCTGATCGCTGCATTTTTGTTGGCGTATACCCTATTGCGCCCTCAAACGGCGGAAGGCCAAAAGGCAATTGACGTGGTAATTACCCACGGGGATGGTTCCGTGAAAAACCTGACTTTGGAAACACAGGCGGAATACCTGCGGGGCGCGTTGGAAGAACAGGCGTTGATTGCAGGGGAAGAGGGAGAGTTTGGGCTATATGTGATCACGGTGGATGGGGAAACCGCGGATGAAAGCGCACAGCAGTGGTGGTGCTTCACAAAAGGCGGGGAAACGCTGAACACCGGCGTGGACACCACGCCCATTGCGGATGGGGAAGCTTTTGAAATCACCCTTACCACTGGATGGTAATGTTTGGCATGGTCTCAGGTTTCCAGAGGCAAGGTTCTGGCGCCGGCCAGGATGGAAACAGGAAAAAGCCCGCCCGGGAAGCGGCTTTGTATGGTGTATTGGGGGCACTGTTGATCGTGGTGCAAGTGGCGTTGGCTCCATTGCCCAATGTGGAACTGGTGTCACTGCTGGTTATGGTGTATAGCGTCACCATAGGGTACAAAGCTTTGCTCCCGGTGTATCTGTTTGTTTTGGTGGAAGGGCTGCTTTACGGCTTTGGATTGTGGTTTGTCAACTATTGCTATGTTTGGGCCGTGTTGGTTTTGGTGGCCTATGCTTTGCGCAGGCACACCGGCGTAATCGTCTGGTGCCTGGTCAGCGCTTTTTTTGGGCTGGGCTTTGGGGCTCTGTGTGCGCTTCCTTATTTTTTTATCGGGGGCCCTGCCTCCGCTTTTGCCTACTGGCTAAGCGGCATTCCTTTTGATGTGATTCACTGCCTGGGCAATGGGCTGGTGGCAGCGCTGCTGTTCCGCCCCTTGCGCCGTTGTATGGAAAAATTGTTACATTACTCAGGGATCTTCTGATGGCTTCGCTTTAAACGCGCGAAGTTCGGCCTGGCATCGCCAGGTCTTTTTTTGTGACATAAGTGCAAAAAGGGAATATTGTGGCAGCAAAAGAGGAAATAATTAAATAGTAAGATTGGAATAAGATTGATTTGAGGCTGAGTTGTGACCAGCATCGAATATAATTACAACATTAACTTGGACTAACCCTATCGGTTTAGGGTGACACACAGGAGGTAACATGCATGAATAAGGGGTATGGAAAACGAATGCTTGCGCTGTTGCTAGCCTTGGCGATGACGCTAGGCTTTGGCAGCGTTACCTTGGCGGCGGTTGCGGACAATTCCCAACAGATTGGGAATTATTACAAAGCCAGCCAAACCAATGGCGCTTTGGAAGCCACGCCTTCTCTGGCGGCTGGCAGTACGAAGCTCTATTTTGATAAAAATGGCACGGCCACTACGGTGGATAAGGCTGTGGTGACGTTGGATAAGACCATTGCCGCCACCGGCACGGAAAATGAATTTGACGTGACGGTGGAGGTTACCACCACCCAGAGCCTGGAGGAAGTCTCCCAATCCGCAGATGCGGCGGTGGTGCTGGTGCTGGATGTGTCCGGCAGCATGAGCGGAGATAAGCTGGCTGGCGCCAAAAAGGCGGCCCAGTCGTTCCTCAACGGCTTCGCTCCGGCTGCGGGAGACAGTGCAAAGCGCAAGGTGGCCATTGTGGCTTTTTCCAGCAATGCAAAAACCGTACAGGGCTGGACGGATGCTGCAAATTTGAAAACCCAAAGCGACGCCACCTACTGCGATCCCATCCGTAATTTATCGGCCAACGGCGGCACCAATATTGAGGGCGGCCTGATGCTGGCAGAAAATCTGCTGGGCACTTGCGATGGCTCCATCCCGGCTGCAGGCCGTTATGTCATTCTGATGAGTGATGGCGAGCCAACCTTCTATGTGATGGATACGGACTGGAAGGTGCAGGAGATACCCAGCGAAAATATGGCTACTCAATTGCAAAGCTATAATAATGATGGACATGGCGGCCACGGTCGTCCCGGCGGCCGGGGCGTCACGCTGGTGGCTAGCACCAACCGGGCCAGCACCAGCTTTATCTGGGGCAGGAGAGGTGGCGGAGACAAAACCAACCATACCGACCACACCGGGGCGGAAGAAGTGGCTGGCAGCATCACCGGTGCAGCTGCAGGCAGCACCAAGAAGGCCAACCTGTTCTCCGTATACTTTGGCGGTAGGGACGATGAAATCGAGTGCGAGGATGGCGGCGACAGCTGCAGCTTGCATGATGAAAAAAAGATTGGCGGCGACAATGGCTGGCTAAAGGTGGATTTGAATTCCGACCGTGTGTTTACCTCCAGCAATAGCAATGAGCTGCTGGAGGATTTCCAGAAAATGCTGGAATGGATCAAGCTGGATGCCAAGGCCTGGATTTTGACTGACCCTATGGGGGAAGCTATCAGCTACCAGGAGCAGATATACGCTGGCAGCAACAACCCCAATTCTGTTACCGCCCCCACTGGCGCCGGCAACACCATTACGTGGAATTTGAAAAACTCCACCGGCGTAAAAACCACGGTGTCGGGCGTGGATACCTATACTTACACACTTACCTACCGGATCAAGCTGGACAATACGCAGGCGGATTTTGATACCGCCAAATGGTATCCCACCAATGGCGCTACCAGCCTGACCTATTATATCGAACCTGCAACAGGGGCGGACGATTTAACTCCAGAACAAATTCAGGCCCTGTTGAAAACCGTATACGCCAACGTGCCCAGTGTGAAGGGCTATTTGGCGGACTTAACCTTTAACAAAGTGGACGACAGGGGCAATGCGGTAAACGGCGCCGTATTTACCCTCAATGGCAAAAATGCCACCTCCGCTGAAGGCAAGGTAGCCTTTACCAACATCCCGTCCGGCGCTGTTTATACGCTGACGGAAACTGCGCTGGAGGGCTATACCGGGCTGGATGCCGCCTACCGGGTTGTGGTTTCCTACGGCACCGCAACGCTGGAAAAGGAAGTGAAGGACGAACAGGCCGGCACAACTGCCTGGGTACCCGTTGCGGATAAAAAAGTGGTGAACATCGCTGAAGAACAGAAGCCTGGCGTGATTACCGTGCAAAAGGTTCTGGACGGCGATATTGCCAGCGCTTCGGACCTGCCGGATGGCATGGTGTTTACCTTTACCATTACCGGCGATAATGTAGAAAAAACCTTGACCATTTCTAAGACGGAGCTGCTTTCCGGCACTGACTCCAAAGAGAGCGGCGAGTTGGCGCCTGGCGACTATACGGTTTCTGAGGCTAAGGCAAGCATTGACGGCTATGAATTGGAAACCACGGTTGCCCATGCGGGGCAAAGCAAGGCTGGCCGCAGCGTAGAGGTGACGCTGGCAGAGGAAGGGGCTGAAACAGTCGTCTTCACCAACAGCTATACCAAGTTGCCCAGTTATCAGGTGATTCACCACTATACCGTGATTGTGGACGGCGAGCGCCAGGATGCAGGCGCATATACGGATGGCGTTCACATTGGCGACTTTGGCGATACCATTGCCCTAAACGTGAGCACCCCTTCCGATTTGCCCGCTAGTCCCAGCGACCTGCCCGCTACTCCTTCTGACCTGCGCTTGGAACACAATGGGGAAGTTTACGAGTTTGTAGAGGTTGTGCCGCCCAGCGCCAGCGTCACGTTGGAGGAAGGCAAGCTGTATACCATCGACCTGTATTATGAGCGGGTAGTGCGCAATCCTGCAACCTATACCGTAGTACATGAGTACTATAGCAATACCGACAATGCAGGATGGGTAAAAGACGGTTTTACCAGCAGCGTGTTAACAGGCAACGTCAACGATGTGGTGGATCCGGATGCGATCGCCCAAGTCAACACCTATACCAACGCGGGTGGTGTAACCAATACCTACGATTATAAGAAAACCACCTATGAGGGAAGCCTGCAGTTGGCTACTCCTTCCGACCTGGTGATTACCCTGCGCTATGAGCGGGAGGTTACGACGGAAGTTTCTTACACAGTGGTGCACCAGTATTATACGGTCACAGATGGCAATAAGGAGAAAGATGGGGAGAATAGCTATCCCTTCACCGGCAATGCCAACGACGTGATCAGCCTGGATGATATCAGCCGTGAACTGAATTATGGCGGGATTGCATATGAATTCCAGACGATTGCGGTTACCCAGGGCAGCTTGACGTTGACCCCGGGAGCGGATCCTTTGGTAATTACGCTGACTTACCAGCGGGAGGTGAAAACCCCCATTTCCTACACCATCGTCCACAAGTATTACACCAGCGAAAACGATGGCCCTTATGAGCTGGATGGCTCTACCAGCGGCGAATATACCGGTGAGAAGTACAGCTATGTTGACGTAAGCGCTATCCAACGGGTAAATCATTACCAGGGCAATACCTATGCGTTCTACCGTATGACGCCGGATACCGACCAGCAGCTATTGGAAAACGGCACAGTAGTCATTACCCTGGAGTACCGCAGAGATACGGAAAAGGGCGGCCATGGCCCCCACTTCCGGGATGACGAGGAAATCCCCCTCAGTCCGCCGGAAGAACCGCAGCAGGAGATCCCGCTGGCGCCTCCCATTACCGGCGAAACGGAGAAACCCGCTTGGATCGGCTTTGCCATGCTGGCTCTGCTGGGTGCGGGAATGCTGGTGAAAAAACGCATTTTGAGCAGGTAATACCCACATCGTTTCATACAAAAACGGAAGGCCGCCTACAGGCGGCCTTTTTGCAGCCGCACGCAGCACCTGCGCCTTGAAAGCTTCACGAAAGCGAAAGGAAAAAGCGCCTGACTACCCTGCGCTGCAATCAAAGGGTGCCCATAAGAGGGAACCATGGGATTTCGTGTTTTAAAAGCAAAGGAAATGTGATAATATAGCGCCCGGATTGCTAGGAGAAAGCCAGGCATGGTATAATAGAACAATCTAAAAATGGAAACATATGCGCATTTTGCGGGAGGATATAGAAATGGGATTGTTTGATAAGCTGCTGGGGAATACCCCGGAGGCAAAAATGAAAAAGCTGCAGCCCATTGTGGCCCAGATTAACACCCTGGAGCCGCAGATGAAAGCCCTGTCCGATGAGCAGCTCAGGGAAAAAACCGTGGAATTTAAGGCCCGGCTGGGCGCAGGGGAAACCTTGCAGGATTTATTGCCCGAGGCCTTTGCGGCTGTGCGGGAGGCTGCCGTGCGTACGGTGGGCATGCGCCATTTCGATGTACAGCTATTGGGCGGCATTGTGCTGCACCAGGGCCGCATTGCGGAGATGAGAACCGGTGAGGGCAAAACCCTGGTGGCAACCCTCCCTGCTTATTTAAATGCGCTGAGCGGAAAAGGCGTGCACATTGTTACCGTTAACGACTATCTGGCTCGCCGCGATGCCCAGTGGATGGGAAAAATTCATCGCTTTTTAGGGCTGCGCGTTGGGGTTATCGTCCACGATATGGACAATGACCAGCGCAGGGCAGCCTATGCCTGCGATATTACCTACGGCACCAACAACGAACTGGGGTTTGATTACCTGAGGGATAACATGGTGGTATACCGGGAACATATGGTGCAGCGGGAACTTAGTTATGCCATTGTGGACGAAGTGGACAGCATCCTGATCGACGAGGCGAGAACGCCCCTGATCATTTCCGGCCATGGGGAACAGTCCACCGAGCTGTATCAGCAGGCAGACCGTTTTGTGCGCAAGCTGGAGCGGGGACCGGATATCGAGCGCAAAACCCGTACTGAGATTGCCATGGGGGAGGAGCAGCCTGAGGGTGGAGACTACATGGTGGACATCAAAGCCAAAACGGTGCAGCTTACCCAGCAGGGCATTGCGAAAGCGGAGAGCTATTTCCGTATTGACAGCCTGGCGGATGTGGAAAATACTGAAATCAACCACCATATTCTCCAGGCTTTGAAGGCGCATGCCATTTTCCGCAAGGATGTGGACTATGTGGTGCAGGATGGCCAGGTGATCATTGTTGACGAGTTTACCGGCCGCCTGATGATGGGACGCCGCTTTTCCGAAGGCCTGCATCAGGCGTTGGAGGCCAAAGAGGGCGTCAAAGTGGAACGGGAGAATAAAACTCTGGCCACCATCACCTTCCAGAACTATTTCCGCATGTATGAGAAACTTGCGGGTATGACGGGAACGGCAAAAACCGAAGAGTCGGAATTCCAGGGCATTTATGACTTGGACGTGGTGGAGATCCCCACCAACCGCCCCATGATCCGCAAGGATTATAACGATGTGGTATATACCACGGAGGTGGGCAAGTTCCGGGCCGTGGTGCAGGAGATTGAAAAGGTTCATGCTACTGGGCAGCCGGTACTGGTGGGCACGATTTCCGTAGAGCGCAGCGAGTATTTAAGCGAGCTGCTCAAACGCCGAGGTATCGAACATCAGGTGCTAAATGCCAAGCAGCACGCCAGAGAAGCTGAGATTGTGGCCCAGGCAGGCAAATTGGGGCGGGTTACCATCGCCACCAACATGGCTGGCCGCGGCACGGATATTCTGTTAGGCGGCAACCCGGATTTTCTCGCCCGGCAAAAAATGCGCCAGGACGGCATGGATGACGACCTGATTGAGGAAGCCACCGGGCATGCCGAAACCCAGGATATGGAGGTGCTGGCGGCCCGGGATACCTATGCCAAATGGCATGCCAGTTTCCAGCAGGAGACGGACCGGGAGCATGAGGCGGTGGTAAGCCTGGGAGGCTTGCACATTATCGGCACAGAGCGCCATGAAAGCCGCCGCATCGATAATCAGCTGCGGGGACGTTCCGGCCGTCAGGGAGACCCGGGCAGCACCCGCTTCTATGTATCCCTGGAGGATGAGCTGATGCTGCGCTTTGGTGCAGACCGCATCAAGGGCATGATGGCAAAGCTGACCCCTGATGACGATATCCCCATTGAAATGGGCATGATTTCCAAGCAGATTGAAGCCGCCCAAAAGCGGGTGGAGATGCATAACTTTGAAATCCGCAAAAATGTGCTGCGTTACGACGACGTGATGAACAAGCAGCGGGAGATCATCTATGGCCAGCGCCGCAGCGTGCTCATGGGCGAGGATATCCACGCTTCCATTATGAAGATGCTGGACGATTCCATGGACAGCCTGGCAAACCGCTATTGCCCGGGCAATGTGTATCCCGAGGAGTGGGATCTGTCCGGCCTGGAGCGGGAGGCAGGGGAACTTTGCTTCACTTCCCGGCCTAACCTGTTTGAGGAAAAAGAGGTGGAGAGCCTCAAGGAAAACATGGTGAAAGACCGGCTCCACCAATGGGGCAGGCTTCGTTACGCGGATAAGGAACAGGAGATTGCTTCTGCAGGCGTCGGGGCGGATATGCGGGAAATCGAGCGGGTCGTGCTGCTCAAAACCGTGGACGCCCGCTGGATGGAGCATATTGACGCCATGGATCAGCTCAAGCAGGGAATCGGGCTGCGGGCGTATGGCCAGCAGGATCCGGTGAATGCCTACACCCAAGAGGGGTTTGACATGTTCGACGCCATGGTGGAGGAAATCCGGGAACAAACGGTGAGTACCCTTATGCGGGTGCAGGTAAGCCGTGCGCCTATGCAGCGGGAGCAATTGGCAAAACCCATCGATACCCCTTCCCCTGAGGGCGGCAAGTCCCCTGCCCGCAGCGCAGGCAAGCCGGGGCGCAATGCGCCTTGCCCCTGCGGCAGTGGGAAGAAATATAAAAACTGCTGCGGGAAAGTATAATAGTGTGAATGCTGCCCTCTCCCTCCAGGAGGAGAGGGGGTTCGCGAAAAAACTGCTTCCCCCTGCTGCAGGAACAAAAAACAAGGCAGGGCTTGAAGCAGCGTGTGTTCAAGAGGCTATGTCAAAGCCCCGGTTTTGACTCCTATAAACCCAAATAAAGGAAGTGAGTTCTTTGGTTCAGCTGGAAGAATACCAACAGCAAATCGCTGCATCGGTGCAGACGCTCAAAGAGGCAGGTGACTCACTTTGACCTCTCGGGGTTAAAGACGGAGTTAAGCGGGCTGGAAGAGCAGATGGGCGCGCCGGATTTCTGGAACGACGTAGATGGCGCTAACAAGGTCAACCAGAGGGTAAAAACGTTACAAAGCAAAATTCAGCGGTATGAGAAGCTGTGTGCCGCGGCGGAAGACCTGGACGCCCTGGTTGAGATGATTGACGAAGCGGAGGATGAAAGCCTGCTCCCCGAGTTGGAAGAGGAGTATAAGGCTTTTGCAGCCAATGTGGAGAAGCTGCGGCTCTCTACGCTGCTCAAAGGCGAATTTGACGGGCAAAACGCCATTCTGTCCCTGCATGCAGGGGCGGGCGGCACAGAGGCGCAGGACTGGGTGCAGATGCTTTACCGCATGTATACCCGATACTGCGAAAGCAGGGGATGGGCGGTACGGGAGCTGGATCTGCTGATCGGGGAAGAAGCCGGCATCAAGTCCGTTACCTTTGAAGTAACAGGGGACAGCGCTTATGGCTACCTGAAGGCGGAAAAGGGCGTGCACCGTTTGGTGCGTATTTCGCCGTTTGACAGCTCCGGCAGGCGGCATACTTCCTTTGCATCCCTGGATGTTACGCCTATATTTGATGAAGATGTGAGCGTGGAAATCAACCAGGATGATTTGCGCGTGGATGTATACCGGGCTTCCGGTGCAGGCGGGCAGCATGTAAACAAAACCTCGTCCGCCATCCGCATTACCCATCTCCCCACCGGCATTGTGGTGCAGTGTCAAAACGAGCGCAGCCAGCTGCAGAACAAAGAAATGGCCATGCGCATGCTCAAGGGCAAGTTGTTGGAGCTGCAGGAACGGGAGCGTATGGAGCAAATGGCCAATATTAAGGGTGAGATGAAAAGGATTGAGTGGGGCAGCCAGATCCGCTCCTATGTGTTCCAACCTTATACATTGGTGAAGGACCACCGCACCGGTGTGGAAAACGGTAATATCCAGGCTGTGATGGACGGAGACCTGGATCCCTTTATCAATGCCTTTTTGGTGCAGTCCTAAAAGAATGGCGGTTGCTATAACCGGCCGCCAGTGCCGGGGAAAGAGGAAAATATGCCCAGCAATGTAAGCAATATTCTCCACGCCGCAATTCGGGGTTTTCGGCCTTTGCTTAACAACTTGAGCCTGGAGATGGAACGGGCAGGGCAGGATCTGCTTGCCCGCAACGAGCTGAGAAAATTGCCGGAAAACATGGTGGTGGCGCCAGTTTGCATTGGCGCCATGCAGGCGGAGTGGTTTCATACACTGGGCGCCACACAGGATGAAGCGGTGATTTATTTCCACGGGGGGGCCTATATGGCGGGGAGTATTGTGAGCAATCGTCCCCTTGCGGTGGATTTTGCCCAGGCTACCGGCCGCAATGTGCTTTCCTTTGAATATAGGCTGGCGCCGGAGCATCCCTATCCTGCGGCCCTGCAGGACGCCATGTCCGCCTACCGGTATGTGCTGGACAGCGGCGTGGAGCCAAATCGTATTGCCTTTGTAGGGGACAGCGCCGGCGGCGGGTTAGAGCTGTGCACGGCCCTATTGGCAAAACACCAGGGCATGCCGTTGCCGGCGGCTATTGTAGCCTTATCTCCCTGGACGGATTTGACCCTGCGGGGAGAAAGCTATACGGCCAAGCAGGAAGATGATCCGTTGTTGCAGCGCTCCAAGCTGATTCGCGCAGTCATGTATTATGCCTATGGGAAGAATCTGAAAAATCCCTATATTTCTCCGCTGTACGGGGATTTTACGGGTTTTCCTCCAACACTTATCCACGTTGGGACGGAGGAGATGCTGCTTTCCGACGCCCGGGGCTTGGCGGCTGCCATGGCCCGGGACGGTGCCCAGGCAACCCTGGAGGAGTGGGAGGGGATGTGGCACGTATGGCATGTGTTTGATGTGCCGGAAAGCCGGCAGGCTATGGAACGGATTGCAGACTTTATTTTAAGCCATATCGAGGAAGAACTGCATTGTGAATAATCGCCTTTGGTATCCGCTGGACAATGCGGCCAATATTTACCCAGTCATACAGACCAGGCAATGGACACCCATGTTTCGGTTTACTGCGGTGTTACAAGAGGAAGTGCGCCCGGATAAGCTTCAGCAGGCGCTGGAGGAAACGGCCAGGCGCTTTCCTTATTTTTGCGTGCGCTTACGCCGGGGCATGTTTTGGTATTACCTGGAAGAAAACACTACCCTGCCAAAAGCGGAGGGGGATACCCGCAGCCCTTGCCCGCCCCTGCAAAAGGGAGAGCTCCCTTTCCGGGTGCGCTATTGGGAAAACCGTATCTCCTGCGAATTTGCCCATGTGATTTGTGACGGGACCGGCGGGATTGCCTTTTTTAAAACGCTGTTGGCACAATATTTGCGCCTTTTAGGCGTTGAAATTCCTTATGGGCCGGATCTCATGGATATAAGCCAGCCGCCGCAGCCTGAGGAGTGGGAAGACGCCTTTGGCAGGTTTTCCCGCATGGGCGCCAAGCCCAGCAGAGCGGAGCCCAAAGCGTACCGTCCAACAGGCGTGCGGCTGCCAGCCGGTATGCGGGTGGTGACCACCGGCGTGCTGCAGGTGGGGCAGGTGCTGGGCAAGGCGAAGGAATATGGGGTTTCTCTGACGGAATATCTGACCGCAGTGCTGGCTTATGTGCTCTACCGGGAACAGGAGGCCCAATCGCCCCGGCGTAAGCGGCCGGTGAAGATTTCCGTGCCGGTGAACCTTCGAAAATATTACCCCACCAAAACCCTGCGCAACTTTTCCCAATACCTGAATCCGGGCATTGACCCCAATTATGGAGATTTTACCTTTGAGGAAACCCTGGACCAGGTACATCATTATTTCCGTTATATGTTTACGGAAAAAAACTTAAATGCCAGGATTTCCAAAAACGTTGGGGATGAAAAAAATATCGCTATGCGTATTGTGCCGTTGTTTTTAAAAAAGATGGCCATCCGCCTTGCTTACGAGCGCACAGGAGAGTGCGTGTTTACTTCTGTGATATCCAATGTGGGCGTGGTCAATCTCCCAAAAGAAATGCAGCCGCATGTGCAGCGTTTTGATATTCTGCTCAATACTGCCCGGCGCAACGCAGTAGAGTGCGCAGTGGTAAGCTATCAGGGCAAATTATCCATTACGTTTACCCGCTCTATTGCAGAGCCTTATACGGAACGAATGTTTTTTCGGATGTTGGTGCAGCAAGGCCTGCATGTATGGATCGAAAGTAACCAAAGCTAATCCCATAGGAAGGTGTTTGCAATGTCTTATTGTGTGAATTGCGGCGTGGAGTTGGAGAAAAGCCAACAGCATTGCCCCTTGTGCGGCGTAGAGGTAATCAACCCCAAAGCGCCATACGATCCTGCCGCGCCCCGGCCTTACAGCAGCCGTGTGGCAGCCATACAAAAGCGGGTGGGGCGGCGGTACGCCGCCATTGTGGCCACGGTGGTGGTCTGCCTTGCCTGCGCTATTTGCATCATGGCAGATCTGGTATATGGAGAGACGCAAAGCATTACCTGGTCGGCCTATGCAGTGGGAGGATTGCTGCTAGGGTGGCTGCTGGTGTTGTTTCCCCTGTGCTGCCCTCAATTGCATCCCGCTGCTTATGCGCTGCTGGATGTGTGTGGCGTGCTGCTGTTTTTGTATGTCATTAACAGCATGGACGCCTCTGGGGACTGGTATATGGCGGTAGCGGTGCCGCAAGTGGTGCTGTATGGCATGTTGGCAGTTCTGGATATCATAGCCTGGCGCAGCAAAAGGGTAAATGGCCTGGAAAAAGTAGCATGGGTTGTGGCCTCGGTAGGCGTGGGCCTGATGGGATTGGAAATCGTGTTGGATCTGTATAACGACATGGCGGTGGCGCTGGATTGGTCTTGGTTTGCCATCATCCCGGCTTTTGCGGTTGCTTTAATTCTAGTAATCGTGGAACGCAAGCGGGAGCTGAAGGACGAGATATTCCGCCGCTTACGGGTATGAGCCCCAAAAGGCAAGGGAATGTGACGATTTGGCAACTTCTCTAGCCAAAGGATTGAGAAGAAAGCCGTTCGTGTTACAATAAAGATGGTAAAAGCCATTGGTTTTGCCATCCACACTATCAAAACCTCCGAACCCCCTGTGTTTGGGAGGAGAACAGGAACGCGGGATGCTGATAATCTGTAGGCAGCCCGCTGGTGGGAGCTAGGGTATGCCGTTTGTATTATCGCCAGGCGTGGAGGTACAGCATCAGTCCCGCTTGCTCAGTTACCGCTCGCCCCAGGGCGCATTGCCGTGTGGGGAAAGGGTAACCCTTAGCCTAGATGCGGCGCTTCGCTTTACCAAGGCGAGTTTGCGGCTTTGGGTGCAGGATCATGAAGTGAAAATCCCCATGGCTGCCCAGATAGGGCAACAGGGCCAGCGCTTCACTGCGCAAGCCTGTATGCCGCAGGAGCCAGGTTGGGTTTGGTACTATTTCATTTTGGAAAGCCCGGGGGAACCGCCGGTATATTACGGCGGCACAAGTGGCTGGGGCAGCGCTTATCCCTATGAACCCCCAGGGTATCAGATTACCGTGTACCGGCCTGATTTCCAAACGCCGCGCTGGTTTCGGGAGGGCATTCTGTATCAGATTTTTCCTGACCGGTTCTACAGGGAACAAGAGGATGCTACCGGAATTGCTTACCATGCGGCATTGGGGCGGCGGGTACGCTACCATAGCGACTGGGATGATACGCCCGAATATTTGCCGGAACCGGGCGAGAAGGATTACCAGCCCAACGATTTCTTTGGGGGCACTTTGCGGGGCATTCTGCAGAAATTGCCTTACCTGGAAAGCCTGGGGGTTTCCTGTATTTATCTCAATCCAGTGTTTGAAAGCCCTTCCAATCACCGGTATGACACAGGCGATTACCGCAGGGTGGATCCGGTATTGGGCAGTAATGAGGATTTGCAGGCTCTGTGTGAACAGGCCGCAGCCAGGGGCATGCGGGTGATGCTGGACGGCGTGTTTTCCCATACCGGGGATGACAGCCTGTATTTTAATAAATACGGCCGGTATCCGGGGGTAGGAGCCTATCAATCCCAGGATTCTCCTTACCGCAGTTGGTATTCCTTTGGCGAATATCCGCCCATTGGCTATAAGACCTGGTGGGGGTTTCCCAAGTTGCCGGAGGTGAATGAGCTTGAGCCGGCTTACCAGGACTTTGTGTATGGCCAGCAGGATAGCCTGCTGGCGTATTGGGCGGGATATGGCGTTACCAGTTGGCGGCTGGATGTAGCGGATGAATTGCCAGATGTGTTTATACAGCGCCTGCGGCAGCGGCAAAAGGCGTTAGACCCGCAAGGCGTATTGCTGGGGGAGGTGTGGGAGGATGCCTCTACCAAAGAAGCCTATGGCATACGAAGGCACTATGTTCATGGGCAGGAGCTGGACAGCGTGATGAATTATCCCTTCCGTGACGCCGTAGTGGATTTCCTGCTATACCGTTGCGATGCTTTTGGGCTCAACGATCGGTTGCAGCTGTTGAGGGAACGCTACCCGAAGCCCTTCTGGTATGCGGCGATGAATCTGCTTTCCACCCATGACAGCGTTCGGGCTGCCACTATGTTAGCAGGGGCGCCTCACCGGGATGCATTGAGCCGGGAGGAGCAGGCGGTGTTTTCTCCCTCCCCGGAGGATGCTTTGCTGGGGCGCCGGAAACTGCTTGCCGCTACAGCGCTGCAAATGGCTTTGCCAGGGGTGCCCAGCATGTATTATGGGGATGAAGCGGGCGTTACCGGCATGGCAGACCCCTTTAACCGTAAAACCTATCCCTGGGGGAAGGAAGACCAGGCGCTGTTGGGAGGATTTCGTTCCCTGTGCGGCGCAAGAAAAGGGGCCCAGGCTTTATTTGCCGGCTTTTGCAGGATGGGAGCGCTTACGCCGGATGTGTTTGCCGTATTGCGTTACACTGGTCAGCAGGATGCCTTTGGCGAACCCGCCAGGCCCAGTGTAGCCCTGTTGCTCCTAAACCGTGGTCAGGATGCGGCGCAGGTGCAATTCACACCGGATTTGCTGCAGGAAGGGCCGGATGCCCGGATCCCTCTGCGCCTGGAAGGCGCGTTTCGGGATTGCCTGAGCGGCGACGAAATTCAGGCGCAAGATGGCGGGCTTTCGGTATCAGTGCCGGGGGTAACGGCACGGCTGATGATTCAAGATAATAATTTTATTTCCTAATCCAATATGTGCTGGTTGAGCGCAGGGGTTTGGTGGTATGATAAAGGAGAGTCGGTTATGTTCCAAGGGCGTTATGGCAATGACTATTTGAATCGTGCTCTGGCTTTTATAGCCATTGGCATTGCAGCGCTAAATTTGATTTTGAGCCTGTTTTTGGGCAGCGCAAGCTTGATTTGCAGAATATTGAGCCTGCTTTCCACCGCTTGCATTATCCTGGTTCTGGTGCGGATGTTTTCCCGTAACTTTGAAGCCAGGCAAAAGGAAAATCAAAAGTTCCTGGCATTTTGGGCTTCCTGGAAGCAAAAGTTTCAGGGCGCCAGCTGGAACGGCGGCTCCAAGGCAAAACGGGCAAAAACCGTGCGCCAAACGCCTACCTGGGAAGAACGGCGTAAATATAAATACCTGATTTGCCCCCAATGCGCCCAGCGTTTGCGGGTACCCAGGGGAAAAGGGAAGCTGCGGGTGACCTGCACCCGTTGTGGAAATAAATTCCAGGTAAAATCATAATACAGACACGTAGGAGGAATATTACCATGCAAGTCAATAAGGACATGACCATCGCCAATATCATCCAGATGGATGAAGGCATTGCGGAGATTTTAATGGCTTCCGGCATGCATTGCCTGGGCTGCATTATGGCTCATGGGGAAGATCTGGGTCAGGCATGCGCGGTTCATGGCATTGATGCTGATGAGCTGGTAGGCCGTATCAACGATTATCTTGCCGCGAAATAACGGCTAAATACAAAAATACAGGAGGCGTTATGATGAAGTACGTATGCTCGGTTTGTGGTTATGAGTATGATCCTGCCGTAGGCGATCCGGATAACGGCATTGCCCCCGGAACCGCGTTTGAAGACCTGCCTGAAGACTGGGTATGCCCGCTGTGCGGCGTAGGCAAAGATATGTTTAACGAGGCATAAACAGTAATTTGAAAACAGCAATAGCAAGCCTTAGTTGGGACAAACAACAGAGTTGTTTTTCGCTGCGGCATGGCCAAAGGGCCATGCCGTTTTTTTCTATACTTCCGTGTGGGGGGCGGCAAAGTGGGCATATAATAGCTTTTCTTCATTTCCTGAAATGTTTTCTGGTTCTAAACATTTGGTTTACTATGAGTGCTGTCACAGGCAAAGCCGTTTCTATGGAACATAAAAATAAACCTTTGAAAACCCACCATAAATAGGGGATTTTTTTGCCTTTCCTCTAAAAAAGAAATTGCAAAAAAACGTCGTTGACATTTTCCGCTATTTATGCTTTAATAAGTTTGCTTTGTTTAGAAACAGTAAACTTTTGGTTTAGATCGGTGTGCTTGGAAAGGGGCCGTTATGCAGATTGGCAAAAAGATCAACCGAATGCGGTTGAAACTGGGTTTAACCCAGGAAGAGCTGGCAGCGCGCACGGAACTGAGCAAGGGATTTATCTCCCAGCTGGAGCGGGATCTGACCTCCCCTTCCATTGCCACGCTGATGGATATTCTGGAAGCGCTGGGCAGTGACTTGGCCAGCTTTTTTAACGAGCAGCCGGAGGAAAAGGTGGTGTATGGCTCCGAAGACATGTTTGTCAAGGAGGAGCCGGAGCTGGGTTGCGATATCTGTTGGCTGGTGACCAACGCCCAGAAAAACGCATTGGAGCCCATCCTGGTTACGTTAGCGCCAGGAGGGCAGAGCGATGAAGATGACCCACATGAGGGGGAAGAGTTTGGGTATGTCATTGCAGGCGGGGTTACGCTGCACCTGGGGGAGCGCCGCTTTAAGGTAAAAAAGGGCGACAGCTTTTATTTTCACCCCTCCAGCGTCCACTATTTGCAAAACAAAGGGAAAAAAGAGGCCAAGGTGCTGTGGGTGAGCACCCCGCCAAGCTTTTAATTCTAGCATCATAAGGGAGGAACACCCCATGGGCGATAAGCACTTGATTGAGTTGGTAGACGTCTCGAAAGACTATGAAGGAGATGCAGCGCTGCAACATGTGAATCTCTACATCAAAGATGGAGAGTTTTTAACATTGTTAGGGCCCTCGGGTTGTGGCAAAACCACAATGCTGCGTATCATCGCAGGCTTTGTGCTGCCTACGGAAGGCAAGGTGCTCATCGACGGTACCGACATGGCGGAAATCCCTCCTTATAAGCGCCGGGTCAATACGGTGTTTCAGAAGTACGCCCTGTTTCCCCATCTGAATGTGTTTGATAACGTAGCGTTTGGGTTGAAGCTGAAGAAACGCCCCAAGCAGGAAATCCAGGAGCGGGTGGAAGAAATGCTGGAGCTTGTGGGCCTCAAAGGATATGGGAAGCGCTGGATTGAACAGCTTTCCGGTGGCCAGCAGCAGCGGGTAGCCATTGCGCGCGCTTTGGCCAACGAGCCGGAAGTATTGCTGCTGGATGAACCGCTGGGCGCGCTGGATTTAAAGCTGCGCAAAAACATGCAGGTAGAGCTCAAACGCCTGCAGCAGAAGTTGGGCATTACCTTTATTTATGTAACCCACGATCAGGAAGAGGCGCTCACCATGAGCGATACCATCGTGGTGCTCAAAGAGGGGATCATTCAGCAAATCGGTACCCCTCAGGATATTTACAATGAGCCGAAAAATGCTTTTGTTGCGGATTTTATTGGCGAAAGCAATATCCTGCCTGGGGTAATGAAAAAGGATTATCTGGTTTCGATCCATGACCGGCTGTTCCCCTGCGTTGACGCGGGGTTCGGTGAAGACGTACCGGTTGAGGTTGTAGTGCGGCCTGAGGATGTGGATATCGTAACCGCTGGGGATCTGGCGGGGCAGGATTTGATGCAGGGTGTTGTGAAGTCGGTGCTGTTTATGGGTGTGCATTATGAGATCCGGGTGGATACCGGGCATTTTGTATGGATGGTGCACACTACGGACTTGGTGAATGTGGGCGAGCAAGTGGGCTTAAGCATCCTGCCCGATGCCATCCACATCATGGCGGGGAAAACAAAATGAAGCGTAAAGTATTTGCCTACCCTTATGTCGTGTGGATGGCGATTTTCATCCTGTCTCCCATGCTGCTGATTGTGTATTACGCGTTTACCTCCGGCGGCACGTTTAGCCTGGATAATTTAAAAAGCGCTTTTGATCCGCTTTATATGGAGGTGCTGTGGCGCTCCATCTGGATGGCGCTGCGGGCTACTCTGCTGTGCCTGCTGTTGGGCTATCCGGTATCCTACCTGCTTTCCCGTATGAAAAAATCCACCGCTGCTATTCTTTCGGTGTTTTTTATTGTGCCGATGTGGATGAACTTTTTGCTGCGTACCTATGCCTGGCAGGTGCTGCTGGACGGCAAAGGCCTCATCAACACCGCGCTGGCGTTTCTGGGTCTGCCGGCGCAAAATATTTTATATACCGAAGGCGCCGTGATGTTGGGCATGGTGTATAACTTTTTGCCTTTTATGATCCTGCCCATTTATACGGTGCTGATGAAGATGGATCCGGCCCATATGGAAGCGGCGAGAGACCTGGGCGCCAATGGCTTTCAAACTTTCATGAAAGTGGTACTACCCCTGTCCATGCCTGGCGTCATTTCAGGTGTTACGATGGTATTTATCCCGGCTATTACAACCTTTGCCATCTCCCGGCTGCTGGGCGGCGGCATGTTTATGATGTATGGCGACCTGATTGAAAATCAGTTTTTGCTCATGCAGGAATGGGGAAATGGCTCTGCGCTGTCCTTCATCCTGCTGGTGCTGGTGCTCATTAGCATGGCTATTATGCGCAAGGCGGAAGGCGCTGCTGGCCAGGAAGGAGGGGCAATGCTATGGTAAAGCGGCTGAGAGGCTTTTTTAAAGGCACATACCTGGGGTTGATGCTGCTCTTCCTATACGCTCCTATTTTTGTGCTGATGGCATATTCCTTTAACGAATCCAAGACAATGGGGCATTGGACGGGTTTTTCCCTGAAATGGTACGAGGCCTTGTTCCGGGACAGCGCTGTGATGGAGGCGCTGGCGGTAACGCTGAGCATCGCGGTACTCTCCGCTTTCATCGCCACAGTGATTGGCACCTTTGCGGCAATCGGCATGTATTCCATGAAAAAAGGGCCGCGGCGGGTAATAGAAAATATCAGCCAATTGCCTGTAGTGAATCCGGACCTGGTAACGGGCATTTCCATGATGATGATATTTGCCTTTCTGGGTTCGTACATCGGCATCTTTAAGGATGGGTACGTGCGGCTGCTGATTGCCCACATTACCTTTAATATCCCCTATGTGATATTTTCCGTGATGCCCAAATTGCGCCAAAGCTCCAACCAACTGTATGAAGCGGCGCTGGATTTGGGATGTACGCCCATGATGGCATTGCGCAAGGTGGTAATACCGGATATTATGCCGGGCGTGGTTTCCGGCTTCATCTTGGCGTTTACCCTTTCGTTGGACGATTTTGTGGTAAGTTATTTTACCACCACCAATGTGCAGAACCTGTCCATCTACATTTACGGGATTGCGAGAAGGGGAATTAATCCCAAGATCAACGCCCTCTCCACGCTGATGTTCGTTGCGGTGGTCACATTGCTGCTGGTGGTAAACCTGAAGTCTATTCGGGAGGAGAAAGCAGCGGCCATCCAGAAAAAGAAAGTCTCGCGGAAAACCGCGTAAGATTTTAACCCCCATGGGATGATAAAAGGAGGAAAGAGATGAAAAAGATTGCGTTGGTATTGGCCATGGTAATGGCGCTGGCGGCCTTGGCGGGCTGCTCTGGAAACGGGGCGGCAGGTCAGGAAAAGGTTACGCTGAATGTGCTCAATTGGGGCGATTATATCGATGAAGAGCTGCTTGCCCAGTTTACGGAAGAGACGGGCATTGAGGTGAAGTATTCCACCATGGCCAGCAACGAAGAGATGCTCGCCAAGCTTTCCGCACCGGATTGTATCTTTGATGTCTGTTTCCCTTCGGATTACATCATAGAGAAAATGATCGCGCAGGATATGCTCCATGAATTAAACAAAGACAATATCCCCAATCTTGTCAATATTGACGAGCGTTTTATGGATCTGTCCTTCGATCCGGAAAATAAATATTCCGTTCCTTATATGTGGGGTACGGTGGGCATTCTGTACAATACCACTATGGTAGATGAGCCGGTGACCAGTTGGAAAATCCTGTGGGATGAAAAATATTCCGGCCAGATCTTCATGTACGACAGCATCCGGGACACCATTGGCATTACCCTGAAGATGTTGGGGTATTCGATCAATACCCGGGAAGAAAGCGCTATTGCGGAAGCCCAGCAGGCGCTGCTGGAGCAAAAGCCTTTGGTGAAGGCCTATCTGGACGACCCCATTAAGTCCCGCATGATTGCAGGCGAAGGGGCGTTTGGGGTGGTTTACTCCGGAGATGCAGTATGGTGCATTGAGGAAAACCCCGATCTTGCCTATGCGGTTCCCGAGGAAGGCAGCAACTATTGGTTTGATAACGTTATTATCCCGAAAACCTCTAAAAACACGGAGGCGGCGGAGAAGTTTATCAACTTCCTGTGCGATGCAGAGGTAGCCAAAGCCAATACGGAGTATATCGGCTATTCTAGCCCCAACAAAGCAGCCTTGGCATTGCTGGATGCTGAAATGTTGGAGGATGAAACCTACAATCCTCCACAAGAAGTGCTGGACCGCTGCGAGGTGTTCCATGATTTGGGCGATTTCCTGGAAGTGTATAACGAAGCCTGGAACCACATTAAAGCTGCGTAGAAGCGGCCAATGGTGCGCCGGGGTTTTTACCGGGGCTGCACATCAATCAAATTTGCTTGGAGGAACGGCAGGATAAAACGCTTGCCGTTCCTTTCTTGATAGGGGGAATGTAGAA
>JAEXFV010000066.1 GCA_023451115.1 Bacillota bacterium
CTACCGCCCGCATGGGTTGCAGCACCAAAAGGGCTGCGCCCTTCAACGGGGGGACGCAATCTTCCAGAATACGGGACATCAGCGTGCCCCCCATGCCGCAGATGGCCGCGGCCTGCACTTCGCCGGGGCGAATGGGGCCAAACCCATCCCCCAGGCGCAACTCCATACGTGATTCCATGCCGCAAAGGTTCCGCAGCGTTTGCGCGCGTTTTAGCGGCTGTTGCCCAACATCTGTAGCGATGACGTGCTGGCAGAAACCCTGCTGCAATAACGCAATGGAAAGCCGGCCATGGTCGCAACCGATGTCAGCTACCGTGTGCTGCTGCCCCAGCAAAGCTGCCGCAGCATGCAGTCGGGGCCGTAGGTTTATTCCTCTGGCCATATTACCCCTGGACGATCTTGACCCCGGCGCTGGCCCCCAGCCTGGAAGCCCCCGCCTGGATCATAGCCAGCGCGTCCTCACGGGTGCGTACGCCGCCGCTGGCCTTTACGCCCATTTCCGGGCCTACGGTTTTGCGCATCAATGCCACGTCCTCCGGGGTTGCGCCGCCGGTGGAAAAACCGGTGGAGGTTTTTACAAAATCCGCCCCTGCCGCTTTGGCGCATTGGCAGGCTTTGACCTTTTCGTCATCTGTCAGCAGGCAGGTTTCAATGATTACCTTTACTTTTGCCATGGGATGGGCCGCCGCCACTACCGCCTCAATATCCTGCTGTACCAGCGCCCAGTTTCCTTCTTTTGCAGCGCCGATAGGAATGACCATATCCACTTCCTTTGCCCCCGCCGCAACACAGGCGGACGTTTCAAACGCCTTGCTTTGTGTAAGGGTTGCCCCCAGAGGAAAGCCGATCACGCAGCAAGGGGCCACTTCCGTGCCCTGGAGTTGCTGGGCCACAAATGCGATGTGGCAGGGGTTCACGCAAACGGAAGCAAAGCCGTATTGCTTGGCTTCGTCGCAGATTTTTTTTACCTGCTCGGTGGTAGCATCGGGTTTGAGCAGCGTGTGGTCAATATACTGGTTGAGTTTTGTCGTTTGCATGATGCCCTCCTGCAACGTATACTTTCTTTTCCCGAAAAACCCGGGGCCTCCTCCAGGCCGCAACAAAAACCGCCTTGCGTGCCCTCCGGGAGCCGCTTAGGCCCGGGGGATTTTTACAAAGCGCCGTATTGGCTGCCGCCTATCCTTAGTGTACCGCAACCAGCGGAAGAAAAAAAGGGGCAAAGCCCCTATTATCTCACAGCGTTCTGCAGCGCCTGGCGCAGCAGTTGCTCCGTGATGTCAGGCTGGGCCATCTCTTCCGCCAGCAGAGTGCATGCCTCGGAGATTGCCCCTTCCAGGCTCAGCATAGTGTCCTGATGGAGTATCGTGATTTCCCCATTTTCCACCAACAGGCCCGCCAACAGCTCCAGCAACTCTTCCCGGTAGCCCTCGGTACGCTCCTTCCCCCAGGCTCTAAACAGGGGAAGGTATAGGCTGTCGTCCGCAAAGCGTGCCCGGTAAAGACATAAAAATTCGTTAAAATCTTCCAGGTTATTTCCGGGCTCCAATGCAAATAGCATGCGGAAAAACAGGTTCCAATCATAATCCGTGTTCCATTGCCTGAGCAGGTGGTTGCCCAGTATGGATACAAAAGGATCGTCGGAGGAAAATACGCCCTCCAGTTCCAGCGCCTCTTCAAAGGAAATCTCTGCGTTGGCAGCCGCTGCCACCCGGCGGTAAAGCATCATAAACGAATCATTGATCCCCGCCCCCTGGCAATGCTGCAGCATGTAGTGGGAAAGGATGTCGCAGGCGCTGCGCAGCCGCAGGGAAAACCCCATTTGCTGCTCCATCCTGCGGAAGAACATGTCCGAAATGGTCTTGGCAAGCAACGGCTCCAGCCCATCGTTATGCAGCAATCGGTCCGGCGTGGTTGGGCGCTGCATCTGGTCAAAAATCAGTTGCAGGTGGTGATCCACCTGCTCCAGGTTGGTATAGGTGGAGTACAAAAGCTTTTTCATAAAAACGTCTACCAACTGGTAGGAGTTGTTTTTATAAATCAGCTGGTGCTCCACTTCCGCCCAGAACACATGCACCAGGGCTTTGATCTGCACCTCAAAAGGGGTGCATACGCCGTTTTTATGGTAGCGGCCGTCGATGCGGTAAATATCCAGCCCGTTTTGCTGCCGCTCAGGCTGGGGCGCATCCAGGAAAAAGCGGATGTTAGGCTGTTGCGGGGCGCTGTAGCTGCCGTCCTCGTGGCGTTGCTTACAGGCAGCGCAAAGGATGTTGTAAATCGTGCGTTCTTCGCTTAAAAAGCGGCACTCTGCCCGCAACCCTACCAGGTCGCTCAAATTCGCCAGCAGGTCATAAGCGTTATCATATTTTAAATAGATCCGCTTGCGCAAAATCTTTTCCTGTAGGCTCAGGCTCCCTTTCACCCGCCCATTTACTCCCAATAGGGCGTCATCCTTCAGGATGCGGGAAAGAAACTCCTGCAATTCATAAGCGCATTCCCGGTAAAAGTCCCGGCGGCGCTCCAAAATAGCAATGGTGTCTTCAATGAGCTGAAACAGCGGCAGGCGCATGGAAACAAACTCCCTTCGGCCGGGTGATCAAACACCCACGATTTTATTTTACCTTCCAATGCTTGCGCTGTCAAAGAACCACATGTAAACTGAATGTGACGATTTGGACAAGCCCCCAGGAGGGCGCCATGACAAAGCGGCTCAAAGCCTGGCACGTTGATGGAGCCTTCCATGAAATTCCGAAAACGCAATGGTTTCGGAGGTAGGAGAAAACCGTTTTATGGAATTACCGGCACCGTTTTTAGCCCGTATCCGTCGCCAGCTGGGAGAAGATGCGTACGCCTGTTATTTGGCCGCTATGGAGCGGCCGCCCCAACGGGGGCTGCGGGTGAACACGCTGAAAGCTTCCACCCAGGCGTTTGCAGCGATTTGTCCCTGGGAGGTGGTTCCTTCCCCCACTGCTGCGGAGGGTTTTTTGCTGATGGAGCCAGGCGAGCAGCTGGGCCTGCACCCCCTGCACCGGGCAGGGCTGTTTTATCTGCAGGAGCCTTCCGCCATGGCTGCTGTTGCATTGCTGGATCCACAGCCCGGCATGTGTGTGCTGGACCTGTGCGCGGCTCCGGGCGGGAAGGCAGGGCAGATTGCGTCCCGCCTTCAGGGACAGGGGGTGCTGGTAGCCAATGAAGTGATACCAGGCCGGGCCCAAACCCTTTGCCGTACCTTGGAACGGCTGGGCGTGCGCAACAGCATGGTAACCTGCATGAATCCCGAGGCGTTGTGCGGGGCTTTGGCAGGCTGGTTTGACGCGGCACTGGTGGACGCGCCCTGCAGCGGGGAAGGAATGTTTCGCAAGGATCCGGAAGCTATCCGGGAATGGTCTCCAGCCCATGTGGAGGCCTGCGCGCTGCGGCAAGCCAACATTTTGGATAGCGCCGCCAGGGCGCTCAAGCCGGGCGGACGGTTGTTGTACTCCACCTGTACGTTTTCTCCCCAGGAGGATGAAGAGGCGGTGGAAGCGTTTCTCAAGCGGCAGCAGGGGGCATTTTTTCTGTTGCAATCCCATAGGCTGTGGCCCCATACCGGCCCTGGCGAAGGGCATTTTATGGCATTGCTGGAGAAACGCAGCGCTGGCGGCCTGTTGACCCGCCCGGCGGCATTGCCCCGCAAGGCTCCTCAAAAGGGCAAAACAAAAGGGGCTCCGCTGGCCCCGTGGCATGATTTTGTATCGGAATATATGGTGCAGCCGCCCCAAGGGGAACCCTGCGTCTTGCCGGATGGCCGCCTGATGCTGCTGCCGCCCGGCCTGCCATCCTGTTGGGAAACCCTGCGGCTGTGCAGCTGCGGCGTGCAGGCAGGGGAGATGAAAAATGGCCGCTTTACCCCGGCGCACAGCTTGTTTATGGCGTACCCGGGCAGCGTTTTTTCCAACAGCGTCTCCCTTTCCCCGGAGGAAATCAAAGAATATTTCCTGGGAAATACCCTGCCCGTTCCCCAAAGTTTGCGCGGTTGGTGCGCCGTGCTGCCCCAAGGGGTGGATTGGCCGGCAGGGTATGGCAAGGCGGTGGCGGGCACGCTGAAGAACCATTTGCCCAAAGGGCTGCGGGGATAGGGGAAAGGCGGTTTCCCTGAGATCGTGAGAACTTCGCCGTTCCAACCCATCGCCATCGCCTTTATTCTTCGTGTTTACACAGGCTGTCCCAAATGATTTCGCCCTTTTTTACCTGAAACAGGGTACGGCCGGTTTCATCCCCTTTCCCCTGGCTGGAGAAGCCGAAACCCTGGTAATAGGCTTCCATGCCTGCAGGAACCAGCGCGGTAATCCAGGGCTGTTCCAACTGTTCCGCTTTATACAGCAGCAGGCGGGTGCAAAGGTCGCCGTAATGAACGCCGCGCTTGTGGGCAAGCACACAAATGCTGTCAATCCGGGTGCTGCCTTCCAGTGGGAATATCCGTGCGCTGGCTACCGGTACACCGCTTTCGCGCACCAGCAAATGTGCCGCTATGCCGTCATACCAGTCAAAGGCCACGTCCTCCGGCCATCCGCATTCCTGCTGCAGCACTTCCTTGCGCAGCGTGAGGCAAGGGGCCGCATCCAACGAACCAAACATCCAATGGGTGGTAAACATGGTGTCTTTTTCTCCTTCCCGCCCAATCCTTTGGGCTTGGGGGATTTGGGCAAGGTATTGTGTCAAATACTGCACTGTGGTTGGGAAAATCGAAACAAGGACAATATTCCTCCTTGCATCAATTTATCGCCTTATGCTATAATACCATCAAACAACGTATAATGACAAATCAATCATTGACTGATAGCTGCAAGGAAGTGCTGTGCGCACGGGCTGTAACTATCACTCAAGCGCCCCATGGGCAGATGTTGAGTGTTTTCCATAGCAATATGGGCGACGCTTTTTTTTATTATAACGGGAGAATATTCATCAATCATAAGGAGGAATCCCACATGCTGCTGATTGGAAACGGAAAACTCATTACCCGGGATGCTCAAACGCCTTATCTGGAAAACGGCGCGGTACTTACCCAGGGACGCCTGGTGAAAGCCGTGGGGGAAACCCAGGCGCTGCGCAGGGCCTATCCTGAGGCCCAATTCATTGACGCCCGTGGCGGCGTAATTATGCCAGGTCTGATCAACGCCCATACCCATATTTACAGCGCCCTGGCACGGGGCCTGTCCATCAAGGGCTATAACCCCACCAATTTTTATGAAATTCTGGATGGCATGTGGTGGAATATCGACCGCCATCTCACGTTGGAGGGCACCCGGTACAGCGCCTACCAAACCATGATCGACTCCATTAAAAATGGCGTCACCACTCTGTTCGACCACCACGCCAGCTATTGCGAAATCAGGGGCAGCCTGTTTGCCATCGGGGATGTAGCAAAGGAAATGGGCGTGCGCGCCTGCCTGTGCTACGAGGTTTCGGACCGGGACGGCCAGGAAAAATGCCGGGAAGCCATCCAGGAGAACGGGGAGTTCATCCGCTACGCCATGGCCCAGCAGGGAGATATGCTCAAAGGCATGTTTGGCCTCCACGCAGCTTTTACCCTTTCCGACGCAACGCTGGAAGCCTGTGTAAAGGAAAAGCCGGAGGAGGTGGGCTTCCACATCCATGTTGCGGAGGGCATGAACGATGTGTATGACAGCCTGCAGCATTATGGAAAGCGCACCGTACACCGCCTCCATGATATGGGGATTTTAGGGGATAAAACCATTGCGGGCCATTGCATCCACATGAGCCCGGCGGAAATGGACTTGCTCAAAGCGACAAACACCATGGTGGTCAACAACCCGGAAAGCAACATGTCCAATGCTGTGGGCTGTTCCCCTGTGCTGCAGCTGGCGCAAAAGGGCATACTCTTAGGCCTGGGCACCGATGCGTATACCAATGATATGCTGGAAAGCCTCAAAGTAGCCAACTGCATTCAAAAGCATAACGCCTGCTTGCCCAACGTAGGCTGGGGGGAAGTGACTGGGATGCTGTTTTACGGCAACGCCCAAATCGGCAACCGGTATTTTGATACGCCGCTGGGCGTATTGCAGCCGGGAGCAGCGGCGGATATCGCGGTATTCGACTACAAAACATACACGCCCTTTGGCGCCGACAATGTGGACGGCCATGCCATGTTCGGCATGAGCGGCAAGCAGTGTATCCACACCATTGCAAACGGCAGAGTATTGATGCAGGATCGCCAGCTGTTATGCTGCGATGAAGAAGAAATCAACGCCAAAACCTTGGAAACCGCCCAAAAGCTTTGGGGGGAATTAAACGGTTAAGCGCAGCCAATGGGCTGACGGCCCCCGAACCCCTGCAGGCTTGGGGGATATCAAGAAATACCATGTCAAAGCGGATGCCTTTGACTACCTTTCACTGAATAAGGAGGAACCCAAATGTCCGACCGCATGACACCCATCCCCTTTGGGGATTTGATGACCTGGATTTTAACCGAACAGCGGGAGCACGGCGCCGTGTTTGGCGTAGAACGCCCCTTCATTGCCCCTAAGGGAAAAACGCTGCCCCTGTTCCAGGAAAAGTTGGAAACGCCCTTTGGCCCGGCTGCGGGGCCCCATACCCAGCTGGCACAGAACATTGCCGCAGCCTATTGGGCAGGCGCTCGGTTTTTTGAATTGAAAACCGTTCAGATTATGGATGGAGAGGAGCTCTCCAAATGCGTGCCCAAACCCTGTATCCTGGCGGAAGATGAGGGCTATAACTGTGAATGGTCTACTGAGCTGACGGTTCCCCAGGCTTTTGATGAATACGTCAAAGCCTGGTTCCTGTGCAAGCTGCTTGCCAGGGAGTTTGGGTTGGGAGCAGCGGACGGCTTCATTTTCAACATGAGCGTGGGATACGACTACGCAGGCATCACCAGCCCCAAGATCGACAGTTTTATTGAAGGTTTAAAGGACGCTTCAGCCACGCCCATTTTTCAGGCGTGCAAGCGTTGGGCTCTGGAGCACCTGCGGTTGTTTGAAAACGTCAACGCCCGCTATATCGAAGAGATTTCTCCCCAGGTGTGTTCTTCCATCACCCTGTCTACCCTGCATGGC
>JAEXFV010000109.1 GCA_023451115.1 Bacillota bacterium
GCAATGGCCAGAACCATGACCAGAGCCAGAACCAGAGTCAATAATTTCTTCATGTTTTTACCCCTTTCGTTGAGTAAATGCAAATGAGAACTGCCTTTGTCTCACATTGAAAATATAACATTCTTCCTTCTCTCTGTCAATAGAAAATTACAAAAGTGTTACGCTTTCTTTGTAAATATTACGATCCCCCGAAATAAATTATTTCGGGGGATCGTAATATTTACAAACGATTGGAAATTGGATGGCCCTTTAGAACACCCGTCGGGCAATTACAAAATTCCGTTCATAATATCCGGTGGTGTTGCTGATCATCACTTTGCCTTTAGAAGAAGAGGCGTGGATAAACGTGCCGTTGCCTAAATAAATGCCGGTATGGTTCACGTTGCTATTGGTATCCGACTTATAGAAAAGTAGGTCGCCTTTTTTGCACTTGGAAAGGCTGGTAACGGCTTCCCAACTTTCTACCTGGCTAAAGTTTAAAGCATTATAGCGGCTGGTACGAACGCCGGCTTGTCGCAGGCAATAATATACCAACCCGGAGCAGTCAAATCCGGCTTCCGGGCTTTCCTCGCTCCATACATAGGGCTTGCCCAACTGCGCTTTTGCTGCCGCAATTAATGCGTTTACGCCGCTGCCATAGGAAGGCTCGTCCTCTTCCGCATCCATTTCTTCCTCAGGAGTGGGAGTGGGTTTTGGGGTCTTGGTCGGCGTAGGAATAGCGGGAACATCCGTTTCCTCTTCTTCCAATACCGGAATATCGTAAATAGGAGCCTTTGTGGGCTTCTCAGTAGGTGCCTGGGTAAGCCTTGGCGTAGGCTTTTGCGTGGGCGTAGGTTTCAATGTAGGCGTGGGTGTAGGATCAACCAAAGGCCGCACGGAAGCAGAGTAGAGCAAATCCCGCTGGGTGTGATCCACCACACCGGTCTCATCCAAATTGTTTCGCGCTTGAAATTTCAGCACCGCCCGGTGCGTTGCAACGCCAAAATAGCCGTTTACCTTTTCAGAATAATAGCCCAGCTCTGTCAACCTTGCCTGCATACCGCGCACATCAGATCCTTTGTCCCCCTGCCGCATACAATAGGCAGGCACATTTTCACTAAACAGCAGCGCCTGCAATGGGGCATCTGCAACGCCTGTTTGCGGAAGGCCTGCAACCCGCTGGAAAAGAGAGACAGCGCTTTGGGTCACAGTGCCATAATAGGTAGTAACCTCGTCATACTCGAAATAGCCGGTTTCCATCAGTCGGGCCTGCAATGCGGCTACCGCATCGCTGTCATCCTCCAACTGTAAGGTAACATACCCCACATCTGCGGATGGGGTTGCTTGGGCGAACAATACATCCCCGCTCAAAGAGGTAGCGCTTGCCACAAGCGGCGCTTCATTTACAACGGGCATGGGCTGAAGCGTAGCAGCAGGCAGGGGCGTTGCCTGGCGGGAAGCGGCGTGTACAGCTTCCGGCAGGTCGTTTTCAAACAGGTATCCGTTCATCCATAATGGCAGAGCAACAAAGCCTACAGCCAGTGCACCCAGGCAAATTACGAGAAAAACCCGTGCCCGCTTAGAAAACGCCCGTAAACGGGAACCGGACTTTTTTGTACGGTTTTTACGCAAGCCAGCCATTTGCAGCTTCCTTTCATGAGGGCTTTGTTTCACTTCCCCGAACCATTGGATTTGGAGGAGTTTGCGATTGGTTTATGCCAAAGCTTATCGCTTTGCCCGGCGCGTCATCACAGCGTGTGATGATAGCTATCTATTTTATATCATATTATGGAACAAAATCCAACAAAAAAACGGAAATTTCCAGCAGACAGGGCTAATTTTGCCGAAAAAACCCGCTGCCTTGGCGTAACAGGGTAAACATGGTATACTGAATTACAATAAATTGAAAGGATGAAGTGCCCCATGCAGCATGAGATTAACACCCCCGGACCATTGCTGGATGCACAGGGAAATCTGCGGGAGCCCGGATGGGCCCGCCGTATGCTGTTGGATTACTGCCGTTGTAAAATCAAAGCGGGAAAAGCCGCTATAAAAGAATGGGACTATTACATCGTTTCAGACGGCCGGTATGGCGTTGCCTTTACGGTTGCGGACAATGGATATATGGGGTTGTTATCGGCGTCGCTACTGGATTTTACCAAAGCGTGGGAGCACACAAAAACCATCCTGCAACCCTTTCCAATGGGCAAATATGCCCTCCCTGCCACCACTCAGTCCGGAAATGTGCGCGTTTGCGGAAAGGGTGTAATGATCTGCTTTGAAAAAGGCGCGGGCTGGCGTAAACTGAGCTGCCGTATGGACCGTTTTTGGGCTGCCGAAGCATTGGAAGCGGAAATCCTCCTGCAAGAGCCGGAAATGGACAGCATGGTGATTGCGACGCCCTTTTCCAAAAACGGCCGGTTTTATTATAATCATAAGATGAACTGCATGCCCGCGCAAGGCCTTGTGCGCCTGGGGAAGTTGGAGGCGCATTTTCACCAAGAAGACGCCTTTGGCACGCTGGACTGGGGCAGAGGCGTATGGACATACGATAACACCTGGTATTGGGGCAATGCAAACGGCATATTGCAGGGAAACCCCTTTGGCTTTAATATTGGATATGGCTTTGGAAATACTGCAGCCGCTTCAGAAAATGTGATTTATTATGGGGGGCGCGCCCATAAGCTGGAGGAAGTTCGTTTTCATATTCCGGATAGGGAGAAGGGCTTTTTAAAACCCTGGGCCTTTTCCTCTTCCGACGGGCGGTTTGAGATGGATTTTTATCCCATTCTGGACCGTGCCGCCAAGATGAACGCGCTCATTCTGTCCACTAACCAGCATCAGGTGTTTGGACGCTTTTGCGGCAAGGCGGTGCTGGACGATGGCACGGTGTTGGAGATCAAAGATCTGGTAGGGTTTGCAGAAAAAGTAAGGAATCGGTATTGACGGCATATGGCATTATTGGCAGTAAATCAATTGGTGAAATCCTTTGGGGAGCGGGTGCTCTTTGATGACGTTAGCTTTGAAGTGGAGCAGAAGGATCGGATTGGCCTGGTTGGCGCCAACGGAACAGGGAAAACTACTCTTTTCAAAATTTTGCTGGGGCAGGAGCCGCCGGATGGCGGCCAGGTGTATCGCGCCAAAGATACTACGATCGGTTTTTTGGAGCAGACGCCGGATCTGGATTTGAGCCAAACCTTGTATGAGGCGGTATTGGAGGTGTTTGCACCCCTTTTGCAGATGGAGGCGGAGCTGGCGCAGCTGGGAGAGGAGATTGACGGCGCACAGCCCCAACAGCTGGAGGGGTTGATTAACCGGCAGCACCGCCTGCAGGAACAATACGAGCAACAAGGGGGCCTGACTTGCCGCAGCCGTACCCGTTCTACATTGCTGGGGCTGGGGTTTACGCAGGAAGAGCTCAGCAAAAAAATCCGGGTGCTTAGCGGCGGGCAGCTCAACAAAGCCTTGTTGGCACGGGTGCTGCTTTCGGGAGCAAACCTGCTGTTTTTGGACGAGCCCACCAACCACCTGGACATTGCCGCGGTGGAATGGCTGGAAGGCTTTTTATTAAGCTACGCCGGGGCGTTTATCGTGATTTCCCATGACCGTTATTTTTTAGACCGGGTTACCAACCGCACGCTGGAATTGTCAAACTGTAAATTGTTTGCTACCAAGGGAAACTATTCCACGCATGTAGAGCGCCGCTCTACCGCGCAGGAAATTGCGCGGCGGCATTATTGTAACACCCAAAGGGAGATCCGGCGGATTTACGGCATTGTGGAGCAGCAACGGCGCTGGAACAGAGAACGGAACATTCGCACCGCAGAATCCAAGCTCAAGCAGATCGAACGGCTAAAAGCCACGCTGGTAGAGCCGGAGCAGGATGAAAAAACCATCCGGTTTACCTTCCATGCAAAAGAGCCTGGCGGCAATGAGGTGCTCAGCGCAAAAGGGCTCAGTAAATCCTTTGGGGAGAAAACGTTGTTTTCTCAGGTGGACATGCTGTTAAGACGCAACGAATGCGTGTTTTTGCTTGGCCCCAACGGCTGTGGAAAAACTACGCTGATGAAAATGCTCATGGGAAAAGAGGCGGCGGATACAGGCGGCAGCATTTTGGGAGCAAAAGTGGAGCCTGCCTATTATGAACAGAATATGCGGGGGCTTCACCCAGAAAACACGGTGCTGCAGGAAGTTTGGAACGCTTACCCCCGGTTATCTCAAACACAGGCGCGAAATGCGCTGGCGGCATTTTTGTTCCAGGGGGATATTGCTGTTGAAAAGCCGGTTAAGCTGCTGTCCGGCGGGGAAAAGGCCAGAATACAGCTTTTAAAACTGATGCTTTCAGGCGCAAATTTGTTGTTGCTGGACGAGCCCACAAACCATCTGGATATTGCTTCCCGGGAAGCATTGGAAAACGCGCTGGAGGAATACGGCGGAACGCTGCTGGTGGTAACCCATGACCGGTATCTGGTAAACCGCCTGGCGGACCGGGTATTGTATATGACGCCGGAAGGGCTGGTGGAAAGCATAGGCGGCTACGATGACCTGGCCGCTGAACTCGAGCGCAGGCGAGTGCAGGAGAAAAGCCAGGCGCCCAGCGAGCAAAAAACCAATGACTACAAAGCCAGAAAAGAACGGCAAAGCGCCTTAAACCGGGCAAAAGGGGCCGTGCAGCGGGCCGAAGAGCAGGTAGGCGCATGCGAAGCGGAAATCGCCTTGCTGGAGGAAAAGATGGCTGCGGCTGCTTCCGATTATCAGGAGGCGGTTCGCCTGAGCAAGGCGGTAGAAGAAAAAAAGACACATTTGGATGAACTGTACCAGCGGTGGGAAGAGGCGGAGCAGGCGCTCAAACTGCTGACCCAGGACGAGGAGGGCGAGGAATAACATGCAGGTATTGCGTTTTGGATTGGGGATGCGCTTTGATGTGATAGACGCTGAGGACGCAAAGCAAAGCGCCGGCCAATTCTGGGAAGAAATTTTGTCCGTATTAACCGTTGCTGAGCTGGCCGGCTTGCACGTATACGGCGGGTTACTGGAAAAAAGCCCTCATGGTCAGGCCGGTCCCAGCTACCTTTGCGTGTTTACCGGCGGCAGCCTCAAGCAAATGAGAAGGATTTACCGCAAGTTGGATAATGATGAAGGCGTGAGCATGTATCTATGCCCTGCGCAACCTTTTTTGCAGAATAACGCCCTTTCTCACATTGAGGGGCTCACCTATTTTGGCAAGGTACATAGGGACGGCAGCCTGCTGGACGGAGACGAGCCGTTGTTTGGGCTGCAAATTCATAAAAAACATGGCAAAAAGCGGCCTGTGGGAAAGGGCATTCGCTTTTTGATCGCTCCCGAGGCTTTCGGGCCGTTGACGCCTACGGATGTGGTAAAACGGCTCACCGTTGCTGCCAGACGGCAGTTTTCCGGGGTGCGAATTCTTCCCCTGCCAATGGCCTATGGCGGAGTAGGTACAGTGGATTCGCTTCTGGTAGCGTGTGACGGAGCAGCCCGTTCCGTGACGATAACCGGGCTATATGGGCAAAAGGTCAAGGCCAGGTATGGGGTGCTGCGCGGTACGCTGGGCGTAATTGAAGCGGGGCTTACCGTGGGTGAAGGGGAAGGCAGGCTGGAAACCGCAACTTCCTATGGCGTGGGGGAGCTGATCCGGCGTGCTCTGGACGAAGGACTGCAGGAAATCCTGGTGGGGGTAGAAGAATATACCGCACTGGACGGCGGGCTGGGTTGCCTGTGTGCGTTGGGCGTGAAAGCTTTGGACGGGCAGGGAAGAGAGCTGCAGGGAACAGCAGGCGACCTGCAGTTGGTAAAACGGCTGGATACGGAGCTGATGCACCCACGGATCAAGAAGGTGAAGTTTGCCATGCTGGGGGCAAGCTGCGAACAAGCAAAAAAGCAGACCTTGCAGAGCGGATATTGGGAGGCGTTTGCAGAAGCGTTTGGGCAGGACTGCCTGGCGCAGCCCGGCGCAGGGGCAGGCGGCGGGTTAGGCGCAGTGCTCTTAGGTGCGTTGGGCGCAGCTTATACGCCAGGCGTAGGGGCTTTACTGGATGCCGCCCGGTTTGATAACCGACTCAAAGAGGTTTCCCTAGTGGTAACAGGCGCGCAAATGATAGGAGAACATTGTTTGCAGCTGGGGCAGCCCTTGGGGGAACTCGCCTGCCGGTGCCAAAAACACCATGTGCCGCTTACGGTAATCGCATCAGAGCTGCCACAGGGGGCGCGGCCGTTGCTGAAACAGGGTGTGGGCGGTGTCGTGACGGTGGAGGAAGGCTTATGGGATGCAGGAAAAATACAGGAGCAGTTGGATGAGGCGGCGGAACGCATGTTCCACCTGATCCGTACCGGGCGGGAGATGGAACGCATTACCGCCCTGCGGCGCAAGAAGAAATAAAAGGGGAGCGTTATGCAGCAACTTACGCCATATCAGCAGATTATACGGGAGGCAGGGGACGCGTTTATGCGTCTGTGCCAGACATACCAGTTTTGCACCCAGCGCACTTTGCGAAAATATGGGTTATATCCGGGACAGCCTGCTATTCTGTTTGCCATCTCCAAAGCGCAGCAGGAAGGCGCAAAACCAACGCAAAATCAGTTGGCGGATGCATTGGGAATTACCAGAGCTTCCGCGGGTGTAAGCTTGCGGCGCATGGAGAAGGCGGGCTTTGTAAAACGGGAGGCAGATCCTTACGATACCCGCTGTAACCGCATCGTGTTAACCAAGAAAGGAGCAGAGTTTGCTCACTGGTGTGAAATGGATGTGGAAATGATTTTTACCAACATGATGGAGGATTTTGAGGCCGATGAACGGGGGCGGGCTGTGGAAACGCTGCGGCGTATGCAAAAGGGGATGGCGGCAATGCGTGCCAGGTTTGAGAGCTAGCTCTGGGGGCTAACAAAGCCGCGGCAAAAGGCAGCCGGGGCTTTTCTATCATCGCGTTCCAAAAGTTTCCCGATTTTTCGGGTCAAAGCGCCTTGCTTTGGCCGGCGCATAGGCGGTTTTGCTTTTTGCAAAGCCGCTTTTTGCATCCCTTTGTGCGTTGGATAGAGGGGGCAAAGATGGCATACCTTGTAGCGGCAACATAGTTTTCCCTTTTTTTGCAAATACTCTGAACAGGAATGGAGGATGGGCTATGAAGGGAAACTGGTTTGGATTTGACGAAGGATCCACCGAGTTTGAATTGCTGGAAACGGAGCAGGGCAGGCCGCAGACCTTTGCGGGCGGTTGGCCTGAACAGCCTCCCGCGCCTGTACAGGAGCAGGGAGAATGCACTTCCAGTGTTGAAGAGAATGAAAAACGGTTGCGTCGGGAGTACCGGGCGGATATTAACCCGGATATTTTGCTCCGGCGTTTTTTCCTGGGGGGAAAGCTCCTCTGCCTGGTTGCCTGCATCAACGGCATGGCGGACGGCGAACAGATCAGCGACTTTATCCTGCGGCAGGGAATGCGCCCTGGGTGTATGGACGCGGCGAAAGAAGGCGAATTGGCGCAATATGCCATCGACCATATTTTTGCTATGCAGGAGGCGGAAACTTGCACCAAATGGAGCGAAATTAAAACCGCGATCAGCGAAGGCCGCACGGCAGTATTTATCCAAGGGGATCACAACGCCGTATTGATGGACACCCGGGGATTTGAACGGCGCAGTGTGGATACAGCCCAAAACGAAAAAGTAATTCGTGGCCCCCAAGAGGGATTTAATGAAAATTTGCGTACCAATGTGACGCTGCTGCGGCGAATTATTAAAACAGATGATTTTATCTGCGAATTCCGGGACGCTGGAGGCAGCAATAAAACCCGCATCGTTATCGCTTACCGGGAAGGTGTGGCAAACCAGGGATTATTACAGGAAGTCAAGCGGCGTTTGGCCAAGGTGGATACCCGCATGGTACTGAGCGACGGTACCCTGGAACAGTTGACGGAGGCTCACACCCTTTCCCCCATTCCCCAGGTGTTGGCCACCGAACGGCCGGACCGGGTAGCTGCTCACGTGATGCAGGGGCATGTAGCGGTGCTGGTGGAGGGCAGCCCTTACGCAAATGTTATGCCCGCTACCATATTCACCCTGATGGCCACTTCAGAAGACGCCTATTTACGCCAACCGCTGGGCAGCGTGCTGCGGCTGGTGCGGTATGTAGGGGCAGCGCTTTCTATCCTGTTGCCCGGATATTTTCTGGCGTTGGCGCTATATCACCAGGGCATGCTCTCAACAGAGGTAGTCACTACACTGATTTCCTCCCGGCAAATGGTGTTTTTGCCCCTGGGCGCGGAGATGCTGTTTTTATTATGGGTATTCCAGTTGCTACGGGAAGCGGGAATGCGGGTGCCAGGAGCGATTGGGCAAGCCATTGGCATCATTGGAGGGTTGATATTGGGGCAAGCTGCGGTATCCGCCAACATGGTGAGTACGGTGGTGCTGATCATCGTTGCGCTGACAGGGTTGGGGAGCTTTACCATCCCCGATTATTCCAGCCAGCTGGCAGCAGGCTATTTTCGGTTGGCGTTGGTGATTGCGGCCTGGTTTGGAGGGCTATTGGGGGTGTTTTGCACCACGCTGCTGCTTACTGCATGGATGGCTTCCATGAAGTCCTTTGGGGTGCCGTTTTTTGCCCCTGTTGCGCCGAAGACCTACTCAAAGCGGCCGGCTATTTTGCGAGGTAAGGTGCGCGCACATCAGCGTGCAGAGGATTATATGAATACCGGCAAAGGGGGAGCAGGCAGATGAACCTGAGGGAAGGAAAAATTGGGGCCCAGGAAGGGGCAGCTGCAGCAGGCATTGCCATCGGTGTGAGCGGAATTTTTGTAACGGATAACATGGCTTTGTATCAGCAGGGGAACGGGGCGTATGCAGAAGCGTTGTTTTCCATGGCATTGGCGCTGGGGGTATTTGCTCTGGCGGCTTGCGCCATGAAACGAAAAAGCTTGCCAAACCTCTTCTCGTTGTTGCAATGGGGGCTGGGCGGACTGCTGGGAAGGCTGACGGCGATTTTACTGTGCGGTGTGCTGGTGGTGGCCGCTGCAGGCATTTTAGCCCGTTTTGTGTTGATGCTTAACCGCTTTGTTTTTGTGGAGGCGGAGCATTGGCAGCTGTTGTTGTATCTGGCGCCAACGGCGGGGCTGCTGTGTTGGATGGGCCTGGAAACCATTGGCCGCACTGCCAGGATCTTTTGCTGGGTCGTGCTGGCGGCATTGCTTGGGGCGCTATTGTTAGGCACAAACAACTACGCCACTTTTCGCCTGTTCCCCTTTGCAGAGGGGAAAACCGTGCTGGAGCTAAGCTTGCGTGGAATATTTTGCTTTTTTCCAGGGCTGCTGGGGCTGCTCATCGCCGCAGATGGATTGCACGGCCTAAAAACAAGCCGGAAAGCTGGCCTGGTGGCGGCAGGATTTGGCGGTGGCACGGCAACGCTGGCTCAACTTTGTTTGGGGATGACCTATTCCTACCAGGAGTTGGCCCGCATGCATTCCCCAATGTATCGCATTACCATGACGGCCCGCTCTGGCGGCTATTTTCCCAGGTTAGATAAATTGCTGCTTTTTGGCTGGACCATTGCGGGCGTAATGGGCGCAGGGTTTTACCAATATGCCGCAGCGCTGCTGTGGTGCCGCGCATTTGGCCAAAGGGATGCCCGCCCTGCCGCTGTGGTTATGAGCGGATTGTCAGCCGGTATCTGCTTATTAGCGCAGCAGGAAATCCAATGGCTGATGATGGTTGGAGAATTTCTTTCCCAATATGGCTTTTTATTGGCCGCGGGGCCGGTAATGTTAGCTGCTGCTATTGGGCTATGCCGCAAAGGAAGAGCGGATATGGAACGGAAGGAGGAGGGATGTTATGAGCAAGGGCGTTAGGCGAAAGGCATTGCTGCTGGCACTCACTACCGTGGTGTGTTTGCTGTGCAGCGGATGCTTGGGTGCACACAGCCTGGATGAATATGGATATGTGCTGATGATTGGAGTGGATAAAGGGGAAGAAGCGCCCTTTTATGTGACGCTGTTGCTGCAAAAAGGCGGCCAGGGCGGCGAGACGGATGCGGCGGCGGAGGGATCGGTGCTGGCGGGTACCCCTTGTACAAATCTCTTTGACGCAATTGATCAAATTGAGGCCAGTATGCCTTTTCGGTTGGAACTTTCCAGAGCTGCAGTAATTGTTTGCGCAGAAGAATTGGCAAAAAGCGGCGCTGCCGCAGAAGAGTTTTTAGCAATCTCTTTGGGATCGCTGCGGGTGAGGTACTATGTGAATCTTGTGGTGGCCCAAGGCCAGGCACGGGATTATCTAGCGGGTTTACGCAGCACGTTAGCGCCAAACCTGGCAAAGCTGCAGGATAGCTTTGTTCAATATAGTGAAGCCACCGGCCTTGCTCCTGTAACCACTCTGGCCCAGTTTTATGAAGGTGCATGGAGCCCAACATTTGATACCGTGTTGCCATTGGGCAGTTTTAACAGCCAAAGGATGCTGCAAGACCAACTCCAGAAGCTGGAGGAGGAAAACATGCCCCTGAGTCAATACCAACAGCAGGAGGCGGATGGCTCCGATACCCCGGTAGGCGGGATGAAGTCCAGTCTGGAAGGGGCGGCGGTTTTTGATGGCTCTCATATGGTGGGCACGCTTACAGGGGAGCAAACCCAGTATCTGCTTATGGCATTGGGGGAGTTTCAACGGGGACGGATACAAATGCAGGACCGTGAGGGCAGACAAATGAGCGTTGTATTGCAAAAGGCGGATAGGCCTACAACAACAATCCGTTTTCAAGAGGGCGTTCCCAAAGGGCAGATTGCCCTTTCGCTGCATGCAGCGGTAGAACGGCCCGCTAGTGTAGCAGAGATATCCCCTGAAGAGATGGAACAGGAAATTGCCCAGCATATTCAAAAAGGCCTGGAGCAAACGTTTCTGGTTTGCCAGGACATGGGCAGCGATGCATTTGGGTTAGGTAAAGCAGCAGTTTCTCATTTTGACACAGTAAAAGATTGGGAAGCATTTAATTGGAAACGTGCCTATCAAATGGCGCAAGTGGAATTCCATGTGGTGGTATCTCTGCAATATAACCCCACGAAATCCAGGATGGAGTAGGAGGGACAAATGCTGTTGTTTGCGGGAGCAACATTGGTTGCCGCTTGTTATAGCGGGGTATACGCGTGTTTTAGCGCAAAAAAAGGCCGTTGGCTTTGCGCATTTGGCGCTGGCCTGGGGGCCCTGTGTGCGGCGGTAATGGCCGTATTATTGGTAGTGTACAGAGGATAATCGGTTAAGAAAACAATCCTTTCATCAGGCTCTGAATACGTTGACGCCGCTGCTGGGTAGCCGTAGCATCAACCACAAAGCGATTCCCCTGCAGGATAAGAACATCTCCTTCCAGCGCAGGGGTATCAATTAGTTTGCGCGCAATATGCACAAAAAGGTCGTCACCACATTCGCATACGGCATAGGGGCCTTCAAAACGGTCGATAATTACCATGTTGCGTGTTGTTCCTCCTTGGAGAGATCCAGTTGCAGGTGCGTCTCAAACACAACATCCCTTTCACCTAAATCCAGGTAAGTTACAGGGATTGGAGAAAGGCGCAAGGTGAAAGAGTTGGCCATTCACCACTTTATTATACTATGCCCCGCTTTATTTGCAAACAGCGGAATGGGAGAAGCTGATATCATCATCGAATATTGTAGAAAAAGGTAGGATCCATGAAGAGTATGATAAAATTTTGCTATTATAATGGATTTATTTCGGGGTTGGACATAGATGTGGGAGCGTGATACAATGAAAAAAAAGATACGTATGATACAGGATATGCCGGTAGAGGTGCCTCAACTCGACCGGGAAGGCGAAGAAAAGCGCAAAGAGCTCAACCGCCTGGCCCGTAAGGATTATGAACAAACGGGGCGGCTTTCCAGCAAGCGGTTGCGGGAGGCTTGCGATGCGTTTGAAGAAGTGGCAAACGAACATTTGCTGCAAGATGATCCGGGAGAGGATGAGGAATAGGCTGCTTTCCTGCATCGTACGCAAATCCAGATAGCGCGGGTTTGCGCTCAGGGTGGAGGACGCGAATGCAGTTAGAAACGACGCCGCAAACATTGCAAAGCGTGTTGGATGCAATGCCGGATATGTTGCGGGTATTGGACCAACAACATCGGGTCGTTCTCATAAATGCAAGTTATCGTGCGAGCTTTGGGGACCAATGCGGGCGCCATTGCTATGAAATGTTTTGTGTTGGAGGCGCATGCAACAACTGCGTAACGGACCGGGCAGTACAAACCGGCCTGCCGCAGGACAAACGCCGCCGTTTTCAGGGGCGAACGTATTGGGTAAAAGCGTCGCCTCTTTTTGATTCCGCTGGTACCCCGGCAGGCGTGGTGGAAGTATTCCGTGACATTACGTCCATGGTACAGCAGGAAAAGACTCTGCGGGAGCAGAACAAGCGGCTATTACAGGAAGCCAACCTGGCGGCCCGGATGCAGAAGGAAATGTTTCTCCCCACTGGAGAGATGGATAAGAGGATATCCCTGCATTCCCGCTATTTGCCCGCTACAACCCTGGGTGGGGATCTTTTTGGCTGTTTTACCAAAAAAGATGGGCGTATTTGCTTTTATGTAGCGGATGTTTCCGGCCATGGAATTGCTGCTGCTATGGTAACGCTGGTGCTGGTAAACACGCTGCGCAAAGCACAGGCGGATTGCCCTGGGCCGGCAGCGCTGCTGTCCCGGGTGCGAGAGGCGTTTTTAGAGCTTTCCGGGGACGAACAGTTGTATGTTACCATGTTCATTGGCGAATTGGACCCCAATGGAGGCCGGCTGATTTGGGCGAATGCGGGGCATAACGCAACGCCGCTGCTGGCAGCCGATGGGAGTGTAACCGAATTATTTGCCCCGTCTTTACCTGTTTGCAACTGGTTTGATGATATTATCTATACACAGCAGGAAACCGTACTGCCGCCAGGGGGGCAGCTATTGGTGTATACCGATGGGTTGCTGGACCATCATTCCAGCAAATTAAGCCCAAAAACATTGGAAGAGAAACTGCTGAGTTTACATGGGGAAGATTTGCTGGAATACCTTGAAAAACAAATTTTAACCCAGCGAGGGGACGACGTGTGCATGCTGCTTATCGGCCGCCAGCCTGGTGAAGGCATGTGAATATTTCATGAAGTATGTAGCACTCCCTTTTAAAATAGGAATATATACGGTATAATTAAATTTAAGGGCTATATTTCGCTGAACAAATATAACCAGATTTTGATGGGAAAGGAGCGCAAAAGATGTCCACTTACGATGATATTATTAAAGTAATCGGCAGTGGCTTTTCCCAGTTTTCTTTTGGCGATGCGCTGGATATTCTCATCATTGCGGTTCTTTTGTATAAGCTGATTACCTGGACAAAAGAAACCAGAGCGTATCAGGTGCTCAAAGGCTTTGGCATATTGTTTCTGTGCTATTTTTTGAGCCAGCTGTTTTCCCTGCATACGCTCAATTGGTTGCTGGGTTCCGTGGTACAATCCGGGGTGCTGGTGATTGCCATTTTGTTCCAGCCCGAATTAAGGCGAGCGTTTGAACATATTGGCAGGGGCAAAATATTCGATAAAAACGCATGGGTCAATGTAACGGTGGAAGGCAGCGACGTCGTTCGGGAGATACAAAAAGCGGTGCTAAACATGGCCAGGCGGCGTGTAGGCGCGTTGATTGTCATTGAGCAACGGGTGGCGCTGGGGGATATTCTGGCAACTGGAACGCGCATTAACGGCATGATTACAGGCGCGTTGATTGAGAATATTTTTGAGCCTAATACACCTTTGCACGATGGCGCAATGGTTATTCGGGGTGAAACCATTATCGCAGCAGCGTGTATTTTACCATTGTCCGACGATGTGGATATCGGCAGGGAATTAGGCACCCGGCACAGGGCTGCGTTGGGCGTTTCCGGGGTTTCGGACAGTATTACCATTGTTGTGTCGGAGGAAACCGGAATTATTTCCGTTGCAAGGGATGGCAAGCTGGTGCGCTATATTGATGCAAAAGCGCTCAAAGATTTATTGGATAGCATTTTTCTCAAGCAGAGCAGCGGCTCATTTTCCTGGATCAAACGCAGGAATAAGGCGGAGGAGCAGGGATGAAGACAAAACAGGAATGGGCTGCCGCCGCAAAAACATTTTTAAAACGCAAATTATTTCATAATTGGGCTGTCAAATTGATTGCCCTGTTGTTTGCTGTGCTTTGCTGGGGCATTATGCTGCTGGAAGTAAAGCCAATTAAAGTCAAAACCTTTACCAACGTGCCGGTTACCGTTGACGGGGATGCGGACTTGCACGCCCGCAATTTGGTAGTGCGCGGCAATATCCAGGAGCTATTGGGCGATGTAACGGTAAAGGTCAATACGCCGGTTACCTCCATGCAGGATTTGAGCATTACCAATATTACGGCGTCTGTGAGCGTGCGCAGTATCAACGCACCGGGTATGGCCACTTTAACGATTAATGCCACTTTGCCTTCCCGCTTGGGCACGATTAACAGCCAAGATGTTTCTCCCTCTACGATTGAGGTGGAGATCGATACGCTCATGAGCAAAACGGTGCCGGTAGAGGCAAATTATGTAGGCACTTTGCCGGATGGATATTGGGCGGACCGGGCGGAGCTTTCGGCGACAACGGTGGATATCCGGGGACCAAAACAGGATATTCAGCGGGTCACCAAAGCGGTATGTAATATCGTGCAGACCAACCGCACCCAAAGCATTAATGACGCCATTGCTGTGGTGCTGGTGGACGAGGATGGGGATGAAATCGATTCATCCCTGCTGCTGGATGAAGTGCCTACCGTAATGGTAAGTATGCCAGTGCTTGCCAAGAAGACGGTCCCGGTAGATGTGGAAGGCGCTCTCAGGGGCCGGGATAATCTGCCTGTGAATTACGAATTGATTTCGGCTACCGCTACGCCCGCCACCATGGACATTGTAGGAGATGCCGCTACCCTTGCTGCTATTGACAGCATTGCGCTAAACGGGCTGGATATTTCGGGTAAAACGGAAAGCGTACATGACAGGGTGGAGTTTATAGTGCCCGAAGGCGTGCGGGTACTGGGTGGAAACGATAGTGGAGAAGTGGAAGTATTTGTAGATATCCGGGAAAAGACGGCGCAAAAATCCTTCCAGGATATTCCCATTGAAATTCAAGGATTGGGAAAAGGATATACTGCCACGCTAAATGTAGAAACTACAGATATCGATGCCGATGGACGCATCAGCCTGGTAGAAGGCCTGGAACGCACCGATGCAAGAGCTTTTATCGACCTGACCGGGCTGAAAGAAGGGATATACACGGTACCTGTAAGCGTGCTGTTGGAAAATGAAGATACCACGCTGGAGCTTACTTATGTGCAAAGTGTGGCCCAGGTCACGGTAACGGTGGCAAAAGAATAGCGTTGCCGGCAGAGGAGAATGAGGGGGCGTTGGTTCTGCCAACGCCTTTTGTTTTTTAAGATCAGTGAATTTGGGAAGTCTGCAAAGGGTAGAAAAGGCCGCGGTTTGTCCCGTGAGGAAGGGTGGAAAAATGTCATTACTCATCAACAACGTAAAAATGCCTCTGGAGGCAGATATGGAAGAACTCCCCCGGCTGGTAGCCCAGCAAGTGGGCGTTCCGCCAGAATCAGTCACGGCAGTGCGCATCATACGAGAAGCATTGGATGCCCGGAAAAAACGGGAGATTTGCTTCCGCCTCCATGTGGTTGCCCAACTGGAGGGAGGGTGGCAGCAAAGGCTATTGAAAAGGGAACTTCCCAATGTTGCCCTTTATATCCCGCCCCAGGAATATCGTTTGCCTTCCTGCAGTTGTCCGCCCAAAGAACGGATTGTAGTGGTAGGCTTGGGTCCTGCAGGGCTGTTTTCGGCCTATTTTCTGGCCAAGCATGGATATACTCCCCTGGTTTTGGAGAGGGGAAAAGAAATTTCAGCCCGGATGGAAGACGTGGAGCTGTTTTGGAAACAGGGCAGATTGAATACCCAGAGCAACGTAATGTTTGGCGAAGGCGGTGCAGGGACGTTTTCTGACGGCAAGCTGACTGCCCGCAGCAAGGATCCCCGGGCGGACGTGGTGCTGAAGACCCTGGTGGAGTTTGGCGCGCCGGAGGATATTCTGGTGCAAGCAAAGCCACATGTGGGAACGGATAAACTGCGTGCTGTGGTAGAGGGAATGCGCAGGGAAATCCAGCGTTTGGGCGGACAAGTGCGTTTCGAAACCCGGCTGGATCAACTGGAAGTCAAAAATGGCCAGATTCGATCCATAGAGGTGGAAACGGAGGGAAGACGAGAGAAAATTCCATGCAGCGCTTGCATTTTGGCCATAGGCCAAGGTGCGCGGGATACTTACCGGATGTTGTTGGATAAGGGGTTGCCCCTGATCCCTAAGGCGTTTGCAGTGGGTGTACGGGTAGAACATCCCCAAAGCCTAATCGATAAGGCCCAGCTTGGCCCTTATGCAGGGCATCCGAAACTGGGTGCAGCGGAATACCGGCTTACGGCGCAAGCGGATGGGCGTGGGGTTTACAGCTTTTGCATGTGCCCTGGAGGGTTGGTGGTGGCATCCTCTTCGGGGCCTGAGCAGGTGGTAACCAATGGAATGAGCTATCATGCCCGCAACGAGGTAAATGCCAACGCAGCAATCGTTGTGCAGGTATCGCCCCGGGATTTTGGAACACAGGCCCTTAGCGGAGTTGAATTTCAACAGATGCTGGAGCGGAAAGCCTACTTTGCCGGAGGCGGAGATTTTTGTGCCCCTGCACAAAGGATGGAAGACTTTTTGCAGCGCCGGCATACCAAACGCTTTGGGGAAGTGCAGCCCAGTTACCGCCCCGGCGTAAAAGCTGCCGCGCTTCACGAATTACTGCCGGATTTTATTGCAAATGGCATTGCACAGGGTGTGGAAGTGTTTGCACGGCAGCTCAAAGGGTTTGACCTGCCTGATGCTGTGCTCACCGGTGTAGAAACCCGCACCAGTGCTCCCGTACGTATCCCCAGGGATGAAAAGGGACAGGCGCTGGGGGCTAGGGGGGTATATCCCGTAGGAGAAGGTGCCGGTTATGCAGGCGGCATTGTCAGTGCTGCTGTTGACGGAATGTTGGCTGCAGAGCGGGTAGCGGCAGCGCAAAGTGAGGAATAGCTTCTTTGGAAAGCAGGAGAGAGAAAAGCAATTCTGCTTTGGATGGAGCAAAAAACGCCGGCCTATATTTCAGCTGACGATTTAGGCTATTCTATGTTTGCTTGTTCACAATTTTGCTACAGGCCGGTGGATTGACATCGGCTTTTTTTTATAGCATAATTGTTAAGCGCTTAATTATTAAGTGGTTAATAATTGGCTCTTAACAGAACAAAGAGAAAGGAGGAAGCAGGTTGAAAAAGGAATATCGCCGGGTTTTAATACGTATGGATCAATTGCACTTGCTGCGCCGTATGATCCATCAACGGTTGATGGCGGATTTGCCGTTATACCGGGGGCAACCGCCGGTGCTGGATTATATTTACCATAATCCTGGCTGCACACAGATCGAGCTGGCGCAACGGCTGATGGTATCGCCCGCGTCCATTGCCCAATCTACTCAGCGGATGGAACGGGCAGGTTTTTTGGAGCGCAGACAAGATGCAGACAATCGCCGCTGCAAGCGCTTATATCTTACCCAGGAAGGGGAAGAACTAAACCAACGCTGCCGTATGCTGTTTGATGAAACCGATGAGAAGATGTTCCAGGGTTTTTCAGCCCGGGAAAAAGAAGAACTGGAAAACTATCTCCAGCGTTTGCTGAGCAATATTGCGCCCATAGCCCAAGTGGACCTGGAGAATATGGATAAGTTTACCTATTTCGCTTTGCTGAATCAGATGAAAAGCGAGGCAATCCGAAAGGAGCGAGGGGATGCTTAAAAAAATGGCCCCATTTGTGGGAAAATACTGGCGGCAGACGATTTTGGCGCCGCTAACCATTATCGTTGAGGTGCTGTTGGAAGTGCGTATTCCGCTACTGATGGCGGATATTGTAAACATTGGCGTTACCAATGGAGATGTGGCTTATATTGCCCGGACCGGTTTGTGGATGATTCTCTTATCGCTGTTGTCGCTGCTGTTTGGTGCGTTATCAGCCCGGTTTTCTTCCACGGCGGGCGCAGGGTTTGCCATGAACCTGAGAGAAGCCCTGTTCAATAAAATACAGGATTTTTCATTTGCCAACGTGGATCGCTTCAGCACCGCTTCCCTGGTAACCCGGTTGACTACCGATGTAAACAACACGCAGCAATCCTTTATGATGGTGACGCGTATGGCAGTGCGTGCCCCGGTTATGCTGGTGTGCGCGGTAATCATGGCGGTGCGTATCAATGCAAATCTCGCGGTGATTTTCCTGCTGGCGCTGCCAGTGTTGGCGGCATCTATGGGTTTGATTATGCGTTTTGCCTACCCACGCTTTGAAAAAATGCTGAAGGAATACGATGGGATGAATGGCGCTGTACAGGAGGATCTCATTGGCATTCGGGTGGTAAAGGCCTTTGTACGGGAAGATCATGAAACACAAAGGTTCCGCAAAGCGGCCGAAAAGGTGCGCAATGCCCAAATAAAAGCGGAAAAAATCATTATTTGGAATATGCCGATTATGCAGTTTGTAATGTATGCCTGTATGATCGCCATCGCCTGGTTTGGCGGCAACCGTATCATAGCGGGCAGCATGCTTACCGGGGATTTGATGAGCTTTATTTCCTATACCACGCAAATTCTCATGTCATTGATGATGTTTGGCATGGTGTTTATGATGATGGTAATTTCCCGTGCATCCCGCCAGAGGATTATCGAGGTATTGGAAGAACCCATTGACATCAAGGAGCCGGAAGCAAACGCGCTGGGGCAGCATGGCCTTACTCATGTGGCTGATGGCAGCGTGGATTTTCATCACGTTGACTTTAGTTACAGCAAAAACCCGGAGAATCTTACCTTGCGGGATATTGACCTGCATATTCGCTCAGGGGAAACCATCGGCGTGATTGGGGGCACAGGGGCCGCAAAAACCACGTTGGTGCAGCTGATCCCCAGGCTGTATGATGTGCTGGATGGTTCGGTAACGGTAGGCGGGAAGGATGTGCGGGAGTATGACCTGACTGCATTGCGTAACGCCGTGGCCATGGTGTTGCAGAAAAACGTGCTATTCTCCGGCACAATCCGGGAAAATTTGAAGTGGGGCAATCCAGATGCAACCGAGGAACAAATACAGGCTGCCTGCCGGGCAGCAGCGGCCCATGATTTTATCATGAGTTTTCCCAAAGGGTATGATACAGACCTGGGGCAGGGGGGCGTAAACGTATCCGGAGGGCAAAAGCAGCGGTTGTGTATTGCAAGGGCGTTGCTCAAACACCCTAAGATCATGATACTGGACGATAGCACCAGCGCGGTGGATACCGCTACTGACGCCAGCATCCGCAAAGCATTGCGGGAAAACCTTGCGGGCATGACAACCATTATTATCGCCCAACGCATTGCTTCCGTTATGGATGCGGATCGCATTCTGGTGCTGAATGAAGGGCAGGTAGCCGACATTGGCACCCATGAGGAGCTGATGGGGCGCAACGAGATTTACCGCGATGTTTATACATCCCAACAGAAAGGGGCGCAAGAAGATGGCACAAGGTAACCGTGGGATGCAAGGCCCCGCAATGCGGGGGATGCGAACCGGCGCAAAGCCCAAAAATATGAAAAAAACGATTGGGCGCATCTTTCAATATATGAGTGAATACCGGTTGCATATGGCGTTGGTTGTGGTTTGCGTTATCCTGTCCGCAGGCGCTTCCATCGCCTCAACCTATTTTCTGAAACCGTTAATCAACGATTATCTGCTACCTTATGTGGGGCAGCAAAATCCCGACCTTTCCGGCTTTATCTCCATCCTGTGTACCATGGGAGTCATTTACTTGATTGGCGTGGGGGCTACCTATGCTTACAATCGGATTATGCTCAAGGTATCTACAGGAGCACTGTACAAAATCCGTAATGAGCTTTTTGCCCATATGCAAAAACTGCCTCTGAAATATTTTGATACCCATACCCATGGGGAGTTGATGAGCCGCTACACCAACGATACCGACGCACTGCGGCAGATGCTCAGCCAAAGCCTGGTGCAGTTGATTTCTTCCACCATTACGGTGACAGGCGTATTTGTGGTGATGTTGCTGTTAAGCCCGATCCTTACAGGGCTGGTAATTTTGATGCTGCTGGTCATGCTCTTTGTGGTAAAAAAGCTTGGGGGGAAAAGCGGAATGTATTTCCGCAAGCAGCAAGAAGCAGTGGGCAATGTAAACGGCTATATTGAAGAGATGATTGAAGGGCAGAAAGTGGTGAAGGTATTCTGCCATGAGCCGCAGGTGAAAGAGGAGTTTACCAAACGCAATAAAATCCTGTTTCAAGCAGCGGAAGGGGCCAATACCTTTGCCAGTATTCTGATGCCGATTATGGGCAATCTATCCTATTTCCATTATGCCATTACAGCAATGGCCGGAGGGATGCTGGCTGTAGGCGGCATGCTGGATTTGGGTACATTGGCTTCTTTTCTCCAATATACCCGCTCTTTTTCCCAGCCGATTACCCAGATTTCCCAGCAGTTTAACTCCATCCTGTTGGCATTGGCGGGCGCAGAGCGAATTTTTGACATGATCGACCAGCAGCCCGAAGGGGACGATGGCTATGTAACCCTGGTGAACGCGCAGTTTGATGAAGCGGGAAACCTGGTGGAAGCATCTCACCGCACTGGTATCTGGGCATGGAAACACCCCCATCATGACGGGACCCTGACCTATGAACAGGTAAAGGGGGATGTGCGGTTTGTGGATGTGACATTTGGGTATGAAGAGAACAAGACTGTGCTTCACGATATTTCCCTGTACGCAAAACCGGGCCAGAAAATCGCGTTTGTAGGTTCCACGGGCGCAGGCAAAACCACCATCACCAACCTGATCAACCGGTTTTATGATGTGCCGGATGGAAAAATACGCTATGATGGCATCAATATCAATAAAATCAAGAAAGCGGATTTACGGCGCTCGCTGTCCATGGTATTGCAGGATACCCATTTGTTTACCGGCACCGTAAAGGAAAATATCCGCTATGGCAAACTGGATGCCACAGATGAAGAGGTGTACCGGGCAGCCAGGCTATCCAATGCGGACTCCTTCATCCGCCATTTGCCGCAAGGGTATGACACCATGCTGACAGCGGATGGCGCAAACCTCTCCCAAGGGCAACGGCAGCTGTTAGCCATTGCCCGCGCGGCGTTGGCGGACCCGCCGGTACTGATTTTGGATGAAGCCACCAGCTCTATTGATACCAGAACGGAAGCCCTGATTGAGAAGGGGATGGATACCCTGATGCAGGGACGTACGGTGTTTGTTATCGCCCACAGGCTTTCCACCGTTCGCAACGCCGACGCGATCATGGTGCTGGAAAACGGCAGAATTATTGAACGGGGAGATCATGAGGACCTCATCGCCCAACGGGGAAAATATTATCAGCTTTATACCGGCGCATTTGAATTATCCTAGATAAGCGCTAGAACATGTTTTAAAAAGCGGTATGGCCTGCGGCCTGCCGCTTTTTGCATGGAGATACCATGGCCAAGGGTTATTTGTGAATTTCATACCGGTTGACATTTCAATAGGCGTATGATAGTTTAACAAACAATCATTTGCCACCGGGCAAACGCCTTGCGCCATTCCATTAGGGCTTAAAAGAGATGGAGGAAAGACGCTTTATTTTTAGCAAGAGAGGTGTTTCAAGTGTTTCGAGAAATGCGTAGAAAAAAGCAGGCTTTATCCCCGGAGCAAAGCGCTGCCGTGTTGCAGCGGGGAACTGCGGGTGTATTGGCGTTATCGGGAGATGATGGATATCCTTACGCTGTTCCGATGAGCTATTTCTATGACGACGGTAAGATTTACTTCCATTGCGCCAAAACCGGGCATAAGCTGGATGCGATCCGACGCAATGACAAGGCCTCGTTTTGTGTGATTGACCAGGATCTGATGATACCGGAGGAATATACCACTTATTTTAGAAGTGTTATTGCTTTTGGAAAAATCCGCATTTTGCAACACGATGGAGAAAAAAGAGAAGCAATTGAAAAATTGGCTTTGAAGTATGCCCCCCATGATGAGGCTGCAAAGAGAAAAAACGCTATCGACCGGGAATGGGCGCCGTTGTGCATGCTGGAAATGACCATAGAGCATATGACTGGGAAAGAAGCCGTTGAGCTGGTGAAGAGCAGTAATATGGAAGAAGCAGATTAGCAT
>JAEXFV010000186.1 GCA_023451115.1 Bacillota bacterium
CTCCTGCACAATGCCTTAGCCTTACACAATCCAGAACATGAACTTGTTTCAGCACAAGTAGCCGGGAAATCACTTTCAATAAAAAGATACAACAGCAAAACAAGACGGAGAGGAATGTAGAATGGGAGAAAACAAGCGGGATTATAAACCAATATACAAATATCCAAAGGGAAAGATGGATCAAAAATCGGCAGAAATAATTTGTACTGGGGAAAGAAAATGCGCCCACTGTTAGAGAAAAATTTGGAAAAACACGAGAAAGAAGTGTGTAATGGAGAAGAAGAAAAAAGTAAGGACCATTTACAGCTGGCCCTCGAAGCAGAAACGGCAGCCAATATATTGAAACGAAAAATTAGCTTTCAACAGGAATGCTGAAGATGCGGCAAGGGATTGCTAATCCCTGCCCGTAAATGCGGGGAATGTTGCAAACGGCAGCAATATTGTGTATGCTAAATCCAATGGTCAAACAAAGAGCATAGAAGGAATTTGCTTTTAACACAAAAATTTGGGTGCACAACCCATTTAATTTTAGCGAACTTCCCTTACAAAAAGCAGTTTAACGGAATATAGCAAGGTTCCAAGATACCGGCAGGCTGGTTCCGCCGAATATTTGCTTGGAGTTGGAAACCAACCGATTAGAACCTATATAGAATGAAAACAGGAGGGAATATTTGATGATTACGAGAGATACTCCAATGATGTCCCGAGAGGAGCAACTCCAATACGGGCGGATGAGCCCAGCGGAACTCATAAAGATGGGCAAGCTGCCATGGGGATACTTCCCGGACGGGAAGGGGGGAGCGTACCAGGATCCGGAGTGGATAGAAGATTGGTATTTCGAGCAGGGACGGAAGCGCCGCCAGGCGGAAGCGGAGCTGCAACAGGTGGATGGTAGGATGAATGGTCCGGAATAAACAATGTTGTTGTTTCGGATGGGAGATATTCAAACCCCAGCATTGAACGCCTATACCGGATTGACCTGGACAATGAAACAGATATTGAGATTGTGAGGGATTATATTTATGAACAAGAAAGCTGGGATAGCGCACGAGCGAGCGGTTATGTGCATGACTGTTTCGGGGAGGAGATTGTCAACTCCAACGAGAGACATGATTTTCAATCATTTAGGTCGCTTCGATCCGGCGGATCACAAAGCAAAGGAAGCGGAAGCCAAGAAAATAACCGCAATTATCGATTCGAGCAAGACGGAAGCGGAGATGCTGGAGAAGCTGAAACAACTATAAGATTTTCCCTCAAAGACACGCCTGAATATCTGAAAAAACAGCACCAATGGATGTGGCAATGCTGTGCGTAGCCAAGTATATATATTCTGATATCAGACGCGCCACACACGTGTATGTTAGTTATAACTAACTAAAAATATTCCCGTTGAAATTCTGGTATTAAAAATGGGTTTTTAAAATACAAGTGGGTTTATTGGTGGGTTTTTGGGAGGCGGGAAATAAAGAAAACCCTAGATAAAATCTAGGGTTTCAGCTGGTGCGGTAGATGGGACTTGAACCCATACGCTCGCGCACACGCCCCTCAAACGTGCCTGTCTGCCTATTCCAGCACTACCGCGCATCATCCATTATACTGGTTATACATGGCTTTTGTCAATGCCTGAAATAGAGATTGACGGTGCAGAATAAAACAGGATGCTTGCTCTACTACAGAACCAAATTTTGTATTTCTTTCCTGCCGCATAAAAGATTTTCTCCAACAAATACTAAGTTCACAATAAAACGTCAAAACACGCATGGTTTAGGAGGGCATCCATTTTGAAAGCTACAGGCATTGTAAGGCGTATCGACGAGTTGGGACGTGTTGTCATTCCCAAAGAGATCCGGCGGACGCTCCGCATTCGGGAAGGCGATCCCCTGGAAATTTTTACGGATCGGGAAGGCGAAATTATACTGAAAAAATATTCTCCCATTGGGGAACTCAATGAATTTGCAAGGGAATATGCAGCTTCTATGCACTATGTGTTGGGGCATATCACGGCAATTTGCGATAAGGACGCGGTGATTACCGTAGCTGGGGCAAGCAAGCGGGAGCTGTTGGAAAAGCCAGTGCATGAGGATGTGGAAACCTTGATGCAACAACGTGGAAAAGCACAAAAATCTGTTGCAAAAGGAGAAAAGTTGCTGCGTATTACCGAGGAGGAAGAGGAAGGCAGCCCTTATACCGCGCAAGTAATCGTACCTATTTTGGCAGAAGGGGATGCCATTGGCGCGGTGATGCTGCTATCCCGGGAGCCTGGCGCACAGATGGGAGAAACCGAACTGAAAGTGGCGGAAACAGCGGCTGGGTTTATCGGACGGCAGATGGAGCAGTAATAGCGTTCCATAACAGAAACAAAAAGCAGGGATTACCCTGCTTTTTACTTGCTCCCAAACGCGTTACGCTTCGGAGATTTCAATAAGGAACCATGTCAACCCTTTGTTTTGCTTACCCGATTATCGTTCATGCCGCTTTTAAAGCGGAATAATGCGCTATTTAACGATTGGCAAAATATTGATACAGGGTGCAGGCCATGCCGCCATTGGAAAGCTTCCTCCGCTTATTGGCCCGTTTGCCATAAACCCGCTCAAAGTCCGACATTGCGGTGATAATATGGACGCTCCAGCCAGGCAACCTATCGAATACGTTGCGCATATCTTTATACAAGGCTACCGTTTGCTGTTTGGTCATCATACGCTCCCCATAAGGGGGATTGCACACCAAAACGCCTCCTGGAGTGGAAACCTGCAGTTCTTGTACCGGCCGTACCGCCCATTGCAACATAACCCCCGCTTTTTTTGCATGGCGTTTGCAAAGTTCGATGCTGCGGGGATCCATATCGCTGCCGGTAATGTTTAAGGGGATATTGTTTACGCTGTCCTGCGCCTCTTCCCGGGCTTGGTTCCAGAGAACCTGTGGCAAAAAAGGCCATTCCTCTGCGGCAAAGCTGCGCCCCAGGCCCGGCGCACGGCGCTGGGCGATCATCGCGGCCTCAATGGGCATGGTGCCTGACCCACACATGGGATCAATCAGGGGCTGTTCAGGCCGGTACCGGGAAAGGAGTATAATGGCTGCGCCCAGCGTCTCGCTCAAGGGGGCGGCTACATTCCAAGTGCGGTATCCCCGGCGGGAAAGCCCTGCTCCGCAGGCATCCAAAGCCAACGTGGCCATATCCCGCAATAACCCCACCTCAACGATTACCTTCTTACCGGTTTCCGGCAGCAGCTGGGTGTGATAGGCCTCCCGCAGGTTTTCCACAATAGCTTTTTTCGTAATGCTCTGGCAATCGGAAACGCTGAATAATGTGCTTTTGGCGGATTTTCCGTTCACATGGATGCTGGCGTCCCGCCCCAAATATTGTTTCCATGGCAAAGCCTTTACCCCTTGAAACAGCTCTTCAAAGCTATGGGCGGGGAAAACGCCAATTTCCAGCAGCAGGCGTTCTGCGGTGCGCAGCCAAAGGGCCGCCCTGCAAAGCGCCTCAAATTCACCGGAAAAAATGACCCGGGCGTCCAGGGTTTCCTCTACGAAGATCCCTAACGCCCTGAGCTCCATGGTGACGACCGATTCCAACCCCAGTTTACAGGTGGCAATAAAACGCATAAACTTTTAATGCTCCTCTTCCGTATCCATAATATTGTGCAGTTTGGACAGGGCGTTGTTCAGCCGGGTCAAGGAGATGCCGTATGCGCTGCAAAGCTGGCCCTTGGATATGCCCTGTTCGTTGGGGCAGCGGTGGCAAGCAAGATATTCTATGGCGGCTGCGAGCGCGTAAACCTGGCCTTTGGTCAACCGGGGATACCGCCCTTCTCCCAGGGATTTGATGTAGCGTTCATAAATCGCTACCCCAGCTTCCATACAGTCAGGGCTGCGGGTGCCCGCCATAGATTCCAGCATGACCGCTAAAATCCGCTGATAGGCTGGAGGCAAATTTTCCGGAACCTGGCAGGAAAGGCCGCTGCGGCTTTGCACCAGCTGCCCGTCCATGATGGCGACATAAGGTTCCTTTGCGCCCATTTGCCGCAACAGGCCAAATACTTCCCGCTTAATGGCATCGGGTTGGCTGCTGTCCAGTAGAAAATCCCGCAGGGCATATTCGGCGTCCTGCCCGCCAAAGGAAAAAATCAGGGAAAGCAGCGCGCGCTTTGCTACAGGCTCCGGCAACCGCAGTCCCCACAACAGTAAGCCATGAAAATCCCGATCCTGCTCCCAGAGGCGAGCAAGGTCTTTTTGCTCCCGCTTGATGCTGCTGTTGATAGCGCGAATGCGCCGCAATACCTCTACATAGGGCACTTGATAATGGTGCATCCAGTCAACAGGCTCCGGTTTGCCTAAAATGGCCTTTTGGCAGAGAACGCGGTAATATTTTGCGATGGTATCGTCGGAATCGATTTTTAAAAGCCGGTCGTAGCAATCCCGGGCTGGGGCATACTGCTTCAGCTGATAATAGCACACACCCATACGATGGTTAGCGCTCTCATCATAAGGGAAAATGGCTTGCAAACGTTTCAGCGCGCCCAGCGCCTCTTGGTAGTGGCCCAATTCCATAAAGGTTACCGCCATGCGGTTCAGGTCATCCGGATCTTGCGTGCGGCTTTGCTGCAAAAAGGCAAAGTCCGTCATATCCTCCTGGGGGCGCTTGGCGTCGTGGAGGAATAGCAAACGGTTGCAATGGGCTTGCACATCCTCTGGGTTACGCTCCAAAATGGCCTGTACCTCCTCCATTGCCTGAACGGACTGGTGGTTGCAAAAATAAGCCATCGCCAGGTTGTTGCGCACAAACGTCAAGTCGGGATACCGGGCGGAAGCTGCCTTTAAGGTAGAAATGGCCTGCTTTATATCGCCATTTTCCATCAAATGCCGGCTTTTCGAGCAAACGGCCTGGGCATCCTGCTCCCGCTGGGGCAACACGCCAGGTATGCTGTAAAGCTCATCATCGCTTTCCAACGCATCCAGCATATCCACAGCGTCGTAGGAAAAAGGCCCGTCCGGATCCAGGGAAAGATAGCTTTCCAGGCTATCATGGGCATGGTGGAACTCCTGCAGCCCGAAAAAGTTGCAAGCCATGCCAAAATAACATTCCGAAGGGAATTCGGGCAAAGACAACAAGGGGAACAACAAACGGTTGCTCTCCTCATAACGGTGCATTTCTGTGAGCACTTCCGCAAGGGCCAATTGATATTCTACATTGTCCGGCTCTTTGCGGCAGGCCTGCCGGTAACTTGCAGCGGCCTCCAGCAAATCATTTCGCTCCAGGCGCTGGGAGCCTCTGCGCAGGAAAAATTCCCCGTCTCGCTCAAAGGGGATGATTTTCGCTTTGGTTCTGGTCTTCTCGTTTGGCATCCAATGTCTCCTCGTCTATGGTTGAGCCCGACGATTCTTGCAGCAAAGCGCTAAGGTCGTCAGCAGAAAAAACATATTTCTTATTGCAGAAGTGGCACAAGAGTTCTGCGCCGCCATCCTGCTGTATCATATCTGTTAATTCGTCCCGGCCCAGGGCGATCAGCGCCCGTTCGGTACGGCTGCGGCTGCAATCGCAGCTCCAGCTTGGCATAGCGGTGCCAGCGATCGTAATCGGAAGCTGGTCGCCCAATGCTTTTTGTAAAGCCGCGTCCAGGGAAAGGCCTTGTTCCAGGTAACGGGTTAAATTTGCAATTTCCTGTGCCTGGTTCTGCAATAAATCAATTTCTTCATCCGGGCAGTCAGGCAATGGCTGCGCCACCAAACCGCCTGCGGCTAAAACTTCTCCAGTGTCCGGGCGCATCCGCACACCCAGATACACCAGGCTGGGGGTTTGTTCGCTGGCGGTATAATACTGGGCAAAATCCTCAGCGATTTCACCGGAAATCAGATTGCATTCCCCCACATAAGGTTCCCGCAGGGAAAGGTCCCGTATTACGGTGAGTTTGCCCCGGCGCCCTACCGCAGCGCCCACATCCAGCTTGCCATTGGGGGTGAGGGGAAGTTCCACTTCGGGATTGGCAATATAGCCCTTTACCAAAGCGCCATAGCGCCCGGTGCACACCAAACTGCCTGCTGGGCCATCGCCTTTGATGATGGTGGTGAGGCTGTCCGTTTCCGCTTTTAACCCTGCCGCCATAATAGCGGTCACCAGCAGTTGACGGCCTAAAGCCGCGGTACAGACACGGGAAAGATTGTGAATACGCCGGGCTTCCTCCACCAGTTCTTTACCGGAGATTGCAGTAAAACGCAAAGCACCGCTCTGCGAAAGGGCATGTAAAATAGTATCCATGGGAATATTCCTCTGCTTCCAAATCCCGATTTAAGGGAAAAGAAACTCTTTCCTATTATTTTATGCGTCCTGCTCCAGGATGGTTGCAGGGCGGGCGGTAAACTGTAATCGTTCGGCCTGGGGCCCGGGAGAGGACTGAGTAAACGCCTCATAAACCTGAACCTGGCCAAACCCGCTGCTTTCCAGGGCTGTAATCAATTCCCGGGCAGAATGGGCCCGCTGCACATGCCGCTCGCAGAAGCGCTCGTACAGCGTACCTTGGCGCTGAAAAAAAGTCAACTGCATTTCGCAAAGATGGTTTTGCGGGTCATAAATATTCTGCCAAAGGTATGCACAGTCCTCCTGGTCTTCCCCAAACAAATGGTCCCCCAGGATGTGGGAGAGCTTATAGCGGGAGCTGATATCAAAAAGCAGTACCCCGCTTGGTTTGAGGGCTGCATGGGCCGCCCGGAAAAAAGCGCGTACGTCCCCCATTGCGGTGAGGTAATTTACCCCATCGCAGGCGCAGACGATGGCGTCCACCGGGCGATGCAGCGCAATGCGGCGCATATCCTGCTGAATAAAGGGGATACGAAGGCCTGCAAGGCGGGACTTTTCCTGGGCAATCTGCAACATATCCAAAGAAGCATCCAAGCCTGTGAGCTGGTAACCGGCCTGGCATAAGCGCAGGGTGATTTCCCCGGTGCCGCAGGCGCAGTCCAACACACGGGCGCCGGCCTCGGCTCCCGCTTGCTGCAGCAATTGTTGTAAATATTCTCCCCAGGCCTGGTAATCCACCTGCGCCATCAGCCGGTCGTATAGGGCGGCAAATTTCCCATATGGCAGGGGTTGTGTTCCAGTGTTCATCATGAGGCTATTTTACAACAGAACCCGCAGTGACGCAATACTGCCTTGCGCAGGATAATCCCCGCAGATTGGGCGTTTCTTCGTTGACTTTGCAGGATGGTTGTGCTATACTTTCACCCAATCGCATATGTGTAACGCATATACGTTAGTGTAATTGTAGATGCAGGAGGTCTCATAAAATGAAGCAGTACAACATCGCGGTTGTTGGCGCCACCGGCATGGTGGGCCGTAAGTTCCTCCAGGTGTTGGAGGAGCGAAACCTTCCGGTGGCGAACTATTACCTGTTCGCTTCCAGCCGCAGCGCAGGAAAACAGCTGCCTTTTATGGGCACTACTTATACAGTACGGGAATTGACTCCAACCTGTTTTGATGGGTTGCATATTGACATCGCTCTATTCTCAGCTGGCGGCGGCACCTCTGAGAAATTTGCACCGGTGGCCGCTGCTGCCGGCGCTGTTGTAATCGATAATTCCAGTTGCTGGCGCATGGATCCGGACGTGCCCCTGGTAGTGCCGGAGGTTAATCCCCAGGCCATTAGCGGATATCAAAAGAAGGGCATTATCGCCAACCCCAATTGCTCTACCATACAGGCCATGCCGCCGCTCAAGGCGCTGCACGAGGCATACGGCCTCAAGCGGGTGGTGTACTCCACCTACCAGGCGGTTTCCGGCGCGGGCATGCAGGGCTATCAGGATTTGGCGGACGGCATTCAGGGAATACCGCCGAAAAAGTTCCCATACCCGATTGCAGGCAACTGCTTGCCGCATATTGATGTTTTCCTGCCCAACGGCTATACCAAGGAAGAGGAAAAGATGATCCAGGAAAGCCGCAAAATTTTGGGCCTGCCCGACCTTCGCGTTACCGCTACCACCGTGCGGGTGCCGGTATACCACGGCCATAGCGAGAGCATTAACGTGGAATTCCAGCGCCCCTTTGACCTGGATGAGTTAAAGGCTTTGCTGGCCGCAACGCCCGGCGTAGTGGTGCAGGATGACCCAGAGCATAACATATACCCCATGGCGATTACGGCAGCGGACACCGATCCGGTATATGTTGGCCGCATCCGCAGGGACTTTTCTGTAGAAAACGGCATTAACTTCTGGTGTGTGGCGGATAACATCCGAAAAGGCGCGGCTACCAATGCCGTGCAGATTGCCCAAGAGCTGATTCGCCAGTGGGAAGCGTAGCAGATTGTATTGCACGGCGCAGGCAGGGCCTGCGCCGTTTTATAAAAGCCCGTTTGTAAAAAGGAGGTATTATCATGACGATTTTTCAGGGTTCTGCAACGGCTATTATTACGCCCTTTACCAAAGATGGAATTGATTTTAACGCATTTGCAAAGCTGATTGATAAACAGATTGCCGGGCATTCCGATGCCATCGTGGTATGTGGCACCACAGGGGAAGCTTCTACCATGACAGCGGAGGAAAAAGCTGCTGCAATCGGATTTGTGGTGAAGCAGGTGAATGGCCGTATTCCTGTGATTGCAGGCACTGGCGGCAACAATACAGCCAATGCCATCCGGGACAGCAAGGCCGCCCAGGACCTGGGCGTTGACGGCTTGCTGGTGGTCACCCCTTATTACAATAAGACCACCCAGGAGGGATTGGTTGCCAATTATCATGCCATTGGTGATGCGGTGGAACTGCCCATTATTGTATACAATGTGCCTGGGCGCACCGGCGTGAACGTGCTGCCAGCTACCATGAAGCGCATTATGGAGCATAAAAACATTGTGGGCATTAAGGAGGCCAGCGGCAATATCGAGCAAATCGTAAATTTGGCCGCCCTTTGCCCGGATTGCGATATCTACTCGGGCAACGACGATCATGTGCTGCCTTTGCTATCCTTAGGCGGTAAAGGCGTGATTACCACTGTTGGCAATTTGATCCCACAGGATATGCACGACCTGTGCGCGGCCTTCTTTGCTGGGGATGTGGAAAAAGCCCGGAAGCTGCAGTTCAAAATTTTACCGGTTTGGAAAGCGGCGTTCTGCGAAGTGAACCCGATCCCTGTGAAAACCATGTGCGCCATGCTGGGCTGGTGCGAGCCTGTTTTGCGTTTGCCGCTGGTGCCCCCGGCCGAGCAAAACCGGGCTATGATGGAAAAGACGTTGCAGGCCTATGGCTTGCTGTAAGGATTGCGATATGGTTAGGATTATTGTCAATGGCATTTGTGGCCAAATGGGCCGGGTTGTTGTCCGCACCGCACAGGCGATGGGCAATGCCTTTGCGGTAGTTGCGGGAGTGGATCAACGGGGTGGCATGGAAGTGGATGGCGTGCCCGTATACGGCAGCTATCAGGAAATCCAGGAGCAGGCTGATGTAGTGGTGGATTTTTCCATCCCCGGCGCTTTGCCGGCAGTGTTGGACTATTGCCAGGACAATGGCCTGGGCGCCGTGATTTGCACCACTGGCTTGGGAGAAAAAGAAAACCGTCTGATCCAAGCGGCCTCACAAAAAGTACCGGTGTTTCAAAGCGGCAACATGTCCCTGGGCGTAAATCTGCAAATCGAGTTGATTAAAAAAGCTGCGGCTACTTTGGGGGATGGCTTTGATGTGGAAATCATTGAGCAGCACCATAACCGCAAGATTGACTCTCCCAGCGGCACGGCGCTGATGCTGGCCAATGCCCTTGCAAGCCAGTACCCCAACGGCAGAGAACTGGTTTTTGGCCGTCACAGCAAAAACCAACGGAGAACGCCTACGGAAATTGGCATCCATGCCATCCGTGGCGGCACTATCGTGGGCGAGCACAAGGTGGAATTTATCGGGCAGGATGAAATGCTGGTCATCGAGCATAAAGCTTATTCCAAACAGGTGTTTGCCGTGGGTGCATTGCGGGCAGCGCAATATTTGTGCAACAAGGAGCCGGGCATCTATAATATGCATGATGTGGTGACGGAGCAAAATGTGCTGTCTCACCTGTATACGGAGGATAACCAATCCATCGTTACCCTCAGCTCTCTGCCTCATGAGGCGGGGATTATGGATCATATCTTTGGCGCGATCGCCAAGGCGGATGTCTTTGTGGATATGATCTCTATGGCAGCGCCTGGGGGCGCCTGTGGGGACGTGAGCTTTTCCCTGCCCTCTACTCAGCTGGCCACGGCGCTCAATGCTTTGAAGCCCTTGCGCTCCATTTATCGGGGCATGGATGTGCATGCGTTGGATAATATCACCAAGCTTACCGTAGAAGGCCCCGGCATGGCCCTGCGCCACGGGGTTGCAGCACAGCTATTCTCGGTGCTTTGTGCGGCGCAGGTAAACATTGAACTGGTGACCACCAGTGAAACCAAGATTGCCTGCTGCGTGGCTACCACCCAGGTACCGGCAGCGGTATCCGCTATCGCAAAGCATTTTTCATTATAAGGTAATGAAAGCACCCCCCGGGGCTTAGGCTTCGGGGGGTGTGTGAAAAGCACAAAGGCGCTCTTAGGGAGCGCCGCTTATTTTTTGTTGGAAAGCAGTGTCATGTTGTTGACAAAGGGGTTACAATAAAAGAAGAAAGAGGGGGACTTTCTGTAACGCAACCGGGGGAAGAAACAGGCGCTGACATGCGCCGCTGGAACGCTGGAATTAGCGGAAAGGATTGTTATGCAAACAGTTTATTTGGTTACGGGGGCTGCTGGACATTTGGGAAATACGGTAGTGAGAAAACTGTTGCAACAAGGCCAGAAGGTGCGGGCGCTGGTGCTCCCGCAGGAACAAAACAGGGAAGCGCTGAAAGGCGCAGAAATTTATGAAGGCGATGTGCGCAAACCGGAGAATTTAATACCATTTTTTTCCCCGAAAGAAGGCTGCGAAAACATCGTCATCCATTGTGCGGGCATTGTCAGCATTGCAAGCCGATATAAACAGGTAATTTATGATGTCAACGTGGGAGGAACCAGAAATGTGGTGGCCGGCTGCAAAGCAAACGGTGTGAAAAAACTGGTATATATCAGCTCTGTGCATGCCATCCCGGAGTTGCCCAAAGGACAGGTGATGCAGGAAATTTCTTGCTTTGATCCGGAGAAGGTAGTGGGCGTTTATGCAAAAACCAAAGCGGAGGCAACACAACTGGTACTACAGGCTGGGCAAGAGGGGATAGATGTTTCTGTGGTGCATCCTTCCGGCATTTGCGGCCCGTACGATTATGGGCACGGGCATATTACTCAGCTGTTTAAGGATTATTACCGGGGCACGTTGACGGCTGCTGTCAATGGCGGGTACGATTTTTGCGATGTGCGGGATGTGGCAAACGGCGTTATTTCCTGTGCAAATCAGGGGGAGCCGGGGGCGTGTTATATTCTTTCCGGCGCATACTACACCATAGCACAATTGTTGGAATGTTTCCATAAGGTTACGGGAAAGAAGCGGGTATCCACTATCCTGCCAATGTGGTTTGCCAAACTTACTGCGCCGCTGTCTGAGGCATATTATAAATTTTTGAGGCAGCCGCCCTTGTATACCCCGTATTCTCTCTATACGCTTACCAGCAATGCCGCTTTTTGCAATGAAAAGGCCAAGAGCGCGTTAGGATATACGGTGAGGCCCATGGAACAGACCGTAGTGGATATGATGGAATGGATGAAACAGGAAAAAATGATTTTGCGATAACGCTCAAAAAATATCCGCCCGCGCTTGACGCGGGCGGATGTTTTAAAAAGAATACATTTTGAAAATCCAGGATTTATAACAAAGCGATATTAGCGCTTTTGCAAACCTCTGTGGTATGCGCATCCCAAATGGAGGACTGCACTTCCCCAATGTGCGCTTTGCCCAGCAGCAGCATGCATAAGCGGGACTGGCCAATGCCGCCGCCCATGGTCAAAGGCAGCTCCCCATCCAGCAGCATCCGGTGGTAGGGCAAAGCGCGACGATGATCGCAGCCAGCCAGAGAAAGCTGGCGGTCCAGAGATGCAGCGTTTACCCGGATACCCATGGAGGAAACCTCCAACACGCAGTCCAGCACCGGATAGTAGAACAGGATATCTCCGTTCAGCGCCCAATCGTCATAGTCCGGGGCGCGGCCGCCGTGGGGGATGCCGGAACGCAATTTCTCCCCAATTTGCATCACAAATGCAGTAGGATGCTCTCGTACGTAGCGGTATTCCCGTTCCTCCGGGGTTACGTCGGGCCACCGGTCTTCCAACTCCTGGGAGGTTACAAAGCTTACCTCCCGGCTCAGCTGGGTACCAATCTGAGGAAAGCGTACCCGCACCGCATCCAACGTATGGCAAATGCAGGTTACAATCGCCTGCACCGTCTGACGAAGGGTTTCCTCATTGCGGGTTTGCGGCGTGATTACTTTTTCCCAATCCCACTGATCCACATAGATGGAGTGAAGGTTATCCAGGGTTTCATCCCTTCGGATCGCGTTCATATCCGTGTACAGGCCCTTGCCGGGGTGGAAGTCATAGCGATAAAGGGCCATGCGTTTCCACTTTGCCAAAGAGTGTACCACCTCTGCGGTTATTCCGGTTGCGGGCGCCTGAAAGCTGACGGGCCGCTCCACACCGTTTAAGTCATCGTTGAGGCCGGTTTGGGGATCCACAAAGAGAGGGGCGGATACCCGCTTTAAATTTAGCGCGGTTGCCAGGTCATCCTGAAAACAACGCTTGATCAGTGCAATGGCGCTTTGGGTCTGGTATAGGTCCAGGCTGGAATGGTAGCCTGACGGGATGAAACTTTGCAGCATGCAAAAGATCCTTTCTAAAATAAATTGGTTCTATGGGCCTGCCCCTATTTCTTTGTGCCCAGGAAGAACAAGGCAATTGTGCCTGGGCCGGAATGGGCGCCGATCACAGGGCCAATATAATCTATGACAAAGTTAGTAATGCCAAAACGCTCCTGTACCAATTTTTGCACATATTGGGCGTCCTCCAGGCTATCTCCATGGCCGATAAAAATCACATCGTTTTGTTCAGGCAGGAAAGTTACTTCCATCTGCTCAACCAAGGCTTTTAGGGAGCGCCTGCGGCCCTGCACTTTGGAAACCGGCGTTAAACGCCCTTCATCGTCTACATGCAGTACTGGCTTGATTTTCAACGCAGTGCCAAATGCTGCGGCAGCGGCGGAAACCCGGCCGCCTTTTTTTAAATGGTGTAGGTCGTCCACGGTAAACCAGTGGCAAAGATGATGCCGGTTTTCCTCTACCCAGGCGGTGAGCGCCTCTAAGGACATGCCGGCTTGCCAATGCTTTGCAGCATGATAGACAAGCAGCCCTTCCCCCAGGGAAGCACATAAGCTATCCACAATGATTATTTTGCGCTGGGGATACTGCTCCATCAACTCGTTTGCAGCAATCCGGGCGGATTGCTGAGAGCCGGTGAGGGCGGAAGAAAAAGCGATATAAAGGATGTCTTCCCCCTGCGCAATAATCGGATCAAATACGGAATGATAGGCAAACACGTTGATTTGCGTGGTGGTGGGGGACTTTCCGTCCCGCACCTGGGCATAAAAATAATCCGGCCGTAAGCTGGCCCATGTGGGCTCATAGAGATATTCCGTTTCATCCAGGTGCACTTCCATGGGAATTACGGTTACATTGAGCTCCTGTGCCAATGCCGCCGGAAGGTCGGCGGTAGCGTCGGTAACAATACGGTAGTTGGCCATAGCTGTCCCTTTCATGCAAATTTATGGTATCTCTTATTATACCTTAGCAGGATATGATGTCAAAACATTTCCCGGCTATTTTGCGGGTTTTCCTCTTTCATTGGCTTTTTTGTGGGATGCACACCTTTTCCGCCTTCTGCGTAGTATATGGTAACGGCGCTGATGCGCCGCATGCATATTTTTAAGGAGGCTTTTACTATGGGCTGCTTCAACAATAACAATGGTTGCGATAGCTGCTGGTGGATTATTATCCTGTTGCTCTTGTGCGGTGGCTGCGGCGATAGCTGCGGCGGCTTGGGCCGCAGCGGCAATGGCTGTGGAAACGACAGCTGCTGGATTATTATCCTGTTGCTCCTGTGCGGCTGCTTCAACGGCTCCAGCTGCCCCAGCACGGTGGATAACTGCGGTTGCGGGTGTGGCTGCAACTAATGCATAACCCGGTGGAGGGAAGCGCCTGCGCTTCCCTTCATTTTTTTTTGGAAAGATGATATACTGAACACCGTCAGATTATCAGGGAAGGACAAACGAGGAGCAAGATGGAGCAGGGTAACAGGCGGGTTGTAGTTGGGATGTCCGGGGGGGTAGACAGCGCTGTGGCAGCTTTGCTGCTCAAACAGCAGGGCTTTGATGTGGTGGGCGTTTTCATGAAGAATTGGGAGGAAGAAGAAGCGGATGGCGTATGCACCGCTGCTCAGGATTATGAAGACGTGCGCCATGTTTGCAATGTGATTGGCATCCCGTATTATACCGTGAATTTTGCAAAACAATATAAGGACAGGGTGTTCTCCTATTTTTTGGACGAATACCGGGCTGGCCGCACGCCTAATCCGGATGTGCTGTGCAATTGCGAGATTAAATTCAAAGCGTTTTTGGATTTGGCCATGACAACAGGCGCTTGGGCGATGGCTACAGGCCACTATGCCAGGCTGGATAAATCCCAAGGCAGGGTGACGCTGCTGCGGGCTCGGGATGCCAATAAGGATCAGACGTATTTTCTTGCCGGGCTTACCCAGGCCCAGTTAAAAGATGCTCTGTTTCCCATCGGCGAATTGGACAAGCCCCAGGTGCGTTCCATTGCCCGGGAGGCGGGCTTACCCAATGCTGCAAAAAAGGACAGCACCGGCGTTTGTTTTATAGGAGAGCGGGATTTTAAACGGTTTTTGATGCAGTTTTTGCCTGCTCAGCCGGGCGATATGGTGGATATCGACTCTGGACGGGCTGTAGCGCGTCATGACGGGCTGATGTATTATACCCTGGGCCAGCGCAAAGGGCTGGGAATTGGCGGGCGAAATTATGGCACCGGGGAAAGCTGGTTTGTGGTGGGGAAGGATTTGGAGCACAACCGGCTACTGGTGCAGCAAGGGGAGCAGGATGAGCTGTTTTCCCTGGGGCTTACGGCAAATCGTGTGAACTGGATTGCTGGGGAAGCCCCAGCTGTTCCGGGAACCGAATTTACCTGCACAGCAAAGTTCCGTTATCGGCAAAGCGATCAGCCGGTAACCGTGCGGGTAGAAGGCCAGGGTGCGCAAGTCGTTTTCCATCAGCCGCAGCGGGCGGTAACCCCGGGACAATGGGTAGTGTTTTATCAGGGAGACGCATGTCTGGGAGGCGGCCCTATCGATCAGGTCACGCCCAAAAAGGCAATCCAGGTCTCTCAGCTATAAGCTAAACTTTTGTCAAACTTGCAAAAAAAACGACAAAGAATTGCAAAGTAGCCCGAATCCTCTTGCAGATATGGGCTGTTGTGGTAAAATGTTTGAGTATGGAAACCTAAAAAATGCTGGTTTTCGGCAGTTTTTGATAAAAGAATATGATATCACGTGATTTACAAATTTTGGGAGGTAACACTATGGCAAAGAAGACCGTACAGGACATCGAAGTCAAAGGCAAAAAGGTATTGGTGCGGGTAGATTTTAACGTGCCCCTGGACGAGGCAGGAAACGTCAGCGACGATAAGCGCATTGTGGCTGCGCTGCCTACCATTTCGTATTTGTTGGAGCATGGCGCAAAGATCATTCTTTGCTCCCACTTGGGCCGTCCCAAGGGCAAACCGGATCCCAAGTTCTCCCTCCGGCCAGTGGCTGCCAAATTGCAGGAAAAACTCCCTGGCGTAAAAGTGGCATTTGCGGAAGACACCATTGGCGAAAGCGCCAAAGCTGCCATCTCCAACATGAAGGATGGAGAAATTGTGCTGCTGGAGAATGTCCGTTTCCATAAGGAAGAGACGGATAATGACCCGGAATTTGCTAAAGAATTGGCATCCTTGGCGGATATATTTGTATCCGATGCGTTCGGCACCGTACACCGTGCCCATGCCTCCACTGCAGGGGTTGCGGCTTATCTGCCTGCAGTAGCCGGCTTCCTGATTGGCAAAGAGCTTTCCATTATGGGAGAGGCGTTGGAAAATCCCCAGCGGCCTTTCGTGGCCATACTGGGCGGCGCAAAAGTGGCGGATAAAATCGGCGTAATCAAAAACCTGTTGAGCAAGTGCGATAGCCTGATCATCGGCGGCGGTATGGCGTACACGTTCTTCAAAGCGCAGGGATACGGCATCGGTGATTCTCTGTTGGATGCGGATAGCCTGGATCTGGCCCGGGATCTGATGGCCCAGGCCAAGGAAAAAGGCGTAAACCTGTTGTTGCCTGTAGACACCGTAGTTGCTAAGGAGTTTGCGGCCGATGCGGAGCATAAAACCGTTCCCTCCAATGAAATCCCGGACGGCTGGATGGGTATGGACATTGGCGAAAAGACGGCCGCTCTGTTTGGCGAAACCATCAAGGCTGCTAAAACTGTGATTTGGAACGGGCCCATGGGCGTGTTTGAATTCCCTGCTTTTGCACAAGGCACCAAAGCGGTAGCCCAGGCCTGCGCAGAGTGCCAGGGCACCACCATCATTGGCGGGGGCGATTCCGCTTCTGCTGTGAAGAAATTGGGCTTTGCTTCCAAGATGACCCATATTTCTACTGGCGGCGGCGCTTCCCTGGAGTTCTTGGAAGGCAAGGTATTGCCCGGCGTTGCGGCCCTGAATGATAAATAAGGAGGAAATCCCCATGCGTAAACCCATTATTGCTGGCAACTGGAAAATGAATATGACCCCTTGTGCGGCCAAGGAACTGGTAGAAGCGTTGATCCCCCTGGTGAAGGATGCGGCCTGTGAAGTTGTGGTTTGCCCCCCTTATGTAGACCTGTGCGCGGTAAAGCCGTTGCTGGAAGGCACCAACATCAAGCTGGGCGCTCAGAATATTCATTGGGCGGAAAAGGGTGCTTTTACCGGTGAAATCAGTGCGGATATGCTGAAAGCCTTTGGTGTGGAATATGCTATCATCGGCCATAGTGAACGCCGCCAGTATTTTGGCGAAACCGACGAGAGCGTGAATGCCCGTGCCAAAGCCGCCATCGCGGCAGGCATTACGCCAATCATCTGTGTAGGCGAAAGCCTGGCCCAGCGGGAAGCCGGAGAAACCGACGGCTTTGTGGCGGGCCAAACGGTGAACGCCCTGCAGGGCATTCCCGCGGCGGATGTGGAGAAGCTGGTCATCGCCTACGAGCCCATTTGGGCTATTGGCACGGGAAAAACCGCAACCAAGGAACAGGCCAACGAAACCATCGGCGTGATCCGCGGCGCAATTGCCAAAGCGTATGGCCAGGAAGTGGCCGATAAGGTCCGCATTCAGTACGGCGGCAGCATGAATCCCAAAAACGCTTCTGAACTGATGGCCATGCCGCAGATCGACGGCGGCCTCATCGGCGGCGCGTCCCTGAAAGCAGAGGATTTCTCCAAAGTAGTGAAGTATTAATGGACGATAC
>JAEXFV010000015.1 GCA_023451115.1 Bacillota bacterium
ATTATACCCAGAAGAGAGGCGATTGTCAATTCACATTAAGAAAAAAGAAAACAGCGGGCCTTTGGCCCGCTAATATTAACATAGAAATAGGGTAAAAGCATTACCGCTCCGGCTCAATCAAGCCATAGTTGCCGTCTTTACGGGCGTACAGCACATTAATATCACCGGTTTGCGCATTTTCAAATACATAGAAGGAATGGCCCAAAAGCTCCAGCTGCAACATGGCTTCTTCTTCGCTCATGGGCTTGATGGAGAAGCGTTTTACCCGAACGATGCTGGGGCCTTGCTCTTCCATTTCCTCATAGCTGCCGCCAAAGAGCGGCTCATCGTACTTAAAAGCGCCGGATTTTAGCCCTTTTTCCAGTTTGGTGCGGTGTTTGATGATCTGTTTTTCCAGTTTGTCCAGAACATTGTCAATTGACGCGTACATGTCCCCGGTGACTTCTTCGCCGCGGATAATGCCACCGTCATAGGGAATGGTAACTTCCACAATGTGACGGTTGCGTTCCACTGCCATGGTTACCTGAACTTCGGTATCCTTGGGGAAGTACCGCTCCAACTTGCCAACCTTTTTGTCAACCAGGTCACGCAGATAATCGGATATCTCGATGTTCTTTCCCGTGATAGAAATACGCATACAGTCCACTCCTTTTGCGCGCTTTCTCTGTGGCCGGAGGAGGTTGGCAATAAAACAGTGCCGCGCCAACACCGATCCTTTCGGCCTGTGCGCTATAATGATATATTCTACAAGTATCTACCAAATCCCTGCCTTCCCATACGGCGAATTTGTGAAATGCAGGTGACAGTTTTTTGATAACGAAAACGGGCGGGAACAATCCCGCCCGCAAAAAGTACGATTACGCTTTGCCGTTGCAACCCAACACATCTACCAGCTTATGGCGAACCATTTCTTTAATGGCCGCGCGGGCGGGCTTGAGGTATTGGCGAGGATCGAAATGATCCGGATGTTCGGCAAAATATTTGCGGATGGTGCCGGTCATAGCCAGACGCAGATCGCTGTCAATATTGATTTTGCAAACTGCCATGCGGGCAGCCTGACGCAGCATATCCTCGGGCACGCCGATTGCATCGGGCATATTGCCGCCATACTGGTTAATCATCTGCACAAATTCGGGGATAACCGAGGAGGCGCCGTGCAGAACAATAGGGAAGCCGGGAAGCCGTTTTTGAACTTCTTCCAGAATATCAAAGCGCAGCTGCGGCTTGGTGCCGGGCTTAAACTTATAAGCGCCGTGACTGGTGCCAATGGCGATAGCCAGAGAATCAACGCCGGTGCGGGTAACGAAATCCTGAACTTCTTCGGGGCGGGTATAGGAAGCGTCTTCCGCATTTACGTTAACCGCATCCTCAATGCCAGCCAGACGGCCCAATTCACCTTCCACTACCACGCCATGGTCGTGGGCATATTCCACAACCTTTTTGGTCAGGGCTACGTTTTCTTCATAGGGGAAGTGGGAACCGTCAATCATAACAGAGGTGAACCCACCGTCAATGCAGCTCTTGCACAGTTCAAAGGTGTCGCCATGATCCAGGTGCAGGCAGATGGGGAGATCTGTTTCAATAATCGCGGCTTCTACCAGCTTCATCAGATAAGTATGGTTGGCATACTTGCGTGCGCCGGAGGAAACCTGAAGGATCAAGGGGGCGTTTTCTTCCTTAGCTGCTTCCGTGATTCCCTGGATAATCTCCATGTTGTTCACGTTGAACGCGCCAATCGCATAGCCGCCCTCATAAGCTTTTTTAAACATTTCAGTGCTGGTTACCAATGCCATAGTCAATCACACTCCTTTGCCTGTTATTATATCCTATTCTATCTCAAATGCAATGTATTTTTGCTGCGAACAACAAAAAGAGAAGCGCAAAATGTTCGAGAAATAGCGGATTGTGCCCGCTGGTAAAAACGGGTATAATAATAAATGGAATTTCTATAAGGGTTGTGGATAGACGATTTTTTTGCCGTCCGTTCAAAGCTAGCCTAATAGGAAGGAGAAAATAAAATATGCAGGAAGCGTTATTGTCTCTCATCGTCCCTGTGTTCAATGAAGAAGAAGTGCTGGAGGAATCGTTCCAGCGGATGGACGCTGCCATGGAGCAAACCGGGCACCCCTATGAAATCATATATGTGAACGACGGAAGCCGTGACCATACGATGGACAAGCTCAGGGAAATCGCCCAAGGCCGCCCGCAGGTAAGGGTATTGTCCTTTTCCCGTAATTTTGGCCACCAGCTGGCTGTAACTGCGGGTATGGATGCTGCAAAGGGGCAGGCGCTGATTATCATTGATGTGGATTTACAAGATCCGCCCGAGTTGATTGGAGAGATGGTTCGTATTTGGAAAACCGGGGTGGATATCGTGTATGGCCAACGGCTAAAACGGGAAGGGGAAACCATATTTAAACGGTTTACCGCTTTTTGTTATTACCGGCTGCTATCCGCTATGAGCGCTTATCCCATTCCGTTGGATACCGGGGATTTTCGCCTGATTGACCGTAAAGTGGCGGACGAATTCTTGCGCATGCGGGAGCATAGCCGCTTCTTGCGTGGAATGTCTGCCTGGATGGGCTTTGAAAGCGCGCCGCTTCCTTATCAGCGAGCAGCCCGATATGCGGGGCAAACCAAATATACCCTGAAAAAGATGTTGAAACTGGCCTTTGATGGGATTACAGGCTTTTCCAGCCGGCCGCTCACGTTGCCGGGGTATTTGGGGATTGGCATTTGCGGCCTGGCGGGCCTGGGACTAATTGCGCTGATCGTTTGCGCTTGTACGGTAGGCGTTGCCCCATGGCTTTGGGCGGTATGCGGCGTGGTGTTGCTGCAGGGGCTCATGCTGTGCGTAATGGGAATTCAAGGGGCGTATCTTGGCCGGATGTATGATGAGCTGAAGGGCAGGCCGCTATACATCATAAAAGAAACCATACATTAAGCAGCAATGCTGTTAAACCCGCAGGCTGTGGCATGGACTGCACCGTAAAACCCAGTGGCATTCAGGAGGAGAAAAGCAAATGTTTGACATTCTGACCCCATATGTAATGATTGGCATGGCAGGTAGCCTGGTGGTGTTCCTTCTCATATTCAGTAAATGGGATTTTCCCAAATATTTGCGCAAAGTTTTGCACTTGAACACCAAAGCCAAGGCCTTTGCTGCAATATTTATTTGTGGGATTGTGCTTTCTGTTCTGTTGAGTATGGTGATTGAGTCATTGGGATTGGATCCAAGCCTTACCCAGGTGCTGGAGGGCGTGGTCATCGGCTTTCACTGCGCTTTGATCCCTGGCTTTTTAAAGCCTCAGGATTCCTATGGAAATGCAAAGGGGACAAACGCTGGCACCGCTATAAAAAACAATCGGCGGCCTTCGGATAACCGGGGACGCAGAAGCAAAGGATAAACAAAAGAGAACCGGAGGATAACATCATGATCGATCCCAGAGTACGGAAACTGGCACACAATTTAGTGAATTTTTCCTGCGCATTGCAGCCGGGAGAGAAAATTCTGATTGAAAGCATCGGCGGGAATGACCCTTTGACCCAGGTGCTCATCCAGGAGGCATACGCGGCGGGCGGCGTTCCCTTTGTCTGGTTGGGGGAGAAAAGCGTGGACCGGGCGCTGCTAATGGGGTGCCAGGATGAGCAGTTGGCGCTAAAAGCACAGTTGGATGGGGCGTTGATGGAACAAATGCAGGCATACATTGGCGTGCGCGGCGGCACCAACAACGCAGAGCTTTCCGACGTGCCCCAGGAACAAATTGAGCGTTGGCAGCGGGTATACTGGGAGCCGGTGCACTCCAAGATTCGGGTGCCCAAAACCAAGTGGGTCATTTTGCGTTACCCGCACCCTTCCATGGCGCAGATGGCGGATATGAGCACGGAAGCTTTTGAAGATCACTATTTTAATGTTTGTACGCTGGATTATTCTCGTATGGACGCCGCTATGCAGCCGTTAAAAGAATTGATGGAGCGTACAGATCAGGTGCGTTTGGTAGGGCCTGGTACGGATATTTCCTTTTCCATCAAGGGGATGCCGGCCATCAAGTGCTCCGGGCATATGAATATTCCGGATGGGGAAATTTATACCGCGCCGGTAAAAGACAGCGTGAATGGCAAAATCGCATACAACACCCCTTCTGTTCACGATGGGTTTACCTATACCGATGTGGTGCTGGAGTTTGAAAATGGCAAGATCGTCAAGTCAACTTCCAACGACAACGCCCGCATTGAAAAAGCATTCAATATCGATGCCGGCGCCCGATATGTGGGAGAGTTTGCCATTGGCGTAAATCCCTTTATCAATAAACCCATGAAGGATACGCTGTTTGACGAAAAGATTGCAGGTTCCTTCCATTTTACTCCTGGGTGCAGCTATGACGATGCGGACAATGGCAATAAATCGGCGCTGCATTGGGATTTGGTATGCATTCAGACGCCGGAATATGGCGGCGGCGAGATGTGGTTTGACGGAGTGCTCGTCCGAAAAGACGGCAGATTTGTTTTGCCGGAGCTGGAAGGGCTAAATCCGGAGCATCTGGTCTAAGCACGATCAATAATAGGCCCATAAGGGCTAAGATTGACGAATATTAGACAAAATACTCTTGCACAGCGTGCAGGAATGCGATACTATAATTGGGTATAATCGCAGGATAGCGTATACTGGGTTGCATATGCGGCTCTAGCATATAAGAAATTGAAATAGGAGGACCTTTTTTCACATGGCAGTAAAAGTTGGTATTAATGGTTTTGGCCGTATTGGTCGTTTGGTGTTCCGTGCGTCCGTTACGAACCCCAAAGTAGAAGTTGTTGGCATTAACGATCCTTTCATCGATCTGGACTATATGGTTTACATGCTCAAGTATGATACCGTGCATGGCCGCTTTGATGGTGAAGTTTCCACAAAGGATGGCAAGCTGGTTGTTAATGGCAAAGAAGTTTGTGTTTATGCATGCATGAAGCCTGAGGAAATCCCCTGGAAAGAGTGCGGCGCGGACTATGTTGTTGAATCCACCGGCGTGTTCACCACCACCGAAAAGGCTTCCGCTCACTTTGCTGGCGGCGCTAAGAAGGTTGTTATCTCTGCTCCTTCCGCTGATGCCCCCATGTTTGTTATGGGCGTAAACCAGGACAAGTACACTTCCGACATGAAGGTCGTTTCCAATGCCTCCTGCACCACCAACTGCTTGGCGCCTTTGGCAAAGGTAATTAACGACAACTTCGGCATCGTGGAAGGCCTGATGACTACCGTCCATGCTACCACTGCAACGCAGAAGACCGTTGATGGCCCTTCCAAGAAGGATTGGCGCGGCGGCCGCGGTGCGGCATTCAACATCATCCCCAGCTCCACTGGCGCTGCCAAGGCTGTTGGTAAAGTTATCCCCACTCTGAACGGCAAGCTCACCGGTATGTCTTTCCGCGTACCCACTGCTGACGTTTCTGTAGTAGACTTGACCTGCCGCCTGGAGAAGGCCGCAACCTATGATGAGATCAAAGCTGCCATGAAGGCTGCTTCTGAGAGCGAAGCGTTCAAGGGCATCATTGGTTACACCGAGGATAAGGTTGTTTCTTCCGACTTCATCTCTGATCCTCGCACCTCCATCTTCGATGCCGATGCAGGTATCAGCCTGAACGAGCACTTTGTGAAGTTGGTTGCCTGGTATGACAACGAATGGGGTTATTCCAACAAGGTTCTTGATCTGATCGCACATATGGCCAGCGTAGATGCGTAAGGCCAAAGCTTAAATGTTTATTTTATCATCCCCGTCCTATTTCATGGGACGGGGATGATTTTTTATTCAATATACAGCTTTCCGGCCTTACGGCTTACCAGCAAGCGCAGTACTTCTCCCAAAATCGGAAGCCCCTTGTTCAGCGCTGCATCGCCGCTGGCCGCTACGCTGAAACGGAGATGGCGGTGAGAGTTTGCCATTGGCGTACAGTAATAACGGCTGCCTGCGCCCACGGATACTCCCTGCCCCAAGCAGGCGGCGGTGACTTCGCTATCCCGCAGCCCTTCTGGCAAGGTCAGCCAGAAGTCTACACCGCCTTCCGGAATGCGAAAATCCAGCCCCCACTGCTTCCAACGGTTTAAATAGGAGCTGGCCAGCTCGCGCCTGCCTTGAAACATGCTGCGCAGAGAATTCACATGGGTTTGGTGGGTATCGTTATCCAGACAACGGCATAATGCCCGCTGGATGAGCCCCGAGGCAGAAAGCTCAATTTGTCCCTTTACTTGGCTGAGCGCCTCCACCAGTTGGGGCTGGGCGAGCAAAAAACCGGTGCGGATGCCAGGCATCATGATCTTGGAAAAACTTTTGATATAAATGACCCGTTGTGGCGCTATAGCATAAAGGGGCTTACGAGGAACGTCCAAAAGCTCGCCTACCACATCTTCTTCAAGAATATAAAAATCCAGCTTTTCAGAAAGCAGGCACAGCCGTTGCATGTCCGATTCCCCCATACAGGTTGCGGTAGGGGTCTGCAGCAAAGGCATGGTGTAGACCAGCTTGGGCCGGGCACGGCGGGCAAAAGCTTCCAGAAGGTCCAAATCCATACCACCTGTTGTAACAGGAATACCTAAAATTCTAGCCCCCCGGGCTGCAAAAGCAGACTGGGCGCCGGGATAGGACGGGTTTTCCATGCATATGGCGTCCTGCACGCCGCCAGGCCGCAAAAATTGCCGGGCAACAATGTCCAATGCCTGCTGCGCGCCTGAAGTAACCAACACATTTTCCGCTTGACAGGGGACGCCTTGCCGTTCCATCATTGCTGCAATCGCTACCCGGAGCCCCTCATAGCCATATACGGGTTGGTAAGTAAATGCCTTTTCCCGGTCTGCATCCAACACGTCGGAAATGGCTTGTTTAAAAGAGGCAAAGGGGAAGGCGTCCGCCCCGGGAACGCCGCTCATGAAATCAATGGTTTCTCGGATTCCTTCTTTTTGGTGAGGAAAGGGGATTGGTGCTTCCTCCCGTGCAGGCAGAGCAAACATGCCGCTGCGAGGGCGGGAATAGCAAAACCCCGCTTGCTCCAAAGCGCGATAAGCTTCAATCACCGTGCTGTGGGAAACCCCCAGCTCATCCGCCAGCACCCGGACGGAAGGCAACCGCTCTCCCTGCTGCATGGTTTGGATGCGCGCCTGCATCTGTTGTGCGACCAGTTGATACAATGGTTTGTCCATTTATCCCTCCTGTACCGGTACAGTTTTCCGAAAGAAGATGCCGCCTGCTTGTGACGGGCAGCATAGAATGGTATAACCTTAACATGCCCGGGGACAAACTGCAAGCATATTGCGGCGCAAAGAAAAGAGGACGAATACTATGAAGCTGGATTTCAATAACACCACCCATCGCATTGTTTTGGCCGGATTATTAGCGGCTTGCATTTTGCTGCTCACCATTGTTGTTGCTGTGCCAATTCCCAATATGGCGGGCGCCTATGTGAACTTGGGGGATACCGGCGTATATCTTGCCGCTTTTTTACTGGGCGGGCCCTGGGGCGCATTGTGCGCAGCGGTTGGCAGCGCGTTGGCGGATATTTTGCTGGGCAGTGTTTTATATGCGGGGCCTACCTTTGTAATCAAAGGGTTGATGGCTTTGATTGCCGGTACGTTGCTGAAAAAATGGAGCGGTGGAAAACGGGCGTTGGCGCTGCTGTGTGCTGGGATCATCATGCCTTTGGGGTATTTTCTCTTTGAAACCTGCTTGTATGGCGCAGCTGCAGCTCTGGCAGGGTTACCGGCCAATTGCATTCAATACGCGGTTGGCGTAGTGCTGGGGCTTTCCGTGGTTGCCATAGCGGATAAAATGTGTGCAAATGCCGTTTGTGGAAAGCGTTAACAAAGGAACCATTGTTTATGGTGAATGCCGACGCATTTTTAAAAGGCGTCGGCTTCTTTGAATCCTTCTCCATGTACTTCGGTGGCATTGCACAAAATGGTAAAAGCTTGCGGATCCAATCGCTTTATGGTTTGCAATGTTTGCGCCACTTCATTGCGGCGGGCCACGGTCATGAGCATGCTTTTGTTTTCTCCGGAAAAACCGCCCCGAGCGGGCAATACAGTGACACCATGGCCCATTTCACCAGCTAAAACCGCTAAAATTTCTGCTTCTTTTTGCGTAATAACATAAATCACCTTGGCAAAATCAAAACCCTGCTGGATGCTGTCAATGGTTTTGCTGGCGATAAATATGGTGACGCCGGAATACAGCGCAACCTCAATATCCCCAAATACGATTACGGCAAATAGTACCACGGCCGCATCCAACACCATGAGCATGCGGCCCATGGGCAGGTTGGGAAAGCGTCCCTTTAAGAGGAGCGCAATCAGATCTGTGCCACCGGTGCTGATGCCACGGGCCAACAGCAGGCCAACCCCAGCACCGGTGATAACCCCGCCTAAAACAGCCGCTAACAGGATGTTACTGGTGTAAGTTGGAAGAATAAGGGAAAATCCGTCAATTCCTACGGAAAGCAGCAAGGTTGCCGCTAATGTTTTCAACAGAGCAGAAAGGCCCAACTTACGCCATGCCAGCAGCAATAACGGTATGTTGAGCGCAAGCGTCAGCGCGCCTACAGGCAAATGGGTCAGGTAGGCTAAGGCCGTTGCCAAGCCGGATAGTCCTCCAGGCGCAATGTCGTTGGGAATAGTGAAAATCACAAGCCCGGCTGCGGTAGCGCCGCTGCCAAGGAAGATATAGCAAATATCCAGCCAACGCAATCTTTGTTTCATGATAAACCCTCCTATTCCACTGAAAAAAGGCGCATTTGCGCCTTAAAAATGAGCTGTCAACCAGGCGCTTAGGCGGGATTGAGACCGAGAAGCTCGGGAAGGGTAAAATAGCCGTCTTTGCGGATGCAAACGCCATCAAACCATATTTCTCCTCCATAAGGCGGGGTTTGCAGGCAAACGATGTCCAGATGCACCGCACTGGTGTTGCC
>JAEXFV010000146.1 GCA_023451115.1 Bacillota bacterium
ATTTTTTAAAATATCCCTTGTCAAAATGTTTCTTTTTAGGATACAATAGAGTTAACCAAATATGGCGGAGGCAAGAGAAATGAATCGCATTAAAGAGTTGCGGATACAGCATGGCTATACCCAGGATGCTCTGGGAAAACACCTGGGCATTCAAAAAGCCGCTATTTGCAAATATGAAACAGGCCGTGCCAATCCCTCTCATGAGGCGTTGTTAAAGCTTTCAGACTTATTCTCTGTCAGTGCCGATTATCTTTTAGGGCGAACCGACATTCCCTCATCAATGGATACTGCTGCTACCGTGTCCGTTCCTATCGTAGGCCGTGTTCACGCGGGCTCCCCCATCCTGGCAGAAGAGAATGTTTTTGATTATCTCCCCTTGCCGGAACAAGAAGTCCGCAATGGAGAATATTTCTATATGGAAGTCGAAGGGGATTGCATGGTGGACGCTCATATCCCCGAAGGGGCGCTGGTGTTGGTTCGTTTGCAGTCCAAGGTGGAAAACGGGCAAATTGCGGTGGTACGCGTGGATGACGAGGTTGTTCTTCGTAGGGTAAAATGGCTACAAAACCAGCTGATTTTATACCCAGCTAATCCTCGATATGATCCCATGATCATTGCCAGTGGTAATGTGCAAATCATTGGCCGGGTAGTAGAAGTTCGTATTCGAAACATGTGAACTCCCTGTAATAAAAGGGATCTTGTTCTGCCATAAAAACATATAACGAATGAGGGTGTGCACATTTGCACACCCTCATTCGTTGCACATGGTACAAATTGCTTATTTTCTGCTGATGGCACCAAATTTGCATTTTTCTATGCAGGCGCCGCACTTGACGCATTTTTGCGTGTCGATGACAAAGGGCTTCTTGATCTCGCCGGAAATAGCGCCGGCAGGGCAGGTCTTGGAGCACAAGCTGCAGCCTTTGCACTTAGCAGGATCAATCACATAATTCAACAGCGCTTTGCACACGCCGGCAGGGCAGCGTTTTTCGTTAATATGCGCCTCATACTCATTGCGGAAATAGCGGATGGTAGAAAGCACCGGGTTAGGCGCAGTCTGTCCTAGGCCGCACAGAGCAGATGCCTTGATATTCTTCGCCAGCTTCTCCAGCTTTTCAATGTCGCCAGGCTTGCCCTTGCCTTCCGTAATCTTCTCCAGCATCTCCAGCATACGCCGCGTGCCGATACGGCAGGGTGGACATTTTCCGCAGCTCTCATCCACGGTGAACTCCAGGAAGAACTTAGCGATATCCACCATGCAGTTATCTTCATCCATTACGATCATGCCGCCAGAGCCCATCATAGAGCCAATGGAGATCAGGTTATCATAATCGATAGGAATATCCAAGTGCTCTACTGGAATGCATCCGCCAGAAGGTCCACCGGTCTGAGCGGCTTTGAATTTTTTGCCATGGGGGATGCCGCCGCCAATTTCATAGATTACCTCACGCAGCGTAGTGCCCATGGGGATTTCCACCAAGCCGGTGTTATTGATTTTTCCGCCCAATGCAAACACCTTAGTGCCCTTGCTCTTCTCCGTACCCATAGAGGCAAACCATTCGGGCCCGTTGAGAATAATCTGACAGATATTAGCATACGTTTCTACGTTGTTCAACAGAGTGGGCTTGCCAAACAATCCCTTTACCGCCGGGAAAGGAGGCCGGGGACGGGGTTCACCGCGGCCGCCTTCGATAGAAGCCAACAGAGCGGTTTCTTCGCCGCACACAAATGCGCCGGAACCCAAACGCAAGTCAATATCAAAGTTAAAGTCGGTACCGAAAATACCCTTACCCAATACACCGTATTCACGGGCTTGCTCAATTGCAATACGCAGGCGTTTTACCGCAATGGGGTATTCGGCGCGAACATAGATATAACCCTGCTGCGCGCCAATGGCATAACCTGCAATAGCCATTGCTTCCAGCACCGCATGGGGATCACCTTCCAATACGGAACGATCCATGAATGCACCCGGGTCGCCTTCATCGGCATTACAGCAAACATATTTAATATCGCTTACGGGCTTCTGCGCCAGCATCCACTTAACACCAGTGGGGAAACCGCCGCCGCCACGGCCCCTAAGGCCGGACTGCTTGACAATATCCACTACCTGCTCCGGGGTGAGCTCGGTCAAACATTTGGCCAACGCCTTGTAGCCATCAAAAGCGATATATTCTTCGATGTTTTCCGGATCAATGACGCCACAATTGCGCAACGCTACGCGGCGTTGTTTTTTATAGAAATCAACCTCATCCAGGGAGCGAACCGTATTGTCTTCTGCTACGCTCTCTTTATAGAGAAGGTCGGTTACAATGCGGCCCTTAACCAAGTGCTCAGCCACAATGCGGGGCACATCATCCACTTTAATATGGCTATAGAACGCGCCTTCCGGATATACAATAACAACAGGACCGGTTTCGCACAAACCGAAACATCCCGTATGAACAACTTTGACTTCTTTTTCCAGGCCAGCCTTTTGAATTTCTTCCTCAAATCTCTGAATGATCATCCGAGAGCCAGAGGAAGTACAACCAGTACCGGTGCAGCACAATACTTGCGAACGGTAGAATTCCATTGTATCTTTTCCTCCTCAGCGATTAATTGTTATGGTTCTCATAATAACCGATGGTATATTCCGTAACGGGGTTACCGTTGACAATATGCTCGGTTACAATGCGGCCAACCATATCTGGCGTAACCTTAACATAGGTTACTTTTTCTTTTCCCGGTTGATATACCTCAACAATGGGCTCCAACCGGCAAATGCCGATACAGCCTGTCTGTGCTACAACAACATGCTGAAGATTACGCTTTGCTACTTCATCCATAAAAGCAGTGAGGACTGGGCGTGCGCCGGCGGCAATACCGCAAGTTGCCATGCCGACCACAACACGCGTGCCCTCATGCTCTTTGCGAAGGCTAATGGTATCCAGCGTCTTTTTGCGGATCGCTTCAAGCTCCTGCAAAGATTTCATATAGAAACACCTCCGTTTAATTCGTCAATCCCTTGGGTTAAGTACTCTTTCATCCACGCCATAACATCCGGAGATTGCAGTGGTACCTCTTCCCCTAAAATAGATTTTATTTGGCGCGTATCAAATAAAAACGCGTTTCCATCCACCGAGTAGCGATATACAAAATCAATGTTTTGATTACATAACACGGTACTCAACATGGTTTGGGCCATATCCCCCAGCGGGGGCCTGTCAATATTTGAAATACAGTATGTTGCCTGAATGAAAGTCCCCTTCCCTGGTTGGGAGCGCAACTGGAATGTGCCGCCAGCCGCTTCAGCCCCTGCTTGAAACATGGGTATACCCAGCCCCACCTTTCGAGTGGTTCGTCTAGTGGTGAAGGGACTCATCACCCGCTGCGCCATTTCCTCATCCATGCCGCAGCCATTGTCCTCCACTGCAACCCGCATCCAATCTTTCGCATGCTGCACCTCGACTTCCACTACGATCAGGGTGGCTCCTGCTGCAATGGAATTTTGCATAATGTCCAGCACATGAAGGGAAATTTCCTTCATCATCATAGCTTACTTGCGTTAACCCTTTTCGCGATATTTGGCGATGATACCGGGGATATCGGTAGGAACCAGCCTGCCGTATACCTCGTCGTTTACCATCATAGCGGGCGCAAGGCCGCAGCAACCGATACAACGGGTGGCATCCAGTGTAAACAGCCCATCCGGCGTACTCCTGCCAATTTCCACATTCAGCTCCTTTTGCAGAGCCTCAATTACTTTTGCCGCGCCCCGGACATAGCAAGCCGTGCCCAGACACATACCAATGGTATACTTACCCTTGGGTTCCAGCGTAAATTGGGAATAGAAAGTAGCTACACCATAAATTGTAGATACCGGCACGCCAGTCTGGGAAGAAATATACAGTTGAACTTCTTCGTCCATACAACCGCAAATTTCCTGAGCGTGCTGCATAATAGGCAACAAGCCTCCCTGCTGATCCTTCCATTCCGCAATCACACCGTCTAGCTTCTCGAATTGCGCTTTCCGAGTGCTGCTTACATTGGACATAGATCCTTTACCTCCTTGAAGATACTGTGCAAATAGATGGTTTTGATATTTATATGACAATACGCTATTCCGATTGTAACATAACCACATATAAAAAAAAAGATGCTTTCCGATAGAAAACAAATATATTCGCACATTAATTTTATAGCTAATCCATTTTGCATGGTTTTAGATACTTCAAAGGAACATTTTGTTTCATTTACTGGATTATGATCGAACCCGTCCGGATATCCTACCTTCTAGTTTATACCTGATAAATCACCCTTGATTATCTGTTTTTAAAAGCAACATCCGATCCATATGCCATTCTTTCCATATCCACCAACAAACTGGCTTTTAGCTATTCTTCCAAAATTGCCTGCGCTACAGCCAATGATTTGACATGAGAAATGCTTAAATGAATGGTGTTACCGCCCAAGTCCCGCATACGCTGATATGCACTGTTCCATAACCGGGCGTAAGGTTGCCCTTGCGTGTCCCGTAAAATCTCGATGTCTTTCCAGGAGAAGCCTGAAAACCCGGCAGCCAGCGCCTTAACGGTGGCCTCCTTTGCGGCAAAAATGCCTGCCAATATCTGTGGATTGCAGTCGCATTGGCGATAATATTCTTGCTCCTGAGCAGTAAAAATGCGCTGTAAAAACAACTCCCGTACAGCAGCACGCTTTATCCTCTCTACTTCAATCACATCAATACCCGTACCAACTACCATGCATTCAATCCTTTCCATCAATCAAGCCGACTCCCAATTGATTTAGCTATTTTATCGCAGAAACGGGCCTATGTCAAACCAAGCCGCCTATATGCAGAGGTCCTCCTCCCCCCTATCTTCTTTATTCTCGATAATAAAAAGTTATTCGACAAATTACATCTTGTATTCGTTATGCAAGTTTTTTGTCCCATATACTCTAAATCGTAGGCACCTTGGAAGAGAGAGTTTATGCTGAAGTGGCTCTGTTTTTACATTTCCCGCCCTATCTTCGCTACTCCAAAGCAACCAAACGGCAAAACAAAAACACAGCGCAGTTTAATACGCTGTGTTTTTCTTGTGGTGGGCCGTCAGGGGCTCGAACCCGGGACACCCTGATTAAGAGTCAGGTGCTCTACCAACTGAGCTAACGGCCCAA
>JAEXFV010000170.1 GCA_023451115.1 Bacillota bacterium
GGACAGGGACGGCCAGCAGCCTGCGTATCGCCGCCAGGAAAGCAAGCCGTACCAGCAGCAGAATTCCGGCAATTATGAGGCAGCGCCAGAGCAATTGCATGCAGATGAGGCCCCTTATTTTATCATGGGGCGTAATGCTGTGCGGGAAGCGCTGAAGTCTGGCCGGAGCATCGACCGTATCCTCATCGTGAAGGAACAGGACGGCTCTTTGCGAGAGCTGGTAAACCTGGCGCGGGATCGCAAGGTAATCCTGCGGGAAGTAGACCGAAAGAAACTGGATGAGCTGTGCATGCCTTTTGGCCATGGCGGCAAACCGGGAAACCACCAGGGCATTGTGGCCATGGTGCCGGATGTGGAATATTGTGAGCTGGAGGATATTTTAGCAGCAGCCAAGGTGAAAGGAGAAGCGCCTTTTGTGATCGTGCTTCAGGAAATTTCAGATCCACACAATCTGGGCTCCATCCTTCGTAGCGCAGCCTGTGCAGGGGCCCATGGCGTGGTAATCCCCAAGCGGCGGGCCGCGTCCGTCACACCAGCAGTGGCAAAGGCCAGCGCCGGGGCGGTAGAATACGTGAAGGTAGCCCGGGTGGTAAACCTGAGCCAGGCATTGGATGAATTGAAAAAGGCCGGCCTTTGGATTGCCGGGGCCGATATGCAGGGCGCGCCTATGGGGGAGGTAAACCTTTGTGGCCCATTGGCATTGGTGATTGGCAACGAAGGAGAAGGGCTGGGACGGCTGGTGAAGGAGAGCTGCGACCACTTGGTGCGCATTCCCATGCAGGGGCCCATCGATTCCCTCAACGCTTCTGTGGCAGCCGCTGTGCTGATGTTCGAAAAACGGCGGCAGGATGCGATAGGCCAACCTTCCGGTACGGCTGCGAAATCATAGAAATTGCAGGCAAATACCATGAATGAAATCAGGGCTGAATTTGCCCCTTACCTGGCGCTTGCAGATGAAGCGCTAATCGAAAAAGCCCATGGCGGCGATGTCCTGGCGGAAGAAGTGTTGTACGAAAAATACAAAAACTTTGTACGCGCCCGGGCCCGCACCTATTTTCTGGTGGGAGCCGACCGGGAGGACATTGTGCAGGAAGGAATGATTGGCCTTTATAAAGCCATACGGGATTTTAATCCCGATAAAACCAATTCCTTCCGGGCATTTGCTGAGCTTTGTATTACCCGGCAGATCATCACGGCTATCAAAGCCGCGACCAGGCAAAAGCATATTCCGCTCAACTCCTACGTATCCCTGAACAAACCCTTATACAGCGAGGGGACAGAGCGGGAGCTGATCGATGTGCTGAACACTGCCCGGGTGTGCGACCCGGAGGAAACGGTGATCGGGCAGGAAGCCTATGCGGCAATGGAGCTGAAAATTGACGAGCTGCTCTCCCCGCTGGAGCGGGGGGTACTGGAGCTCTATCTGGAAGGGATGTCCTACACGGAAATTGCCGCGCAGTTGGGCCGCCAGCCCAAAGCCATTGACAACGCCCTGCAACGGGTTAAGCATAAGCTGGAAAAGCAGCTGGAGATGTGATTTCATGCGCACGGCGGAAAGCCAAAGGCTTTGCAATTGCACCTTAGCGAAGTCCCCGAAGCCCAACGGGGCCGGGGAAAGGAGGAAATTCCATGCACGACGGACATCGGGAGCGCCTGCGCCAACGTTATCGCCAAACGGGCCTGGACGGGTTTGCCGATCATGAGGTGCTGGAATTTCTTCTTACGTTTGCCATCCCCAGGGCCAATACCAATCCTCCAGGCCACAGCCTGCTGGAACAGTTTGGCTCCCTCAGCGGCGTGTTAAGCGCCCAGGAGGGCGAGCTGAACCAGGTGGCGGGCATTGGCCCCAAGGCGGCTTTGCTGCTGCAACTGTGCGGGGACGTCATGCGCCGGGTGCAATTGCAGGAAGCGGCAGGCAAGCAAGCGCGCCCGGCGTTGCGCAACCCCGAGGCTGCCGCGCGCTACGCCATGGAGCTAACCCGAGGCCAGCGCTATGAGTGCGTGTACGTGGTAGGCCTGGATAAAAACCGAAAAGTATTGCAGGCAAACCGCCTCGTTCAGGGCACACTAACGGAAACGCCGCTGTATCCCCGCAACGTGGTGGAAACGGCCCTGATGCAACAGGCGCACAGCGTTATGCTGGTGCATAACCATCCCAGCGGCGATCCCCGCCCCTCTGCCGCTGATATTGCGGTGACCCAAACCATTCAACAGGCATTGGGCTGCATTGATATCCAGCTGTTCGACCACCTGATTGTAGGCGGGCGGCTGGTGTACAGCTTCACCATGGGCACTGCCCTGTCTTTTTACCAAAAGGAGGCTCTTGCCATCCTGCCAGGGGAATTGGAGCATTTGGGCTGCCGCCTGAATCCATTGCCCCAGGTTCCAGGGCTGGCTGCGGAAGAGCCCCAACCCAACACCCCAATCAAGGAGGAACATCCATGACGTATCAGCAGGAATATCGGCATTGGCTGGAGGAGCCCTCGCTGGATGAGAATACCCGTGAGGAGCTCCAGGCAATTTCCGGGGACACAGCGGCAATAGAAGACCGTTTTTACACGGAACTGGCATTTGGCACTGCGGGTTTGCGGGGGATCATCGGCGCGGGCAGCAACCGGATGAACGTGTATGTGGTGCGCCGGGCTACCCAGGGGCTGAGCGACTACCTGAAACAAATTCCAGGGGCCAGGGAGAAGGGCGTAGCCATTGCCTATGACTCCCGCCGGTATTCCAGCCTGTTTGCTCTGGAAACCGCTCAGGTTTTAGCAGGCAACGGCATAAAGGCCTACTTGTTTGAAAGTCTGCGGGCTGTGCCGCAACTTTCCTTTACCGTGCGGCACCTAGCGTGTATTGCAGGGGTAGTCATCACCGCCAGCCATAACCCCCCCGCTTATAACGGCTATAAAGTTTACTGGGAAGACGGCGGGCAGATCGGCCCCAAACAAGCGGATGCGGTGATGCAATGCATCCAGCGGGTACCCTGGTTTCAGGCGACAATGCTGGAAAAAGGCGAGGCAATCCGCCAGGGGCTGATTACCATCATTGGCAACGAGGTGGACGAGGCGTATTACGCAGCGACCCGTTCCCTATTATTGGAGCCTGCGCTGGTCAAAGCCAAGGGCGGGGATCTTCGGCTGGTCTATACCCCGCTTTTTGGCGCAGGGTGTATCCCGGTGCAAACCCTGTTAAGCCGGATCGGGATTACCAATATTCAAGTGGTGCAGGCGCAGGCTGCTCCCAACCCGGACTTTCCCGGCCTGAGCGCCCCCAACCCGGAGGATCCCGCAGCTTTTACCCTTGCTTTTCAGCTTGCAAACGAAACGGGTGCGGATGCGATACTGGCTACCGACCCTGACTCCGACCGGCTCGGCATTGCCGTGCGCAAACGCGACGGTCAGTTTGCAGTGCTCACAGGCAATCAAATCGGCTGTTTGCTTTTATACCATATTCTATCCACCCGGGCCGCTCAAGGGACGCTCCCCTCCAACGGCCTGGTGGTAAAATCCCTGGTTTCCACCCGTCTGGCGGACGCGATTTGCAGCCACTACGGGGTAAAGCTGGAAGAAGTGTTAACGGGGTTCCGCTTTATCTCTGAAAAAATCGACCATGCCCAGCGCACAGGAGAGTCTTCCTTCCTGTTTGGGTTTGAAGAGAGTTACGGTTTTCTTTCCGGCGGCTTTTCCCGGGATAAAGATGCGGTATGCGCCGCTATGCTGGCCGCGGAGGCCTGCGTTTGCTACAAAGAGCGGGGCATGACCCTGTACGATGGGTTGCAGGAAATCTACCGTTCCTTTGGCTATTATGGGGAAAAGGTGCACTCCTATACCCTCATGGGAAAAGAAGGGATGGAGCGTATTGCCGCAGCTATGGCGGCGCTGCGGCGGGATCCGCCGCTGCAGATGGGCGGCGTAGCGGTAACCACTGTGGAGGATTATCTCCAGGGGACGGCGACCCAGCTGCCTTGCGGCCAGTGTGGGCCTTTGACGCTGCCTGCTTCCAACGTGCTGCGGCTGCTGCTACAGGATGGCTGCTGGGTTTGTGTGCGGCCCTCCGGCACGGAGCCGAAACTCAAGCTTTATGTGGGCGCCAGCGCTTCCGGGGAAGATGCGCTGTCTCGCCGGCTGGATACTCTTTATCACGATATCCACGGACGGTTAACCCAGCTCTTGCAATCCTGATGATCTGGGAGGAGAAAATGAAAAAAGTCGTTTGCATGATTTTGCTGCTAGGCCTGCTGGCTGCCGCTACAGGTTGTAACCCGCAACGGCCAGAGGAAGAGGACGTATGCTACAAGCCGGTGATATACCTGTATCCGGAGGAAACTTTGGAGGTGTCGGTAACGCTGGATTACAGCGGAACGCTGACCTGTACTTACCCTGCTTATCACCAAGGTTGGCGGGTAATCGCCCAGCCGGACGGAACGCTGACCAACGTGTCCGACGGTAAACCGTATTCCTACCTGTTTTGGGAAGGCATAGCAGATGTTTGCTACGATATGAGCAAAGGCTTTGTGGTAAGAGGGGAGGATACCGCTGCATTTCTTCAGGATACCTTGTCCCAGCTGGGCCTGACCCCCAAAGAATACAACGAATTTATCGTATTTTGGCTGCCCAGGATGCAGGATAACCCTTATAACCTGATTACATTCCAGGGGGCTGATTATACAGAACTGGCCCAACTACATATTGATCCTGAACCGGATAGTGTCCTGCGGGTTTTTATGGCGTACCAGGCCTTGCAGCGCCCTATAGAGGTGGAAGAACCTGTTCTCCCATCGTTTGAGCGCAGCGGGTTTACCGTGGTAGAATGGGGCGGAACAGAGGTGGTCTAAGCGAAACGCTTTGACATTGCTGCTAGTTGAAGCCCCCGAAGCCCAATGGGTTCGGGGGAGGTGGAATAGGCTTTGGCAATGCCTCTTGTGAAGCCCCCAACGCCTTAGGGGGAGAGGAAAGCACAGTTTGTGCGGCCGTATCCCATAAAAAAAGCGGGTGAGAAGGTTCTTCCTCTCACCCGCTTTTTTTATGAAAGCTTATGCCATGCCCTCTTTGAGCAGGCTCTGGGCAACCCGTTCAAAGCCCGCGATATTCGCCCCCACAATGCAGTTGCCGGGGTGCCCGTAGGTCTCCGCCGCAGCCTTACAGTTGCAATAAATGCCCTGCATGATTTCATTGAGACGGTGATCCACCTCATCAAATTTCCAATGCACGCGCATGGAATTCTGGCTCATCTCCAGAGCGGAGGTAGCAACGCCGCCAGCATTGGCTGCTTTGCCAGGCGCAAAGGCCACTCCATGCTGCACAAGCAAATGGGCCGCCTCCCGGGTGGTGGGCATATTGGCCCCTTCCCCCACTGCATAACAGCCATTTTGCAGCAGCGCCTTGGCGCTTTCCAAATCCAGCTCATTCTGGGTTGCGCAAGGCAGGGCGATGTGGCAAGGAATTTGCCAAATGCCTTTGCACCCCTCATGATACTGTGCATGCGGGTGCTGGTTGATATATTCCGAGATGCGCCCCCGGCGCCCTTCCTTGATTTGCCTGACAGCCTCCAAATCCATGCCCTGGGGATCGTAGATAAACCCGCTGGAGTCCGACATGGCTACTACGTTAGCGCCCAACTGTTGGGCTTTTTGCACTGCGTATGTTGCCACATTGCCGGAGCCGGATACCACTACCGTCTGCCCTTCCAATCCCTTGCCCCGGTCTTGCAACATCGCCTGCATAAAGTAAACCAAGCCATATCCGGTGGCCTCTGTGCGGGCCAGGGAACCGCCATATGCCAGCCCTTTGCCGGTGAGCACGCCAGTAAAGTTCCCGGTGAGTTTTTTATACTGTCCAAAGAGATAGCCAATTTCCCGGGCGCCTACTCCGATATCGCCAGCGGGCACGTCCACATCCTGAGAGATATGCCGCCACAGCTCGTCCATAAATGCCTGGCAAAACCGCATAACCTCCATATCGCTTTTCCCTTTTGGGTCAAAGTCTGAGCCGCCTTTTGCACCGCCAATGGGCAACCCGGTTAAGGAATTTTTAAAGATCTGCTCAAACCCTAAAAATTTGATAATGGACAAATTAACTGAGGGATGCAGGCGCAGGCCGCCCTTATAGGGGCCGATGGCATTGGAGTATTGTACCCGCATGCCCCGGTTGATCCGCAACTTTCCTTGATCGTCCGTCCACGCCACCCGGAACAGAATCTGCCGGTCGGGTTCCAGCAGGTATTCCAGCAACCCGCTTTCCTGATACTCCGGCTTTTTTTCCAACACGGGAGCCAAACTCTCCAGCACTTCGGATACCGCCTGCAGGTATTCCTTCTGGCCCTGATTTTTTTCGCTCACCTGAGCAAACAGGCTTTCAATGTAGGCTTTGCTTTGCATTCCTTTCCCCTTCTCTAATCAATTTTATAATCCACCACCCGTTTTATGCAAGCGGGCAGCCGTTTTCCATCCATCTTCGTGGAATAGATCAATGGGTTGGCCAAAGCCGCAGGCTTTGGCCCATCTCCCTGGTAAAATCCTCAAAGCTTCCAGCGTTCAGATGCAAACGCCTTTATTCTACAAAAAACAACGCGCTGTTTTGTATTGTAGCGGATTTTTTGCAGGAATGCAAATAATCAATTTCATAATAACCCTTCATAAATCAAAAAGCCGGTTATATGCCGGCCTAGTTTCCTCAATATTCTGTTATGTTTTTATCAAATCTCAGTGCGAAAGCGCAAGATTTCGCGCAATTTTATTCCATGCCTGCTTCATCCATATTGAGTGGCATGCCCAACACGCCGCCCCGTTCCCGGCGAACGGAAATCCAGAAATATCCCATACAAAGCAAAATTTGCACTACAGTGGAACAAGGAGTGGCCAAGCCTACCAGAAACAAGGAAACCGGCCGTACCCTGCTCATCCAAAACGATACGGGAATACGCACCAGCGCCCCTGTTATCCCCTGGGCCATTACAAATACGGTTCTTCCGCAGCCATTAAAATAACCAATCATGCAAAACAGGAAGGACACCAAAATACAGTCGATGGAATATGCCTTTAAGTATTCCGCTGCCGCCAAGATTACCTGCGTATCCTCTCCCTTTATAAAGATGCTGGCCATGGCATCCCCGTGGAAGAAGGACAAGTACGCCATCAACACCCCTACCACGAGGGAACCGGCTATACCGTACTGCAAGGCCTTTTTCGCCCGCTCTGGCTTCTTTGCCCCCATATTCTGGGCAACAAAAGCTGTCATGGACTGGTTAAAGGCAGAAGGCACCAGCATGATAAACCCACACAGCTTTTCCGCCACCCCTACGCCTGCTGAGGCAATTACCCCCAGGCTGTTGACGATGGCGGTAATCGCCAGGAAGGAAATCCCCACCAGCACATCCTGCAGCGCAATAGGCAGCCCCAGGCGGAACACCTCCCGGATGCGTTTGGCGTGCCAGGCCACATCCTGCAGGCGGAAGGAAAAAGGTAGCTTTTGCCGCCGCATGATCAGCAGGGAAATCACTACGCTGAGCGCCTGGGCGCATACGGTTGCAATAGCCGCCCCTGCGGTTGCCATACCAAACACGCCTACCAGCAAAAAATCCCCCGCTACATTGAAAACGCAGGCAATCATCACGGTAAGCAACGGCATTTTAGAATTGCCAATCCCTCTGAAAATACTGCCAATCACATTGTAGGCCACGATAAACAAGGACCCTGCCGAACAAATGCGCAGGTATTCCACGGTTGCATCAAACGCCTCCGCCGGCGTTTGCATGATACGGGCTATGGGCACGGCAAACAGCTCCATCCCCACTGTCAGCGCCAAACCGATTACAGCAAACAGGAAAATGCTGGCTCCAATGATTTTTCCGCCCTCCTGAGGGGTACCTTCCCCTATTTTACGGCCCAGCAGAATGGTAGTTCCCATGGAAAGCCCTACCACCAAAGAAGTAACCAGCTGCATCAGCCAACTGCCGGTGGACACGGCGGATACATCCGAAGCTTCCGCATACCACCCCACCACCAGCATATCTACGGCTCCATACATGGTTTGTAAAAGCAATGCGCCCAGCACAGGCAGCGCAAAGCGAACCAAGGGAGCAAAAATTTTGCCCTGTGTAAAACTGTGTTTTTCCTGCATGCGTTCTCCTCCCAGCCTTGCTTTCGCCCATCATTCTTATCCCAGCGCTTGACCAAAAAACCGGATAAGAAGCAGGCGTTTCAGCCAGCATCTTATCCGGTTCCCATTTCCTGCGAATGGTGCACCCTCCGATGAACAGCAGCTATTATATCCTGCCTCGGCCGATTTTGTCAACGCCATTGCCAGCAGCCAGCGCCATCCCATGAAGCAAAAAAAGGATGCCCCCATAAAGCGGAAGCATCCCCGTTGCTACTGACTACGGATATTGCAAACCCGTATTTTTATAGCGGTTGCCGCTGCACCGGCATTCTGATCAGAGCTGCGCCAGAAGCTCCCGGAGCGTCTTAGCGGCATCCCCCAGCAGCAGAGATACCCCTTGCTGCCGGTGATAGAGGGGATTTTCCACCCCTGCATAGCCGGGCTTTAAGTCATAGTTGCAAATGATAACATGCTTTGCGCTGGCCACATCCAGAACCGGCATGCCATAAATAGGCGTTCCTTCCGCCGTATTGGCC
>JAEXFV010000013.1 GCA_023451115.1 Bacillota bacterium
GCACCGGGATGTCTGTAAACGATATTGATTTGATTGAGCTAAATGAGGCGTTTGCTTCTCAATCTCTGGCGGTAATCCGCGCCTTAAATCTGCCACAGGATAGGGTTAATGTCAATGGTGGGGCAATCGCTCTTGGCCACCCTGTCGGTGCAACCGGTGTGATATTGACAGTAAAGATCATGAACGAATTAGAGCGCCGCGGCGGCCGCTATGGTATCGTCACCATGTGTATCGGCGGTGGACAAGGTATCTCAGCGTTGTTTGAAAGAATTTCCTAAGAAAGAGCAGAAGGAGTGTTTTTTATGTCGAATATGTCAAAAAAAGTGATGGTCGTAGGCGCAGGCCTGATGGGTTCTGGCATTGCTCAGACCTGCGCACAGGCAGGCTACACTGTTGTGTTGGTAGATGTACAGCAGAGTTATGTTGACCGGGCACTGGAGCGCCTTAGGGCACAGTTTGATAAGTTAGTCTCCAAAGGAAAATTTACACGAGAAGAAGCAGATACCACCTTAGGGCGCATTATTCCTGGCAGCAACTATGAAGCTGGAAAAGACGCTTGGCTGGTAATTGAAGCCATAAACGAAAATCTGGAACTGAAAAAAAAGGTGTTCCAGGCTTTGGACCAAGCGGTAAATCCAGAAGCTATTTTGGCTTCCAATACTTCCACACTATCCATCACGGCTTTGGGCGGCGTTACCGCAAGGCCGGAACGTTGTATTGGGCTGCACTTTTTCATTCCAGCTCCGGTCATGAAATTGGTGGAAATTATTCCTGGCTTGCGTACCTCTGCTGATATTACGGAGCAAGTGACGCAGTTTTCAAAGGAACTTGGAAAAACGCCTGTGATGTGTAACGATTATCCAGGGTTTACTGTAAATCGCTTGTTAGTACCTATGTGGAACGAAGCCATGAACTTGGTCATGGAGGGTGTCGCCCCCGCAGACGTAGATACCGCTATGAAATTGGGAGCAAACCATCCCATGGGTCCATTGGAATTAGCTGATTTTGCCGGGCTTGATACAGTTCTAGCTGTGATGACCGCTCTTTGGGAGGGCTTCAAGGATCCTAAGTTCCGTCCTTCACCGCTGCTGGTGAAAATGGTGGAAGCAGGCAATCTGGGCCGCAAGACAGGGCGGGGCTTTTATACCTATTAAAATCGCCTGAAAGAAGTGATAAAGCATTGTGAAAATATTATCCTGTAATGCCGGCAGTACATCCCTAAAGTTTGGCCTGTTTGACATGCCGGAGGCCACGTTGCTTGCCTCTATCAAAATTCAGAGGATTGGTTCTCTGGACTCGACCCTGTCGTTCTGGTCCCAGAGCGCACAATGGGAGCAGGAAATTTATATTGAAAATTATATTTGCGGCGTTCGGGCCGCGCTCAATGCGCTAAAAGCGGGGGATTTGCTTTCTGACCTGGCGGGTATCGGTTTTAAAACAGTTCATGGTGGGGCAATGACGCACTGCCTTATTGACGATGCAGTAATGAAAGCTATGGAGCAATTTACCGTTGTAGCCCCGTTGCACAACAGAATCTACTTGGAAGTGATTCGCGCATTCCAAAAAGTAGCGCCTGAACTGCCCATGGCTGCCATATTTGAAACCGCATTCCATCATACTATACCGGAACATGCCTATACTTATGCCGTTCCCTTAGAATGGCGCGATAATTATGGTGTGCGTAAATATGGTTTTCATGGCGCTTCTCACAGCTATATCAGCCAGAGGATTTCTCAACTGATGGGGCGAACGGATCTCAAGGTCATCTCCTGCCATTTAGGCGGAAGTTCATCACTGTGCGCCATCAAAAACGGGAATTCCATTGATGCTACTCAGGGCTTCTCGCCTCAATCCGGTATTGCAATGGGCACGCGTAATGGGGATTTAGATGTTTACGCTTTATTCCACATGATGCATAACGGGTTTACTGTGGAGCAACTCAATAATATTTTGTATGAGCAAAGCGGTCTTAAAGGGCTTTCCGGCGTGAGTGACGATATGCGGGAGTTGGAATTAGCCGCTGCTCAAGGTAACTCACGTGCGCAATTGACGCTGTCTGTTTACTGCTATGATATTGTGCGTTACATTGGGGCATATTGGGCTCTGTTGGGCGGTCTGGATGCCATTGTGTTTACGGGCGGCATTGGCGAGAACAGCCTTTATATAAGGGCGCGAGTATTGCGTATGCTGGAACATATGGGTGTTATAATGGATCCTGAAAAAAATCAGGCAAATTTGCCAGACAGCCTCATTTCTCACCCTGACTCAGCTGTTCCGGTTTATCTAATTCGTACCAATGAAGAACTCATGGTAGCGCAACAAACAGCAGCAGTACTGCAGGCAGCCCAGGAAAGGAGCTAAGCTCATGGCTAAAAGCGTTTTATGTACAGTGGAAGGTTCCATTGGAATGCTTATTTTTAATAAACCTGAAAATCGCAACGCAATGGATGAAACCTTCTTCGCTGATCTGGAGCAAGGGTATTCTGCTTTGGAAGACGACCCTCAGGTTCGAGTTATCCTCATGAAGAGTACCCATCCCAAAGTGTTTTTAGCAGGTGCGGACATTGCATACATGGTAAACAACAGCCCAGCCAAAGCCAAAGCCTTTTGTGATTTGGGAAGCCGCATATTTAATCGAATGGAACGCGGGACAAAGCCGATTATCGCGGTAATCAATGGCCACTGCCTTGGTGGCGGGCTGGAGCTAGCCCTTAGTTGTGATATTCGTATTGCTACGGTTAACGCCAAGCTGGGCTTTCCTGAAGTCAAGCTGGGAATATTGCCAGGTTGGGGCGGAATACACCGCTTTGCCCGTCTGGTAGGCGAAGCAAGGGCGAAAGAGCTTTTTTATACCGGCCGGCTGTTGACTGCACAGGAAGCCTTCCAGCTTGGCCTGGTCAATCGGGCAGTAGAATCAGATCAATTGGATGCCTGTGTAGCAGAAATGGCTGCACAAATACAAGGCAGCGCCCCCATTCCCTTGCGGCTGATCAAACAATGGCTGCCCTCTATCATGCAATCAGCCGATGCGACAGCAGGTATGTTGGCTTCTGCAGCCATGGTAGACTGCTTTGCCTCTCAAGACCAAAAAGAGGGTATGCAGGCATTTTTAGAAAAGCGGTCGCCCCAATTTCAGGGCAAATAACAAACTCTAAAAAACTTCAATTTTACTCAATTAACTGGGCGGTTGGCATGATGCCAACCGCCCAGAATATTTTCATTTCATATTTTTTATCGGGACGCACCTTTTATTGTGCGCATAAAGCAAATATTCCCCGGACATATCCTTCGGTTATAGTACCCGGGTTAGGATACGCTTTCAGGTTGTCCACAATTTGTTCTAGTACATCTGCCCCGATGCCCATTTCCTGAAAGGTTACCGGCAGCCCCCAGCGTCGGAACGTTTCCCGCATTGCAAGGCACCCTTGGCGGCCCAATTCCTTCTCAGACATACCAGGGGTGGGCTTAATTCCAAATACGTTCTTTGCAAAACTACTGGTTCTGCTGCTGTCCCTTTCATTCTCATAGAGACAGCATGCTGGCAGCAGCACCGCCAACCCATCCCCGTGCCTGGTATCGGTAACAGCTCCTACCCCGGCTTGAATGGTGTGTCCCGGCCAACGGGAGCCAATTTTAATTGCCCGACCTACGTTACCCAGCGTATCAATTGACAGCACCGACATCCAGGCCAGCATTCCCCTGAGTTCCAGATTATCCGGTTGCTCCAGTACAGGCTCGCAGGATATAATGGTGCGCGCAATCAGCTCCACCAGCCCATCTTGCAAAGCAGGCGTATCAGTATCTAAAAAATATGCCTCGCAAGCATGGGCAAACATATCCACCATTCCCGCCGCAGTCAGCCCTTTCGGAACACTGGCATGTAACTTGGGATCCAGTATAGCAAATTTAGGGGCCACAAGAGGCGAGAATACATTCCATTTGGCACGGGCTAACCCGGGCCTGTCGTGGGTGATTACGCAGGCACAGCCCGCTTCTGAACCAGCACCCGCAATGGTAGTCACCACGCCTACTGGCACAGCCTCTTTGGGCTGGGCTTTCCCACTGAAAAAGTCCCACACATCGCCGGAATAAGGAATACCAATGGAAATTGCTTTGGCTAGGTCAATGGCAGATCCTCCGCCGAAAGCTATAATAATATCAATTTTTTGGCTGCGGCTATATTCGATGCCATGATCCACAGCAGTAAGTTTTGGGTTTGCTTCCCACCCATCTAAGGTGGCAACACGTAATCCCGCTTGCTCTAGCGAGCGGATCGCATGATCCATCTCCCCTTTCTTTTTCATAGAGCGGGAGCCTTGAATTAACAAAGCGTTTTTCCCCCAAGCCGCCGCTGCCTCACCCAATGATTGGGCGCAGTCAGATCCATAGATAATCTTTGTCGCTTTTTGATATGTAAATGGCTGCATTCGCTTACCTCCCCTTTGTGTTGTTATAAACAGCTATTCTTCTTGTGGTAAAACTCTAACAAGAATATCCACAAGTTCTTCTATAGTCGGTGTTCTTGGATTGTTGGCGGCAATGAAATGCTCTTTGGTTTCTTGCGCCAGTATTCTGATCCGCTCCGGTGTAAGCACATGTCCGGTGATCCGTGGAGGTATGCCCACATCCCTGGCCAAGCTTTCTACCGCGGCTACAAAAGCATAAGCCCCTTCTTCCTCCGAGCTGCCACACAAGCCTATCGCAGTTGCCAACTCATTGAGCCTTCCCAACACTGCCGGCGCATTATACCTTACACAGTATGGAAGCAGGATCGCATTGCTCAGCCCATGGGAGAGATGATGATATTCTTCACACATCTTACTGCTGAAAGCATGAACCAACCCAGTGCCACTATGCCCCATCGCCAGCCCTGCCATACAAGCCGCTTGGGTTAGACCAAATTTTGCCTGCTGATCTTGTCCATCGGAATATGCACGGCGTAAATATTTGAAAACCAAAGAAACGGCTTGTAAATTAAGCGCATCCAGGATAGGATGCCGGGTTAAGCCGATATAAGACTCTACGCTATGAGTGAGCGCATCCATAGCGGTATGGGCAGTAATTTGTTTCGGAAGGCTCAGCATCAGCGTTTCATCCAAAAAAGCTGCCTTGGGGAACATAGTTTCCGCTTTAATCCCCATCTTAACATGAGAATAAGACAGCACAGCCGCGCTGCTGGCCTCGGCTCCGGTTCCACAGGTAGTAGGTACCACATAGCATGGCACAGAAGCATTCACAGGAGCTAAGCGTCTCATGGCATAGTCTTCCATATTGGGGAAATGCGCCAGCAACATGGCCACGGTTTTTGCCGCATCCATCACGCTGCCCCCGCCTACGGCTACCACTGCGGTAGCGTGCAGCTCATGTGCTTCCCGGGCCGCTGCAATCACCATTTCTACAGCCGGATCTGGCTTTACCTGATCAAAAATATGGATTTTGCCTACGGCAGTTTGAAACGCATTTTGTACATTTTGCACAATCCCCGCCCGCATGAGGGTTTCGTCTGTCATCAGAAATACAACATCCTGCTGTGAAAAAAAATTCCTCATATGTTCACAGCACTGCGGCCCACTATAAATCTTAGTTGGGAAATAAAACCTGGGATATGCTTTCATAGGCTTTTCACCTATATTGACCGATCCGCGGGAAATCACTGGTCTGGAACTTTTCAATTGACGGCTCATGGCCTGGCAAAATGCAGTCAGCATTTTGTAAGATCAAATCATAACTTCTATAGCAATCTTCAATATTAATATGAAATTTGTTGATATAGCGTTTCTCCAAAGCCATTAAAAGGTTTACTGCGTCTCCACTTACGCACAGAGTGCCTTCCTTTGTCTTTACCAGTACGGAAAGATGTCCATTGGTATGTCCAGGGGTAGGGATAATGCGCACACCCGGCGCAACGTCCGTCACGCTGTTTATGAAGCGCCATGCAAAAGGATCTACAGCCTGACTGTCATATAAGTGGCGGGTATTTTCATACAATTTGGCCTGGCATTTTATTGGGGCATAGGCAGCGGCATATTCGGCTTGTGATACATAGAACAGTGCATTTTTTGCCAACCGGTTATTTCCAATATGATCGTAGTGCATATGCGTATTGATTACAATATCAATTTGATCGGGACTAAGCCCTGCAGCCTTGTCAAGTGCATTTGCAAAAATTTCATCCTCTTCGATAGTGGTGGGCAAAGCATTTTTGTTCAACCACTCAAGTTCATAAGGTAATCCCGTATCCACCAAAATATTTTTTCCTGCTGTTTGAATTAACGCTCCCCAAATGGGCTGGTGAATCATGCCGCCCGGCTCAAAGTCATAAAACTTTTTCTCCATAAAATAGGAGCCGTATTTGATTGCCGTTACTTTGCAGACATCAATCATTACTTTTCACCTCATAATTTTTTATTGTTTTTATCTATTTGAACAAATGGAAATACCTGTACTATGTATAGCATAGCCAATCCAAATCCATATCTCAATGTTAACCCACACAATGATGTTATGGGATTATTATGCAAAGCCACGATAAAAGCAGTAGGAAGCACCAGAATTTTTATGCCATTTCCTAATGCAATCAACCTAAAATGATGTCATACTGATACTATCCTATTGGTTATTCTGGTCATTTCAATCAATTGCATAGAGAATAAGGAGTGGGAATAATGGACAACAAAAAAGTAGTTTTAGTCACTGGATCCAGCAAAGGAATTGGCCGGGGCATTGCTCTGGAGTTTGCAAAGGCGGGTTATGGAGTTGCGCTCCATTACAACTCATCTCAAGAGGAAGGTCTATCCGCATTGGAGGAAATCCGTTCGTATGGTGTTCCCTGCGTTCTTTTGCAAGGTGACACTGGCGATGCAGCCGTGCCTGAACGGTTAGTGCGTGAAACAGTGGAGCAGATGGGAAGATTGGACGTTTTTGTAGCAAACGCCGGAGCCTTTCGGGGGCAAAAGCTCACTGAGTTCACCACAGAAGCCATGGATTGGTTATATCGGGTCAATTTTCGCGGCATGCTGTTAGGGGCAAAAGCTGCAGCACAATATTTCATTGATAACGAAATTGCAGGAAGCTTGCTCTTTAATACATCCGTACGGGCTTACAATGCCCATATGCACGATTGCATTTATGGCGCCCTAAAAGCGGGTATGAATCGGGCAATCGAATCATTTGCTATGGATTTAGGGCGTTACGGCATCCGTGTAAATGGCTTTGCGCCAGGTGTAATCAACGTAAAATGCTCGCCAGAAGAAGAAGCCTCCCACCCATTTTATCAAAATACCCATCGTTTTGTACCGCTTCGGAAAAATGGCCGTGCATCGGATATTGGAAAAGCTGTGGTGTGGCTGGCATCACCAGAAGCCGCATATGTATCCGGCGCCGTGCTTAAAGTAGACGGCGGGCTCTCTTGCGTGGGCGCGCCGGAAGAACTGTCCGTTTTAGAAGAAACATTTGATTTGCAAGGCATTTATCACCGATAATAAAGGGAGGATACTGCAATGATACCATTTTCATATTGCAAACCCACACGCATTGTATTTGGCCCGGGCCGCTTGGATGAATTGGGAAAAGAAACAGCCCGAATTGGGAAAACCGCACTATTGGTTCAGGATGGAGGCCCTCTGGAAGAATTGGGCATATTAAAGCGTGCCACACAATCCCTGATTTCAGAAGGTGTGCGTTGTGTCGCACTGTCTGGAGTACTCCCTAATCCTCGCTTGACAAAAATCGACGAGGGCATTGCAATTTGCAAGCGTATGCCCATCGATATCGTAATCGGTATTGGCGGTGGTTCCGCTATCGACAGTGCAAAAGCCATTGCGCTTGGCGCAATGTATGATGGGGATGTCTGGGACTTTTATTCAGGGAAAGCGGTTCCACAAAAAGCGTTACCCATCGGAGCGGTATCAACTATTGCAGGTACCGGTGCAGAAACAGACGGCAGCAGCATCGTGTCCAACGACAGACCCGGCGGAGGGCATACCAAATGGAACGTATTCTCTCCTCATGCTTATCCTGCTTTTGCCATCATGGATCCTGGCCTTCATGTAAGCGTTCCCAAATCATTAACCGCAGCTGGAATGGCAGATGCAATTGCTCATGCCTGCGAGGCCTATATGTTCGATTTTTCGGTACAACCATTTATGGATGAATATGTAGAATTGCTCGTCCGCTGTATTATTGAATGCGAGCCACTGCTGCAACGGTTAGATGATATCTCGTTGCGCGGGCAGGTATGCTGGTATTCTTCACAGGCAATTGATGGGTTAGGCGGCGTTGGGCGGCAAATCAATCCCATGGCCCGTTGGCCAGCCCATGCAATCCAAGCTGGAGTAGGCACTGTTACCAATACTCGCCATGGAGATGGTTTAGCGGTATTACTTCCTGCCTGTTTTTTGGCGTTAAATGAAGAAAATTCCGTGAAAACCAGCCGTTTTGCTCAGAAGGCAATGAAAATTACCGTTGAGACAGGTATGACAGACCAGCAGATTGGCCTCGCCGGAATATTGGCTCTAAAGAAGCTATTTCAAAAGTGGGGATTGCCTACCAGTTTGCGCGAACTAGGCGTTACCCAAGCGCAACTCGGCCCTATTGCAGACGCTGTAATGGAATACCCCGGCAGAGGGTTAATACGTCGGGAATATGTAGAGAAAATATTAAACAGTTGCTACTAGCCGAAAAGCTTGGCTTCAGCATTTAAAAATATGACATTGAGCATCCTTTTATAAACACAAGCCGTAATTTGCTCTCAGCCAACAAATAGGTGGTTAAATTATTCAGCTTCAGCCCCTTTCGCATACACCTAAGGGAGTTGAAGCTGAATGACTATATACCCGCTACATTCTTTTTTAAAATATCAAGCGGCACGACAGAATTACGCATTGGAAACGTTTTGCTTCGCTATACGATGCATTGTGAATAACCATCTTACACAGGGAGATACATTCCAAAATCCTAACGTTCAAAATGTTGCAGTCAATAAGCAGATGGCTTTTGGGCTAAAAGACTTGCATTGTTGTACAATACCTGAGATAGTTCCACTTGGCTTCCCTCGTTCTGTAATAGGACAAACAAGGATATTCATAAAGTGAGAGCAGGAAAATTCTTGTTAAGGGAGCGAGTAAATGCGAAAAAACATAGTGCAAAATGTAATCATACATATTACAGAAGGCACGAACATTTCCTCCCTTGCCTGCAGGACAAGTGAGTTTCATGTTGATATGATCGAACGAAAACTGAATGGGCTCGGGCTGACAACCGAACAGAAAATTGCTGTTATCGATAAAATCTTGGATGATTTGAAATCAAGGGAAGTCAAAGGTTTCATTCAATAAGTGTTGATGTAGCCGCCATATACAGTATGGCGGTTTCGATTTTTCAGTCCGCAACTTCCCTGAGTAAATAGTTTTACAGCCATAATTGACGCGAATTTTTCTATGTTAGCTTATGCCTTTTGTAATACGCTTTCATTTTTTCTGTGCAGTCGTAAAATCGCTCAAAGGTCAGGTCAATTCGCTTTTTTCTTCCCCTTTGTCATCCCCCGGCAATATCATTGTTTCCCTTTGTGTGGTTGTGCAAAACGGCCGTTACAAGGCACAAAATTATTGGTAATGATAGCAATCAGCCGCTCCCTTGGGCTGTCGATGATGCGACAGCCTACAATTCCCGCTGCATTGCAACCAAACCCCATGCACATGAGTGGTTGATTCCCGAATGCGGTTTGCCGCGTTCTTATATGAACCATGCAGGTGGATAGTTCATAACCGAACGATGTTTTCACATTGCGTACTCCTTGACCGCCGCCTGCGTCTGAAAACGATAGAATATCTTCACCATCTGATGCTTTACCTTGCCGCACTCGCACTTTTCGTAGTGCCCTTGCCCAACCTCGATATGGTCGATGATCTTGAACAACAGCTTGGGCGTCAGCTCTGTTATATCAGTGAACTGGTGCAGCAGACGATCGAGCTTTTCACGAGAGACTTGTTCCGATGGAGCAGGCGCGGATTTTTCCACTTTTATCGTCGCCATACGGCTTTCCAGCATTTCCGCATCCTGCTCATACCTGGACAACAATTTATTCATGCGGGCATCGCTGAGCCTGCCGGCGGCGTTATCCTCATACAGCTTACCGATGATGTTTTCCAGCTCCCGCAATCGTTTCTTTATTCCGCCAAGCTCTTTGCTATTATCCTGCTGCTTCACAATGGAAAGCTGATGCTTTTGCACATAATCAAGAATAGCGGCTCGTTCCTCGCGGCTGATGCTAAGCTGTTCTTTGAGCGAGGTTAGCACGATCTCATACAACGCGTTGTAATCAATAAAGTGGTTACTACACTCTTTGGAGCTGTAGAGCTTGTATCCTCCGCAGGTCAAGTTTGCGGGCGAGCCTTTCTTGCGCGTGCCAGTGGCGGACATGTTACGCCCGCAGTCAGCGCATTTGGCGATACCGGAGAACAGGTTGTAGAATTCGCCTTTCTTTTCGCACGTCCTAGCTGTCGCTCTGCGCTGCACTAGATCAAAGGACTCCTCATCCACCAGCGCTTCATGAGTGTTCTCCACTATGATCCATTTGTCCCGCGAATTTCTGACAGTCAAATGGCTTTTGAACGAAACTTTGGTGGTTTTTCCCTGCGCAATATGTCCAAGGTAGACGATATTTTGCAGCATCTTGGTTATTGTTGCGCTCGTCCATTCCTGCCGCTGTGAGTATTGGTTCACGTTCAAGCCTTCATGCGTCATGCAGCGGTAGACGGCAGGCGACGGTATGTTTTGTGCATTGAGCGTTCGCGCGATTTCGATGGGCAGCGCGCCGTTTGCCGCCATGCGAAATATCAGCTTTACGATCTCACCAGACTGCGCATCAACAACTAAGTGATTCTTATCCGCAGGGTCTTTCTGATAACCATAAGGTGCGAAAGCCGCGATATATGCGCCGTCCCGCATTTTTGTGGTGAACGCCGAGCGTATCTTTTTCGACGTGTCGCGGGCGTACATCTCGTTGATGACGTTCTTGAACGGGGCGATATCCGTGTACGGGCTGTCGGAATCGTAGCCGTCGTTGATAGCGATATAGCGAACACCCTTCGATGGAAAGTATATCTCCGTGTACTGTCCAGCCGTGATATAATCGCGCCCGAGTCGGGACAGATCCTTCGTGATAACGAGGTTGATCTTCTTTGCCTCGATGTCGGCTATCATCCGCTTAAAGTCGGGTCGGTCGAAGTTCGTGCCGCTCCAGCCATCGTCCACATATTCATCAAATACCGAGTATCCCTTATCCGCCGCGTAGCTTCTGAGCATTTTGCGCTGCGTCGTGATGCTCGCACTTTCCACTGCGCCGTCGTCGTCTCTTGAAAGGCGCATATAC
>JAEXFV010000098.1 GCA_023451115.1 Bacillota bacterium
GGCCACGCCAATGCTTTTCATTTTACGCAGAACGGCACATTGCATTTCCACATCGTTCTTGATGGAGGCGAAAGCGGTAATACAGATTTCGCCATTTAAAAACAATTCCGAGGAAATTAAAGATATATCGTCTGCATATTCCAACACGGTGATGGAGTGAACCGGTAGGTTTTTGCCTTTTTTGCCAGCAACTAGTTTCGCGGCGCGAAACGATGGCAACTTCATGCAACTTTCAACGGTTGTACTCATAGCGCACCCCCCTTTTCCCCCATTGTATCCCAAAGCATAGGCTTTGCCCAGTGAAATACGCAAGGCGGAAAAGGTTTCTGGCCTTTTACCGCCTTGTGTTTTTCCATTCAATAAGCTTTAGTCGACGTACTTCACAATGGAGGCATTGGGATGATCCAAGAGCGCGAAGTAATACTTCCAAATCTTGTTCACGAAGTCTTCGCCGCTGTTCCACCATTTTTCATTGACCTTCACCGCGCCTAAAATCACATTCTTAACCAATATCTCGCCGGTCTTGCTTACGATATCTGCATTGGAGAGCGGCGCGCCGGTGTCGGCATTGATATAACAGGTGATGTCGGGAGCAGTCATTTGAATTACGCCATTCTTCTCAACAATGAGGTTTTCGTTCAGGAAGTTTGTCTTCCAAATATCGGTACCGGCCTGAATTTGGACAAAGCCTTTGTCGAATCCAGAGGCCTGCTCATTACCGACGCTAATCACAGTGCCGCGCGCCAATTCTTTGCAGGTCAAATTTGCCTGACTGCGCAACGCCTCGAAGATACCCTCAGTGGAGCCGCTCCAGGCACGGAGAATCGCACCGACCTGTTTGCATACGGAAACGCTTCCGATGGGAAGGCAGTTCTTAATTTCATTCTGTTTGACCATCCAGCCAGACAAACCTCCCATTTGATCAAAGGCTACGCAAAGATTGCGGCCGATCGCTTCGCCCATATGTGCATCACGAGCATTTTCCAGTTCGATGGAAACACGGTTTCCCTTGTTATCGGACATGGCTAACGGCGATGTCTTCAGGCCATTGATATGGAGCAGTAGTGTATCCAGGGCGGGCACAGCACGACCTGTGCCATCGGCATCAATGAACGGAATACCCTTTTCCATAGCTACCAACAAGGGAACCAAGGTGTTGAAGCCACCAATTTCCACAGAGATAGAATACATAATTTCTTTGCGTTTTTCTTCCGCCATCTTGCAAAGATGTTCAAAGGAGCCATTGATATAAGGGGCGATACGCACTTCCTTAAATTTGGTAGGCGCTCCCATGGCAGCCGTACATGCAGCGTAGCCATTGGCATCCATTTCATCAACACCTATGACTTGCACCGCAACGTCAGCATCGTCCTTAATGCCATGATCTTCTTTGAATTGGTCCAACGCCATTTCGCCACTGGAGCAGGCTCCACCTCCGCCGCCGCCCAAAATAGTCGCACCGTAAATCATATCGCGTATCTCAGAACCATTCATGCTATACATTTATCTTTCCTCCTTAAATCTCTGTCCTTCAGTGCTGTCCCATCGTTGTAAAAGAAATGATCATGATCAAAACAGAGAACCCATATGGTTTACCCGATCCTATATTGAGATTAGCAGAGCATAGGTTGCTGTGTCATTGTCCTGCGCGGCCAAAAAAATGCCTTTTGTTTTGTCCATATCTCTGGAGAAGATAAAACTACCATATTCATTTTTACGTGCTGTCTCCAATTATTGTTTGCCTTCTCTTAAGTTCGTGCATTCTTTTAGGCATTTTCCGTTTTTTAAATAGTTTGTTTGCTTAAGACAAATTTTCATAGCGCGCCAGTTTCATTTTCATAGAAATCCTCAAAAAATGGTGTTAATCCAAAATATATTGTTTTAGAGAGTGTACGATCATGATTCGAGTGAAAGTGGAGCAATTTTAAATCAGGGTATGTGCATGTAATTTCAATGGTGAAGGTGTTTTAAACATTTTCTGGTGCTCAGATTAGCCAAATGTCATCCACATATGCACTCATACGTCGCCTGTCGTCCATTCGTGATATGTGTTTGTTTACAGAGCGACGGTGATGTTTATAATATAGGCCTGCGTGGAACGGCTCAAGGCCGTATATCATAATAAGTATATTGCTTTTTATAGAAAAAATCAGTTAATCATTGTTAGCTAATTGGGCAAGCGTGCCACACTGGCAGTGTGGATGTCAGCGGTTCGAGTCCGCTATGCTCCACCAAAGCACGCTTAAACGGTATGCTTTTATCTATAATGTTCTTCTACCCTAGTCCAGGGCCGCAGGGCCTTTAGTAGTAAATGTAGATCCTTGTAACCATATAAGTACGTAAGATAAAATAAGCAGCACAAAAGGGCCTCAAAGAGGCCCTTTACAGGTTTTAACGAAACGTTTTATGCATTATGTTGGCGTTTACGCAGGATTGCACTCACGCCCGCCACAAGGGCCCCGCCTAGCAGCATAGCGCCCACATACGGTGCAGCCATATTGCCCTCCCCAGTTTTTGGGATTTCCATTTCCTCAAAAACGGTTATGGTAAATACGGGGCTGCTGGCGCTGCCAGCCCTGTTGGACACCACGCAGCGATATTGTTCACCCTCGTTGGCTAAACTCACGGCAGGGGTAACATAATTTTCACCTGTCGCACCAGCTATGTTTACAAAACCATTGCCATCTCCCCGGTTCACCTGCCACTGGTAAGACAGCGGCTGATCCCCTACTGCAGTGATGGACATGCTGCTGTTGGAGTTTTCCACCGCCAGTATAGTCAGGTCCTGGACTGGCTCTACAATCACAGGAGGCTGCGGCCTGTCGTCATCGTCCGTATCACCGCCGATAAAGAAATCCGGTGCAAATATGGCAACCAGTGTCCTATTGCTATCCGCCGCAAATCCGTAGCTGGCTTCCCGGCTTACCCATTGGCTATTCTCCTTCCAGCCCTTGAACCAATAGCCGGGATTGGGAGTCGCCGTGAGGGTAACAGCAGCGCCCTGCTGATAACTGCCCGCGCCGTCTATCACGCCGCCAGCAGCAGGGCTTGCGGAAGCAGAAATGGTAAAGTTGCCCGTTGAGGTATCGCCGCTGCCATCCACAGTTATGGAATTTCCAGAGATGACAATGGTGCGCGTGACCACGCCGGAGGCTGCACCGCTGCTGTTTACCATCCAGAAATCAAACGCATAGGTGCCATCCGATAAGCTGCTCAGATCAATCTCGCCGGTAATGGTTTCTTCATTGCCGGTGGCCTCTACATGGCCCAATTCCACCCCAACGCCGTCGTTAACGCTGTAATAAAGAGTATCCGTTTCTCCCATTGCATCGGTAACGTTGGCGGAAATGTCAATCGTCTTTTCAGCTGCAAAGCTTTCAATATTCACTTCCAATGGCGTGCCGCCAAACTGGGGCGGGAGCGCCGCTTTGCCCACGCCAACGATCACGGAAAAAGTTTGGCTCTCTCCAGGGTCAAGGTAGATGCCCTGCCAGGAGAAAGCAAAGGTGCTGTCCGCGCCGGTGAGGCTGCTATAGTCCGGCGCATACGTACCATCACCTGGCTTGGCATTGTCGGGGGCCAACTGGTTAAACACATTTTGTGTGTGATAGTTATATGAGCCGAACCAATAGGTGTCACAGTCGGTGACGCCGCCAGCCCCAGCAAAATACAGGTTGAACTGCGCGCCCTCCGGATCGGCACTAACCATTTTCAGGCCCAGCACCCGATCCCCCTCTTTGATCACCTCAAGCGCCGATTCATCATCTTCGCCGACCTGTACATCAGCATACACACCCAGCCTGCCGTTTTCAACCTTTCCAGTCCCTGCTGTTACCTCATAGGAAAGCTGCACATACTTCCCGCCGTTAATAAAGTCAGCGCTGACGGTCACAGTTGCATCCCCCAGCAGAACGGTTCTTGTTTTGTAACCATCATCCGAAAAGGTCGTGCTGATCCATTCATTGCCATAATACCCATGGATATCGAAGGCTCCGTTCAACAACTCCTTGTATGACATGATGCCATTGTCAGTATATCCGGGATCCTCCGGCACAACAGGCGCTGTGGTGATAGTCACGGCTTGGCTGACAGGCCCCGTACCGTCTTGTGTAACCACCACGCCAGTATCCACACCATTCACCCAAATGGCATAGGCTGCATTGGTTGTGGCGGCCACAGCGGAATACATGCCGCCCTCTTTGTGCGAAAGGGTAAGCTCGGTCCCCTCTCCCACGGGCTTCAGGGTAACGATGGCATTCGTTACCTGACTACCGGTAGTGGTATCCGTCACCGTAACGGTAATGGTTTTGGGGTCGACCGCGGATGCGCCGGAAGGAGTGAACTTCAAGGTGGGATAGCTGCCTGCCTGCATATCCCAGATGTCGGTATCCCAGCCTGCATAGGTATCCGGGGTTTTCATTTCTTCGGTGGTTTTGCCAAACACCGCTTTATTTGTTTCACCGTCATTATAACTGCTCGTGAGATTACGATCAAAATAGGTGTTGACAATCCTTTCGTTTGGAATGGTGGCACCATCGCTCCAACCCGCAATGGGACGATGCTCGCCAGAGGAAGCGGTGTAGCAGTTTATAATCCGTACGCTGTTGGAATAGTTCCAGCCCGCAATGCCAGCCACATCCTCCGTAATACCGGTACCCATAAGGCTAACCTGGGCATAGCAATTTTCAATAGTAGTAGGAGCGGGATCTGTTCCATGGGTGGAGCCAACGATGCCCCCAACGCCCCCAACGCCTGTGATTTCCCCGGTTACATAGCAGCGGGAAATCTGACTGCCTGTATCGTAGCCTGCAATGCCACCCACATTATTTCCGTTTGCCGCAATGCTGACTTCTGCCAAGCCCAGGTTGGCTATTTCTGCTCCGTTCAACTTACCGAACAGGCCGGAATAGCCGCCGCCACTGGTAATGACAAGGTTGCTGATCACATGGTCGCCACCATCAAAACTGCCCTGGAAGGGGTTGCTGGAGGTGCCGATAGGCGTCCAGCTGATGCCGGATAAATCCAGGTTATCCACCAGCTTATAGCAGGCGCTGTTATACGAAGCAGCACTAGCGCTATCATTCACCAGCGTGGCAAGCTTCTGTAAATCCGCATTTGCGCTAATCAGGTATGGATCGACTGCCGTGCCGCTGCCAGTAAAGTTCTCATCCGCCAAAGCCGTGCCAGGAAACAGCCCCAGCATCATGGTAAGACAGAGAAATAGGCTTAAAAACATTTTCTTCCGGTTCATAAATACCCTCTCCTTTAGATAGATTGGTGAAATCCTGTAACAAAGGGCAAATACACTTAAAACAGGCTTGTCTACGATTACTCCAGCATAATCCATTGCCTTTTATAACCTCCAGACGGCCCTATTAAGAAAATTCAAGTATGCTCCACAATCAAATTGGCAGGGAACCTTTCAACTTTCTGAAGTAATTAAACGCTGGCAGGCACACCGGTTTCCAAACGCCTGCCAACATCAACTCTTTCAAAAAAAGCATTTCTCCCTACTTTTCTGATGATGTCAAAATCCGTTATCAACATAACTATAGATTACCCTGCGCTCCGTTTGGCTGACCCGGTGTGAAACGCACGAAAAACGGCGTAAATCGACACCGCACACGGAAACCAAAATCCGCCTGTGTCGGAATGCACAGGCGGCTTGCTATTCTACGCTTGCTATTCAACCTTTAATCTTCAAATACGGTAGTGGTAATTTCACCGCCAACGCAGTCAAACTGCACCATATCGGAGTAAGCATAGTTACCCATGGCGTCCCACATCTCAAATACCATGCGGTATGTCCCATCGAAAAGCGGCGCTTCCGAGAACGTTGTTTGCCCGCTCACCGTAATCGTATCTGCGGTATAGCTTTCAAAATCGTCATCCCCGGACAGTGAGGACATCTTCCAAAGGGTGGTAATTTCATCCCCTTCTTCCAGAAGGCGCATCTCTTTATCCGCCATGCCGTTGTCGTCTATGCCCTGCCAGGCGCCAAGGATACTCCACGCTTCTTCCGTAAAGTCATAAGCTACCTGCAGGTTATATTCCTCGCCATTGAGCAGAACCGGTACGGAATACAGATTGTAATCCTCACCCTGGTAGTTGAGCTCCATATATACCAGGCAGCCGTCTATCGCACCCCATACGCCACGGAAGTTGTCATAAAACACGCCGGTTTCCCAATCGGCTGTCATGTCGTTATCCGTGCCCAGGAGCATCATCGTATCATTTGCCTCATCCACATAGTAAAGCTGGAAGCCGATGCCTGCTAAAATATCATTTGCCTCAGCCCCAAGGGTTAAAAATGAGGTTCCCTCGTCGTCCAGGTCTAGCGGCGCGCCGTCCCACCCCATGGTGGTCAGGTTTATCACCTCGGGCAGCTCTGAAATATCAAGGCTTTCTGCATACTCCATCCCCGCTTCGTCCAGCTCGCCCGTAAGCTCATAGGAATAGAAGTATTTGAAGGCAGTGCCTGCCCCCACATTGGCAAAGCCGCTAAAGTCTTCCAGATCGCCATTATAGGAGTAGTAGCAGGAAAGGCCTGTGGCTTCCGCCCGGTATGGTCCTGCTACCTTATAGAGCACGCACTCGTCCAGCGCGGAAAGCACATTTTGGCTGCTCGCCAGCACACCGGCAGATTGACGGGCCAGATGCCCCAGATCTACCATGTTGCTATAGCCCTGCTCCTTGGTATTTCCGCCATAATTCTCGCTGCCTGCCGCCATGCGGCCAAACTGGGAAAAGAATCCGGGGTCTGCTGCTGCCGCGCTGAGCGCCTCCGCGCCAAAGGCGTCGTACGCGTCAACAAGAGCGGAGATTTTTCTCAGGTCAATGAGAGAGAGCGTGGTGTTGTCCTGGGTTCCCACCGCCTCGCAACCTGCATAATAGCTGTCACAAATGATTTGGCCCAACGCTGCGCCATCCATAGATGGGTCCTCTGCCAGCGCCCCTACCCACTGGGAGTAATACCAGCCGTTGGCAGGTTCCGTCTCTTCCGAGGCCACCATATAGCGGGCAATGTTATTAAAGGTATATGCAACATCCACCGTGGCCATGAGGCAGGTGTCAAAGCCGATCAGTTCAAGAGGCGGATTTTCTTCTGACACAGGGTAAACGGCGGAGAAGGCTTCATACATTTCATCCAGCCGCAGAGAATCGTTCCCATACAGCTCATCAAAGGCTGCGCCCGTTACAGAACCGCCGCCGTGGTTCCAAAACACCACAGCCGTCTTTTCGGCGGGGTAGTTTGTGCTTGCAAAGGACAAAAAGTCTGCAAGGGTTTGCGCCTCGCCCATGTTGGCGGAGGGTTGCTCGTCTACCAGCATTAAGCCTTCGCTGGTGTACAGGTAGCGCTGAAGTTTGGATGCATCCACAAAATCATTTTGCCAAACGCTGGAGCCGCCTGTTTCAATTACCACCTTCACGTTTTCTGGAAGCTGCACTTCCAGCAGCTCCTGCAGGTCGCCAGAAGCAAAGCCGCCGCCGGATTCCAAATCGCTGCCACACAGATACCAATAAACGGCCCATTCCGCCGCTTCAGCAGGCACTGCTTCTATGGGAGGCGCCGCCTCGCTGGCAGGGCCTGAAGCTGGCTCCTCTACCGGCTTCCCTGCGCATGCGGCAAGGGAAAGCATCATACACAGCGCCACCAGCAGGCAAAGTGTTTTTTTCATAACCATATTTGTTCCTCCTTATATTCCCAAAATCTGTTTTTTCTTGGCCTCAAACTCAGCAGGCGTTATCACGCCTTCCTCCATCAAAGCCATATATTTCTTAATTTCCGCAGCAGGGTCGGAACTGGGTTGCGCTGCGTTGGCAGCCTGCACCCCATCTGCGCCTTGTGTACATTCCGGCGCGCCGGGGAAGGCAACGGCCATTAACGCGCTCACCAGGTTTTCCATTTCATGGATATTCTCCCGGTATTCCTGCAGATATTCATATACATCCGGGGTATCCATATCAAATGTGGGGCCGTCCATATCGCACCGCATCACCTCCCAATAGGGATGTTGGAAGCGCAGCTCCACATTGAAACGCTTAAACGGCTCCGGCACATCCACTAAGCGGCGGCTGGAGCGGTTATCGTCGTCCTTATCTGTAAGACGGTCAAGGGCTTCACGCATCTGCTGCTGCATTTTAATCTGTTCTATCCTTGCGGACATGGCCATAACCCGCTCGGGTACTTTGCTGAGATAACGTACCAGCCCCTTAGCGGAGCCCTCATACAGTACTTCGTTATCCTCTTTAATCATAAATGAAACCAGCTGGTTCCCGGTAAAAATCGTCTTGTTCAGATGCTTATCAAAGCAAAATAGCCGGTTTTGACGGTCAAACATGATTTTTGTGTCAAACAGCCCCAGGTCTATGCTATCCGTAACGGTAAAAATATTCTTAAGCTGCTGGTTTTCCTCGCGGAACGCACGATATCTCAAGAACTCCTCAAAGGAAAAATCATTGTCCATATTATCGGGAACATCTATGACCCCGTGGCAGCTATTGCACACGTAGTTTTCTTCTATTTTCCATGGGAACAGGCTGGATACCTTTCCCCCGCAAATCGCACAGGGGCCCTTCTTTGAAAACAAACCCATTTTGAAACCCTCCTAC
>JAEXFV010000081.1 GCA_023451115.1 Bacillota bacterium
GTGCTATATGCCTCAGCTTCCTAAACCGCTCATGATGCTGCTGATGATTATCTGTGGCATTCTAGCGGCAGTGCTGTGTGCTCTTTTGCCCGCTTTGTTTAAGCATTACTTTAAGGTCAATGAATCGATGGTTTTCGTTATGCTCAATTATATATCGCTGCTATTAGTGGAGTACCTGTTCTTGCATACTCCGTTGCGTAACCCCAGCAGCGCCAGCTATCCAAAATCCATTGCCATTGAGCCGGAAATTTCGCCATTGGCACTGTATATTGGAATGGCAGTAGTTTTCGTATTGTTTATCATCCTCATTCGCAAGAGCGTATTGGGCTACCGCTTACGGATGATAGGACAAAACACTGCTTTTGCCCAGGCTAGCGGTTTGCCGGTAACCAAAGTGATTTTGCTTTCTGCAGTGCTTGGCGGCGGCTTAGCGGCTCTGGCAAGTGTCAGTGAAGTGCTGGGGGTATACCATGTGGTATATAATAACTTCGCCTCAGCGTTAGGCTTCAAAGGAGTTACAGTGGCGCTTCTGGGGATGCATAATCCTGTGGGTATGTTGCTGGCTTCGGTATTGTTGGGCGCGTTACAGGGCGGGTCAGTTATGCTTTCAACGACTACGGATGTATCGCCTGAAATCGTATCAGTAGTGGAAGGGTTTATCATGTTCTTTTCATCGGTCAATTTGGCTGTGATGATAAACCGTATCCGGGAAAGCCGGAGGCGTAGGCAGCACAATTCCGAGGAGGTAAGCAAATGAATATTACACAACTGCTTAGTATGATGGTTCGGCTTATGGTGCCTACATTGCTAGTAGCACTGGGAGGAATATTCTCTTTTCGTATTAAAGTTTTCCCGTTAGGGCTAGAGGGATATATGCTGGCTGGCTGCTTCCTTGCGATTGCTGGAACGCATGTTTTTCAAAACCCATATATGGGAATGTTATTTGCCGCGGTAAGTATAACATTGCTCGCTTTGATTTTTGCATTTTTTGTTATCGAGCTGAGCGTAAATCCGGTTATATGCGCCTTTGCTATCAATACCATTGTTAACGGGCTCACACGGTTTTTGATGATACCGGTATTTGAAACCAGCGGCCGTGTTTACCTGGATAGTGCGATTGCTATCCCTAAACTCCAAATTCCAATAATAAAGGATATCCCGATTGTATCTGATATTTTCAATGGTCACTCCATATTAGTTTATGTGGCGCTGCTGTTGCCCTTTTTGGTGCATTATATTTACTATAAGAGCAATTATGGTCTGTCTTTACGGGCTACTGGCGTAAGCGAGGAAGCAGCTACAGCTGCCGGGGTAAGCGTGCGTCGGGTCAAATATACCGCACTTATGACAACTGGCTTTTTAGCTGGGCTGGGTGGCGCACAACTAGCGCTGGCTGCTAATTTATTCAACGTAGGCATGACAGATGGACGAGGATTTACAGCCCTGGCGGCTATCGTCTTATCAGCGGGTGAACCTTTACGGGCACTGTTGGGTTGCCTTTTGTTTGGGCTTTGTGATGCGTTGGTGCTCAATTATAGTAGCGAAGGCATCCCGATCCAGTTCCTCTCCATGTTGCCTTATATTCTAGCAATCCTCTTTGCGGTGTTGCCACCAATTATCCGTAAGATTTCAGAACGGGCGGCTTTTGGTAACCGTAAAAAGCGTATTGCATTAAAAGATCCTGAGCTGCTGGGAAGCAGGCAATTTGCCACGCAAGCGCCGGAGGAAACACGGTAAACATACTCACCTTATAAATTCCTACACCTCAATGCGATGAACCGCTCAAAAGGGCTCTAGGCCAGCGGCTTGGTTTCTTGATGCAAAAAATAAGTTCCTTAAAAAGGATACCTATAAAAAGAGATGGAGGCGTTTGGAAATGAAGAAATTGGTTGTCATGTTTGTTGGCTGTCTGCTGACCCTTAGCTTGCTTTTTACAGCTTGCTCGGCGTCAGTCACCCCATCGGTACCCTCACAGGAACCCGCGGAACAGGTAGCGGAGAAAGAAACAGCACCACCGCAAAGTGAAGAGACTGCCTTACCACAGAATGAAGACAGGGAGTGGAACGTTGCCTTATGTACGATCTATCCCTTTGACCAAGCGGTTTGGCTTTCTGAGATGATTGAGGAAATGCGTCAATTTGACGAACAAAACGATCAGGTAACTATTCGGTTTGTGGAGGTTTCTGAAACGAGTCAATATGAGCCTAAAATTCGCGCTCTAGCTGAGCAGGGAATTTATGACATGATTATGACCCAATTCAGCGGGCACGTTGAGGCTACTATTGCAGTTGCCAAGGATTATCCGGATATCGTCTTTTTTAACCAAGACGGCATGATTGAAGGGATTGAAAACTATCCCAATATTACAGAAGGCCGCGGAGGCGATCGGCTTTCTACCGGCTTTTTAACCGGTGTATTAGCAGCGCTGATGACTAAAACAGGCTAAGTTTGCTTTATGGGCGTCAAAGATATCGAAAATGTGCAATTGCTGGCAGCTTGTTTGCAGCAGGGCATAGCCTATGTTAATCCTGAAATCGAGGACAAGTTTGTAATTCCGGACACCTTTAACGACACTACGATTACACGTGAAATGGCTACCAGCCTTTACCAGCAGGGGTTTGACATTATTGGCGTATCTGCAAGCGGAGCAAATGCGGGCGTGGTTCAGGCTGCGGCAGAATTTGATGGAGATTTTTGGGCATGGGTACTACCGTTTGAATCCCATTTCCACGAAATAGCAAATGGGCACGAGTTAGCGTCCGGTATTGCCCGAAATGGCGTAATGGGTGTACAGGCTGTACAGGCGCTGATGGATGGCACGCTGCACATGAGCTCTGCAAAGGTCTACGGGTTTGCCGAGGGGGTAAACGAAGTGCCTTTCTGCGCAGAAGATGATATCCCCGAGGACGTCAAGGCTCGCTTCAACGATATCCTGCAGGAAGTGTTGGAAGGAAAAATTACCATTACGCGGGATTTCCACTATTAAACAAGGCATGGGCTCAAAACGCCTGGCTTTTGTAAAAAACAATAAACGGAGGAAATGAACATGAAAAAGAATAGTATTTTGTCGCTCCTACTCATTTTGTGCCTGTTGCTTTGCGCTTGTGCGCCAACGCAGCAGCCCGCCGCTCAGAGCGAACAACCCCAGCAGTCGGCTCAACCAGCTGAACAGCAGCCTGCTGCCAGCGATAGCGAAGAAGACGATGTATTCAACGTAGCGTTCTGCGCAATCTATCCGTTTGACCAGGCCGTATGGCTCTCTCAAATGGTAGAAACCTTAACAGAATATAACGAGACGCATGATGATGTAAACATCAAGCTGGTAGAGGTTTCTGAAACCAGCCAGTATGAGCCTAAGATCCGTGCACTGGCAGAACAGGGGATTTATGACCTGATTATGACCCAGTTCAGTGGACACGTGGAAGCCACAATCGCAGTAGCGAAGGATTTCCCTGACATTCAGTTCTTTAGCTATGACGGAATGATCGAAAATATCAGCCAATATCCTAACATTACAGAGGGAATGGGCGGTGACCGTTTGGTTAACGGCTTCTTGGCCGGCGCATGTGCTGCTTACATGACAAAAACAAACAAGGTCTGCTTCATTGGTGGTAAGGACATTGAGTCCATCCAAAAACAGGCAGCTGGCTGGCAGCAGGGCGTGGACTATGTAAACGCTGAAATCGAGGATAAGTTCGTAATTGCTGATACCTTTGCAGATACTACGATTACCCGTGAGTTAGCGGCTAATCTCTATGGCCAGGGATTTGATATTATCGGCTTTTCCGCCAGTGGCGCCAGCGCCGGTGTTGTGCAGGCGGCAGCAGAAGCGGGCGGTGAGAATTACGCTATCGCATTTGAAACCCACTTTGATGACATTGCCGAGGGTAAGGAAATAGCGGCAGCCATTACCTATGCAGACAAAATGATGGTTCAGGTTATTGAAGCTGCACGGGATGGCAAGCTTGAGATGAGCATCCAGAAGACATACGGCTATGCCGAAGGCGTTAACGACTTTATTTACTGCAACGACGTAGTTCCTCAGGATGTACGTGATAAAATAGCTGACATCTTGGACAAAATCCTGGCGGGAGAAATTGAAGTTAAGTTTGAGCTTCAGTATTAAGATCACAAGCTAGGCTTTTAGGAAATCACACTATAGCTTCCCTTTGATTGTATAGTAAGACCTTTCCTGGGTCGCCAAGCGGCGATCCAGGGGAAGGGCTTTTCTAGGGTTATATCCGTTTTCGGAAATATGAGAGGAAGGCTGATGGCCTTGCAAACAGAATGTGGATATAAAAGCGGGAGACTGGATTAAGCCTGATAATTTTGAAACGAGGTAGTGCAATTGGCTATTAATGATATTTTATATGCGAAAAAGAATATGACAGCGGAAATTGTGTTGAACCGGCCGGAAAAACACAATGCTCTGACTGAGGATATGCTCCAACGCATGAGGGGATTTCTGATAGACGCACAAGCGGATTCCTCAGTGCGGGTGGTTGTGATTAAAGGAGCAGGGGGAAAAGCATTTTCATCAGGATTTGATTTGTCTCCTAATCGGGATAAGAAGCCAAAAGATGGGATTGAGTGGCAAGCACATCTAATGGCAAACAACGATGTCTTTCAAACCATTTGGGATATGAGCAAGCCTGTTATTGCCCAGGTGCAAGGGCATTGTTTAGCCGGCGCATTCGACATGATGACAGCTTGTGATCTGGTAGTGTGTTCTGAGGACTCCTGGTTTGGTGAACCGGAATTACTCTTTGGTGGAACGAGCCAATTCTTGCTGTTGCCTTATGTGGTTGATATGCGCATATGCAAGCAGATTCTTTTAACTGGAGAAAAGATTGACGCAAATACTGCATTAAGGGCCAATCTGGTCAATTATGTGGTGCCGGGAGATCAACTTGATGATGCTGTTGCCAAGCTATGTCAACGCATGTGTAAGCTCCCCTATGGTACATTGCAGTTAAACAAACGATCCATGAACCGGATTTATGATTTGATGGGTGCCCGCGAGGCAGTACAGCAGAGTTTGGATGCCGCTCATTTTTCCTTAGTGTGTAAATCCGAGGAGGCTATGGAATTTAAGAAAGTGGTAAAT
>JAEXFV010000102.1 GCA_023451115.1 Bacillota bacterium
GAGGGTATGAAATTGGGAATATATGTAAAATATCAGGCCCTAAGATATACAAAAACCGCCCTAATTTAGGCGGTTTTTATATTTGGTGGGGATGGAGGGGCTCGAACCCCCGACCTCTTCGATGTGAGCGAAGCGCTCTAACCTGCTGGGCTACATCCCCAAGTGCTTTATTATGATACCGCAAAACCGGATGCAATGCAAGTATTTTTTGTTGAGGCATGCCATAGTTACTACAAACAAGGGCTTATGGAGAAAACAGCCGTTTATTTGCCTGCCTGCATACACCTTTTTGTTTGAACAGCATAGGATAGCATTGGGAGGAACTTCTATGCAGTTACGTAGGCGCTCCACATCTCACCTTAAGCGCAAGCTTTCGATTGCCTGCGCAATTTTATTTATGATATTAGGCGGCGGTTGGTATCTTCTCAACGCCAATTTTCGTCCTGCATTGGAAAATATCGCCGCAACCCGGGTAGACGCCATCGCCTCAGACGCCATGTACCAAGCCGTTTTAGATCATCTTTCCAGCGACGAAGAGTATAATGAACTGGTAGAAATCCGCAGCACAGACCAAAAAGTTATTTATGCGCGGACGGATAGCCAGAAGCTGAACTTACTTGCGGCTGTTTGTGCTCAGGAAGCGCAGGAGCATTTGGATCTTGCCGGCGAACAGGGCGTGGAAATCCCAATTGGCACATTAACCGGCGTTCCCTTATTAGCCGGCCATGGGCCGCATTTGCGCGTCACCTTTTATCCAGAAAACAATATTAATGGAGAAATCCACAGTGAATTTCGTTCCGCAGGCATTAACCAGACATTACACCGGATTAGCATCCGGCTGGTGGCTTACATTGCAGTGGTTTTGCCTGGAAATTCCTTTACCGTTATTGCAGATGCAGAAATCCCCATTGCGGAAAATATTATTGTTGGTGCTGTTCCGGAAACTTACGCCAATGTCGGGGAAAATCACGACCTGCTCAACCTGGTTCCTTAACGAAGCCTAATGCAGACTCATTCATAGGCCGTAACCGGGGTAATTGCTAACACACCGAATTTTTTGTATAATACATACTATATATAGAATGAATTATGAATTCGGAGTACAACATATGGCTACAAAATTTTCTGGCAGCAAAAAAAAGCGTTCTTTACGCAACACAGTGTCTCTCCTTCTGGTGTTGTTGTTGATCGCGGGCATCAACTATTTTATGGGTGATCCGCTGGGTATGTTCCCTGAGGAAGCACCTGCAAACAAACCCATATTTACTGCTGCGGGGGAAACAACGAGGCCTCCCGCCATATCCTCTGGTTTTGCCTCTCAAGAAGGAACTTTGGAAGCTTATATTCTGGATGTTGGCCAGGGAGACAGCATATTTCTGCGTTCCCCATCTGGAAAAACCATGCTGGTGGATGCCAGCACCAGTTCAGCATTTGACCATATTGACGCCTTTTTGCAAGAACAATCAGTGGAAAAGCTGGATGTGGTGATTGCTACGCATCCTCATGCGGATCACATTGGCGGTATGACCAAAGTCATCGAGCAATACGAAATCGGTACATTTTACATGACGGACGCCCAAACCAATACGGCAGGCTTTGAAAAAATGCTTACAGCCCTGCAGAAAAAAAATATCACCGTTAAACAGGCTGTTGCCGGCAAAAATTCGTTTGTCACCTGGGATGATGCGGTTGAAGTAGCTATACTGTCTCCGTTTTCGGAATTTACATACGATGATTTAAACAACAGCAGCATTATTTGCCGTATCAAGTTTGGAGATACCGCAATCATGCTTACAGGGGATGCGGAAGCCTATGCGGAAAAGATCGCTTTGGGTGAACTCTCCAGGGATTATTTTAAAGCGGATGTACTAAAGCTGGGGCACCATGGCTCCTCTTCTTCAACCTGCGCAGCTTTCCTGGAAGCAGTTGACCCGGACATCGCCATAGCGAGCCTGGGCGCTGATAATGACTACGGCCATCCCCATGAAGAAACCTTAGCTGCCCTAAAAGAAGCGGGAATTCCCTTGTATCGGACGGATGAAAGCGGGGATATTCATGTACTTCTGGACGGCAGCAAAGTTTCGGTGGAAACAACGAAATAAATTTTATTCTGCTTAATCCAACGCTTTTCTGTTTATTATTACAGCAAGGAAGGAGGGAAAGCCATGTTTTTAAGCGACGGGTTGCGCGCTTTGCTGCTGGCTACCATTGCAGGGCTTTCCACCATGCTTGGTGCATTGATTGTATTGTTTGCCAAGGGAAAAAATGAAAAATTGGTGTCCATGTCCTTAGGGTTTGCCGCTGGCGTGATGATCAGCGTTACGTTTTCCGATTTATTGCCCAATGCGAACCTATCCCTTTGTGCTTATGCCGGACAGGCTTGGGGTATCATTTTAAGCATTGTTTTTCTAGTTGCAGGCATTTTATTGGCCGCTCTGCTGGACCGCCTGGTCCCCCACCAGGAATTTGACCCTGTTGCAGGGGAAAAGCCCCATCAAGACCTATATCGTGTTGGATTTGTTTCTATGTTAGCCATAGGGCTGCATAATTTTCCTGAAGGTATTGCTACCTTTATGGCCGGGTTTGAAGACGCAACATTGGGAATTTCTATTGCTGCAGCCATCGCAATGCACAATATTCCGGAAGGGATTACCGTTGCAATGCCGGTTTATTTCTCAACAGGCAATCGCAAAAAGGCCGTTTTTTACACGTTCCTCTCCGGAGTGGCAGAACCCATTGGCGCTGCATTAGCGTTTTTGGTGCTGCAGCCTTTCATTAACGACATTCTCATGGGCGCTATCTTTGCGGTGGTATCCGGCATTATGTTGTATATTGCAATCGAGGAACTCATCCCCTCTTCCCGTCAATATGGCCACGACAGGCACGCGTTGATCGCCACCTTCACCGGCATATGCATTATGATGTTAACCCATATTTTATGATAGGAAAAGGCCGTTCCAGCTGGAACGGCCTTTCTGAAATCGCGAGTTCCCTTCCCTGCGATTTGTGATTTTTATGTTGTAGCTGCCAATCCACAACATAAATTTCCTGATTATATTAGCCCTATACTATGTCAAATATGTCATCCCTTTGTGAAAAAAATGCAACGTTGCGGCTTTGCCTGTTTCAGCGGCGCAGCCTTGGATTTCTTTACAAAAAAATCCTCCCGGCGGGGAGACCGGGAGGATGCACTGGTGGTTATTCCAGTGTGTTGGGGGGGTGTCATCAGTACTTCCTTTTGACAATACCAACTATACAATCCCCTTATGAACCACCAATGAACGCAAAGTGAACTTTTCGTGTATTCCCCAAAAACATGCAGTATTCGCCTTTTTCTATCCATATTGAGAGCATCTATGTTACACTATTAAAAACAAAAATTGCGCATAGAAAGGGTTATTGTTTATGACACGCCAGTATCTGGTCATCGGCGATCCCATTGCCCACAGCCGATCCCCGCTTATTTATAACACCCTGTTTTCCTATTATGGATTAGACGCACGCTACTCTACCTTGCAGGTACCCGCTGGCGCCATTTCTCAAATGCTGCCCCAGCTAAGGCAGTTGGCCGGATTTAATATTACCATGCCCCATAAACGTGCCATCCTGCCTTTTTTGGCGACTATCTCCTCCGCGGCAAAGGCAGCGCAATCAGTGAATACCGTGAAAGTGGATTGTGACGGCAGTTTGCATGGCCACAGCACGGATGGCGAAGGGTTTGCCCGTGCTTTGCAAGCTGCGGGCCGCTCCTTTGCCCAATCCAACGTTGTATTGTTGGGGGCGGGCGGCGCTGCTGAAGCAGCGGCTTGGCGCGCAGTTATGGAAGCGCGCTGCCTGACCATTGCCGCCCGCAGCGTGGAAAAGGCAGCTACGCTGTGCAAACGTGTTGCATCATGCTCCCGCTGTACAGTAACACCTGCCGCCATTGACCAGCTCCCATTGGAAACATTGCAGCAATGCGATGTTTTCATCAATGCCACCCCCCAGGGCATGGTCAATCACCCATTCTTTCCCAATCTGGACTTTTTGCATCACCTACGTCCCAGCGCAATAATATGCGATATGGTATATGAGCCAGCGCGTACCCATTTATTGCTTCAGGCAGAGCGGCTAGGGTTTCCTACCATGCCGGGGTTACCCATGTTATTATGGCAAGCCCTGATCGCTTTTGAAATTTTTACTGGAGTTCATCCGGACCAAAGTGCCTTTGCACGTGTGCAACAAGCAATATGCTCAAAATAGGGTATGGATATTAAACCGCTCGATGCTGATCAGATATCTAGCCTGCATCACCACATGTTCCATTTCCATTAAAAACTGGGCGTCATCCTCTACGCGGGCCAGCTGCAAGCAGGCCCGCAAAGAGATTTCCAGCTCCAATACATCCCGGTGGCTCAAAAACAGCTGCAAATGCTGTTTATATGGCTGAAATAGAGCGTTCATGGCCTCTAGGTCATCTCGCACCTGCTCCCATTGCCCCATATGCGCGGCATCCATAGCCTGTTCTGCAAAATTCTCTACCTCTTCGGCCAGCGTTGCAAGATACATTCCCGGGAACAGGAACAGGAATACCAAAAAGGCAATCACCAATATGTTGAAAATCTTTTTACCCATTTACTTCCCTTTTAACTTAAGCGTATATTGTTTGGGGACACCTGTTGAAATTTTTCCCTGCCTGCGCTGCGCCAAAAGCTCTCCTGTCATGGCGTTGAAGCTGGCAAAGAACACCTCTTTCGCGTCCTGAAACCCTAATGCGTTAAGCTGGCGCAGCAACCAATCCTGAGAATGCCCACATTGTTCCAGTGCACGTTGATGTATCCGGCCATCCAAAACCAGCAGGTGCACCAATGCGTCCGCGTGAGGCTTGAGTTTTAAATCCTCCATCAGGGGTTGCTGCTTGGCCCCCTTTTTCAATACACTCAGGCTGCCATCCGTTTCAATAATCGCATATTCCACTTCAGAAAGCTCAAAGACATCTTTGGCACGCAACTGCTCCAGTAAATCGTTAAGGGTATAATGGGCGCTGCGCATCACATCTTCCTGCACAACCCCTTTTGCAATCACAATGAGAGGTTTTCCGGAAAACATGCCGCGGATGCGCTCGTTTTTCAGCGAAAGCCAGGCCATAAGCTGCTGCAATAAAAATAAGGCCAATATGGGCAGGACGCCATACAGCATGGGGATGCTGGTGTCGGAAATGGGATCCCCCGCCAGTTCTGCAATCAATAAGGTGACTACCAGGTCAAAGGGTTGCAAGTCGCTTACCTGCCGCTTTCCCATCAATCGCATGACAATAAAAACGATAATGTAGAGCATGATTGCCCGTAAAAACAGCACCAGCATGGATTGCCCTCCTTTTTGTAAATGCCTTATGGAATTGATTAGTGCCCGCCGGTAAATGCGGCCGTTTCTCCGCTGCCAAGGGCAGTACCCCGGCCTGCCTTAATCCGTGTGCCGCTGTGCCCTTTTAACGCTTGGGCAGCTTGTTCCAACGATGCAATAATCGCTTCCCCGCCAAATTCCGCAAAAGCAATGGCAGCTTCCACCTTAGGCAGCATGGAGCCGGCGGCAAACTGCCCCTCCCGACAATAGCGCTGGGCCGACTCCAGGGACAGCTCGGCCACTTCCCGCTGGTTTGGCGTGCCCCAGTCCAGGCACACCCGGTCCACTGCGGTTAAAATCACAAGCTGATCTGCCTCCACCGCTTCCGCCAGTTTCTCCGCGGCAAAATCCTTGTCTATCACAGCAGGCACGCTTACTATCCGTCCATTGCCATCCCAAGTCACCGGAACACCGCCTCCACCGCAGGCAATCACAATATTCCCCCGCTCTACCAATGTGCGGATGCTGCGGGTTTCCAATAGTTCCACCGGTTTGGGCGAGGCTACCACCCGCCGCCAGCCACGGCCTGCGTCTTCTTTAAAAATCCACCCCTTATTTTGCTCCATCATGTGTTCCGCATCTTGTTCCGTATAAAACCCGCCGATGGGTTTGGTGGGGTTTTCAAAAGCAGGGTCTTCCCGCTCTACCGCCACCTGGGTAATCAATGTTACCACAGACTTATGAATGTTTTTTTCCTTCAATTGGTTTTGCAGCTCTTTTTGTAAATGAAAACCAATGTAACCTTGGCTCATTGCTGTGCACTCGGGCAAAGGCATATAGGGTAAGTTATGGTTGATGGTACGAGCTGAATCAAACGCCAGCTGTATTTTCCCCACCTGGGGTCCGTTTCCATGGGCCAGCACCAGTTCATGCCCTTCCTCCACCAACTGGCACAGAGCGCCCGCCGCATCTTTAATCTTTTCCTGCTGCTCAGAAGGGGTGTCCCCCAACGCATTGCCACCCAACGCTACTACAATCCTCATATTCGGTCTAAAACTCCTTGCTTAGAACTTTTCTTTTACTGTCCCCGAAGAAACCCCGGCTTATGCGCGGCGCACAAGCCGGGGTTTAAGCATATAGTGGAGTATTGAACCTTTTGTTAGGAGGGAGCCTATGCCCACCATCTATCTAAGCCCATCTACACAGGAAAGCAACCTCTATGTTTCAGGGGGCAGCGAGGAATATTATATGAACTTGCTGGCAGATGCGATGGAACCCTACTTACGCTCCAGCGGAATTCGATTTGTGCGTAATTCCCCGGATATGAGCGCCGCCTCTTCCATCCGCGCCTCCAACAGGGGGAACTACGACCTGCATCTGGCGCTGCACTCCAATGCCGCTCCCGAAGGACGTTATGGGCAAGTGCGCGGTTCTGACGTATATTATGCCCCCGGCAGCGTAAGCGGCCAGCGGGCAGCCCGCATTTTTGCGGAAAATTTGCGTGCCATTTACCCTGGAACGGTGCGAGCGCTTCCCACAACGTCCATCGGAGAGGTAACGCGCACCCGTGCGCCTGCAGTGTTCCTGGAGCTGGCTTATCACGACAATCCGGAGGATGCTGCCTGGATCGTGAGCAATTTGGATGAAATTGCCCGCAATTTGGTGCTGTCCCTCACAGAGTATTTTGGCATTCCATTTGTACCTCCACAACCCATACGCTCCGGCCGCGTGCGTGTAAACAGCGGTTCCCTCAACATCCGCCGCCTTCCCAGCACCAATTCCCGCGTTGTGGCCAGTGCGCCAAACGGTGCTGCCTTAACCATTGTGGGAGAGGATGGAAACTGGTATGTGGTTGAGTACGGCAATACCACAGGCTACGCAAACAAAGCGTATGTGCAGGTGTAATCAGAAGGGAGGTAGCCAATGGCATATTCAGACCGGGAGCTTTTGGCGAGACTGATACAATGTGAGGCTGGCGGCGAAGGGGATAACGGCATGCGGGCAGTGGCCAGCGTGGTCATGAACCGGGTGCGGGCAACCGAAGGGGAATATTCTCGTGTCAGCCAGGGCGGCAATTTACGTAACATTGTTTACCAATCGCGCCAGTTTGAATGCGCTTTGGATGATAACCAGGGGCAAAACATCTATAACATGCGGCCGGAACAAATCCACTATGATATTGCGGATTGGGCCATTGCGGGCAACCGTTTGCCGGGGTTAGGCACGGCCTTGTGGTTTTTCAACCCTTATTCGGATACCTGCCCAGCCAATTTTCCCACCCAGGTTGGCGCCTTTGCCGCACGAATCGGAGATCACTGCTTTTATGAGCCTACAAGTTCTTATGCCCAAACTTAAAAAGTAAACCAATAGGAGGTTCATCGCATCATGGAACAGAATAACCCAATGTTAACGTCACAAGGAGGGCCTTTCCAATACCCCACTACCCTTGGCACTACCCCCGAGCCGATTTATACCCAATCCGGAGCTGTGGATACCCGGAGCATGCAGGAGGCTTTTTCGGCGCTAATCGGCCGGTATGTGATCTGCGAATTTTTAATTGGCACCTGCGGATTATATACCCAGGACGGCGTCATTATCCGCGTCGGTCCCAGTTGGTTTCAGTTGTATAACGAGCAAACCGGCACCACTACCTCCTGCGATATCTACTCCCTGAAATTCATCACATTTTTCCCGGAGGGCGTACGTCCCGCTAATATGACGCCGGAACAGCGGCAAAATTATACCCAGCAAATCACCCAGATTCAGCAAGCCCGTATGCGCCCTATGGCAGGTGTGGGCACCGGGGGCAGCACATGCCCACAGGCCCAAGTACAAGGGTTTATCCATCCCATGCTGGACACCCTGCAGCCAAGCATGCCCAATACAGAACCCCGTATGCAGACAACGCCTCCCCCAATGGTTGCAACCAGGCCTGCAACCGCCAGCCGCGTTCCTGCAGAGGAACCTAATATCCCTATTATGGTAATCCTGGAATAGCAAAAAGGGGCGGCACCTGCCGCCCCTTTTCAATGTTTGCAAAGGTATTAATTTATTCTCCCATCAGGCTGCAAATTGCGTTGGCATATGCGGCCGGATCTTCCGGCAAAATGCCTTCAATCAGCAAGGCTTGGTTATATAGTATTTCCCCATAGGCCTTGAGTTTCTCCTGATCCACATCATATAAACGACACAATGTGGCAAACACGGGATGTTCCGGGTTCAACTCCAACACCCGTTTGGCTTTCACCTTTTCCTCTACCGGCATGGCGTTTAACACCTTTTCCATCTCAATGGACAAGGGGCCGTCTGCACTCAAACATACGGGATGGCTCTTGAGCCGGGTAGACAGCCTTACGTCTGCCACTCGGGTTTCTCCCAGGGCATCCTTTAAATAGTCCAGCATAGCTTTATGGGTTTGGGCCTGCTCCTGTGCTGCTTTCTTGTCCTCATCGCTCACCAGGTCAAGTTCTCCGCTGGTGATGGACTGGAACGGCTTCTGATCGTACTCCCGCAGCATTTGAAGAGCAAATTCGTCTACATCGTCGGTCAAGAACAACACATCATACTGCTTTTCTTTAAGCAGCTCCAGTTGGGGCAGCTGGCCAATGCGGGCCACATTATCCCCGCAGGCATAATAAATGTTTTTTTGCCCTTCCTGCATGGCGTCCACATATTCCCGAAGGGTAATAAGCTTTTCCCCTGTCATGGAATAGAACAGCAAGAGATCCTGCAGGGTTTCCTTATTTTGCCCATAACCGGCATATACCCCGTATTTCAGCTGCAAACCAAAGGCTTTGTACAGCGTTTCGTATTTCTCCCGATCGTTTTTGAGCAGGTTCTCCAGCTCATTTTTAATCTTTTTTTCGATATTCGTGGCAATCACTTTGAGCTGCCTGTCATGCTGCAGCAGTTCCCGGGAAATATTAAGGGAAAGATCCGGGGAGTCTACCAGTCCCTTTACAAAGCTAAAATAATCCGGCAGCAAATCCGGGCACTTATCCATAATCAGGACGCCGTTAGAGTACAACTGCAATCCTTTTTCAAACTCTTTGGAATAATAGTTGTAAGGAGCCCGTGCTGGGAAGAACAGCAACGCATGATAGGATACCGTGCCTTCCGCACTGGTGTGAACCGTTTTTAAAGGCGCCTCAAAGTCAAAAAACTTATCCTGGTAGAAACGGTCGTAATCCTCTTGCGTCAATTCGGATTTATTGCGCTTCCACAAAGGCACCATGGAATTAAGGGTTTCTACCTCAGTGTAGGTTTCATACGCCCCTTCCTCCCCTTCTTTTGGCCGGCTCTTTTCCTGCTCCATCCGGATAGGGTAGCGGATGTAATCGGAATATTTCTTGACCAGCTGAGCAATCCGGTACTGATCCAGAAATTCGGAATACTGTTCATCCTCCGTATCTTCCTTTAACTCCAGAATAATTTCCGTGCCAAAGCTCTCTTTTTCACATGACGTAACCGTAAACCCTTCTGCGCCTTCGCTTTCCCACTGCCAGGCTTCCTGTGCTCCATAAACACGGCTTTTCACCGTGATTTTCTTTGCTACCATAAAAGCCGAATAGAAACCTACGCCAAATTGGCCGATCACGGCGGTGTCATCCGTAAGGTTGTTTTCCGATTTAAAGCGCAGCGTGCCGCTGTCTGCAATGGTACCTAGATTTTGCTCCAGCTCTTCCTTTGTCATGCCACAGCCATTGTCTACAATCCGCAATGTTTTGTTTGCTTTGTCAGCAAAAAGCTGGATTTGGAATTCATCATGGGACATGCCTGTGGTACCTTCGTTGAGTTCGCGATAATAAAGCTTATCCAAAGCGTCGCTGGCATTGGAAATCAATTCCCGTAAAAAAATTTCTTTATGGGTATAGATGGAATTTACCATGAGGTCTAAAATCCGTTTGGATTCGGTCTGAAATTGTTGCAACGCCATTGTCATCACCCTTATCATGAATATTAGCACTCTATTAGTTAGAGTGCTAATATTGATTATAGCGTCTTCCTTATAAAATGCAATAGTCCCTTCCAATTCTAATTACCAGAATTCATGACTTTTTAGCGAAAAATAGCGTTTTTACGAATTACTGCTTTCATCTTTTAGTTTTTAAAAAAGCCAAAACAGAAAATTCAACTTTATTACGTGGGAATTTTAAAATAAGTTTGTTCTGTGACCAATTTGAGGTCAAAATGTGAGTGTTGCGTGATAAAATTCAAATATAAGGAAAATATAGATACAGGCAAGCTATTTTAATGAAAGGGGAAACGATTGATGAAACGTAGGCGGATATTAACTTTGGTGGCAGCTTGGCTACTGGCATTGGCATTGTGCACCAATGCTCTGGCAGCGGAGTACAATGTATCCGACGTAGCAGAGTTGCGTGACGCAGTGAATAACAGCGTTGATGGCGATACCATTCGTTTGGCACAGGGAGAATATGTGCTTTACGATGGCGATGGCGATGGTGTTGAGGATACTGGCGCAGGCGCATTGGAAATTAAAACGGGCATTACCATCCAGGGCGCCCAGGATGAAAGCGGCAATGCAACCTCAACCATTGCAGTGAAGCGCAATGAAGGCACAGGAGAACAGTTCAATATCCGGGTGGACGCTTCCGAGATGACGGATGCAAGTGGAGATGTGACAATTGTAGGCATTATCATCCGCAATGACGGCACCCCTTATATGGTGGAAGTTTCTGACACCAACGAAAGCGAAAACCAAGTTATCCTCAAAGAAGTGGAATTTGTTTACACGGATGAGGAGGGGCAAAACCGACATGATCCTTTCGCGGCCATTGACATTAACGGCGATTATTGTCGGGCCATTGAAACCGGGGATGGGGATTTGGTTTATGCCTTCGACGTAGTGCTGGAGGACTGTACATTTAACGAAGCCCTTGGCGGAGCTTCTTATTCTGTTGCCATTGATGCGAATAAGGGGAACAATACGGATAAGCGGGTTGTAGATGAAAGCAAGAACAGTTCCTTAACCATCACTGGCACGGAATTCAAAGGCGCCAGCCACAATGTGTATGCAACACGCAGCGATAGTACGGACCTTTACATCGGCGGTGAAGGGGAAGGCGACGGCAACACTTTCTCAGGCCGGGGCGTAGGTATCTTTTTCAACCTGACTGATGATAACCAGGTTGAGATCATCGGCAATAATTTTGACAAAACAGGAATGGCGCTGAGCGGCTCTCTGAAAGACGGCCGCACCCAGGTGAATGATGAACAGCAGCATATCATCAAAGACAACGATTTTAGCGGGGAAGACATCAACATGGGCATCACCAACAAGGAAATCGAGGTGCTTTGGTTCCCCGGACACGCCAACCTGGAAGACAATACTCTGGATGGCCAAAATAATAACACCACCAACCAGACCGATGGGGACACCCGTTTTTTGACCTCATATTGGGGCGCTAACAAAAACGTGATTATGCTAACGGATTTTGACCTTGACACCAAAGTGATGCGTTTTGCCGTTGGCGACACTGGCGCAGAAAAGGCCCGTTCCGTAGGAATTACCTATGCGCCTGCCTATGCTGAGGACGAGGCGAACCGCGAATTAACGCCCACCGGAACCTCCACCAACTATGCTACCGTGGCCCGGGCGGAAGCCATTACCCGCTGGTATAGCAGCGATCCTTCTGTCGCTACTGTGGACCCGGCCACCGGCCTGGTTACCCCTGTTGGCCCTGGCCAATGTTATGTATACGCGGTTGTAGGCGGCGGCACAGAGGCTGCTCTCAATGCGGACGGCACCTTCAGCAACCTGCTGGATAACGGCCAATACAAGGCCTGTTTGGTGGTTATCCCCGAAGAAGAGGAAGAAGAAGATCCTCCTTTCCGGCCTGAACGTCCCGACGACGATCCCGAAGAGGAGATTCCCCTCTCCCCCGTTACTCCTCAGCCAGATGAAAATGGAGAAATCCCTCTGGGCGTTCCCATGACAGGCGATTCCACCAACCAACGGATGTTAGCCGGCATTTCGTTTATCCTGGCTGCCCTGGCAACTTTATGGGCATTAAAACGGCGTGCGTAAGCAGTGGGGCCAAATTTCCTAAATCTGATACGGGATTTTGCTAAATTTCCCAGCCTTTTATCCTAAGGGATACTGCTGATAGGCAGAAAAAGTAGCCTTAAAAAGGCTACTTTTTTTATTACGGCTTTTTTGTGAAAGAAACAGGGATATTCTCCGTCCTTTCTTGACAAGCTACAACCCGGGTTTATACTAAATGTAAGAGGATAAACCAGGAATAAAACCTGGGCCTTTGCAAGCCTTGGCGAATCTTGTAAGTCATTTTGATCCATGGGGCTTGGCATAACCATACATCTATTATTTGATGGGAGGCGGCAGTATGCAAGAGCATAAAACCCCCAAGAAACCTTTGTTTTATTATGCGATCATGTCCTTTTTAATTCTAATGGTGTTGAACACTCTGGTATTTCCCCTATTTATGGGTCAGCAAGTCGTCAGCACTGATTACACCACTTTCCTCAATCAGCTGCAAGAGGGCAAAGTTGCTAAAATACAGGTTGAGGACGAGGAAATCTACTTCGAAGGCCAAAACGATAAAGGCCAGCCCCAAGTATATGTTACCGGCCTTTGGGAGGATATGACCACCCTCTATGGCCGCATCCAGGCTGCAGGCAATATCGACAGCGCCAGCCGGGTGGTGCCGGAAGAAACTTCCCCATTGCTTTCCTTCCTTCTCACGTGGATTATCCCTATTCTTATCTTTACGTTGCTGGGCAGGGTGCTGATGGGAAATCTGCAAAAGCGGATGGGCGGCCCCAACGCCATGCAATTTGGCAAATCAAACGCAAAAATTTATGTGCAGGCGCAAACCGGCAAGTCCTTTGCCGATGTAGCCGGGCAGGACGAGGCCAAAGAAGCCCTCAAAGAAATTGTGGACTTTTTGCATGACCCCGGAAAATATCGGGAAATTGGCGCAAAATTGCCCAAGGGCGCTTTGCTTGTGGGCCCTCCGGGCACTGGCAAAACCTTGCTGGCTCAAGCCGTGGCAGGAGAGGCGCAGGTGCCTTTCTTCTCTATCTCCGGCTCAGAATTTGTTGAGATGTTCGTAGGTATGGGCGCCGCTAAAGTGCGTGACCTGTTCCAGCAGGCCAATGAAAAAGCCCCTTGCATTGTGTTTATTGATGAAATTGACACCATTGGCAAATCCCGGGACGGCTCCGGTTTAGGCGGCAATGATGAACGGGAACAAACCCTGAACCAGCTGCTAACGGAAATGGACGGCTTTGATGGTACAAAAGGCGTGGTTATTTTAGCTGCTACCAACCGTCCGGACAGTCTGGACAAGGCCCTGCTGCGCCCCGGCCGGTTTGACAGGCGCATCCCCGTTGAGCTTCCCGACCTGGCAGGCCGTGAAGCGATTCTCACGGTACACGCAAAGAATGTTAAAATGAGCGGGCAAATCGATCTGAATGCCATTGCCAGGGCAACTGCAGGCGCTTCCGGCGCAGACCTGGCGAACGTCATCAATGAGGCTGCTTTGCGCGCTGTGCGTTGCGGCAGGCAAGAGGTGCAGCAATCGGATCTGGAAGAAAGCGTAGAAGTAGTTATCGCTGGCTATCAACGGAAAAACGCGGTGATTTCCCCCAAAGAGAAAGAGATTGTGGCATATCACGAAATCGGCCATGCATTGGTGGCCGCCTGCCAAAGCGACAGCGCCCCTGTGCATAAAATCACCATTGTGCCCCGTACTTCCGGCGCATTGGGATACACCATGCAGGTAGACGAAGGGGAGCATAACCTGATGACTCGGGAAGAAATCTTTAATAAAATAGCCACTTTTACCGGTGGGCGTGCAGCGGAAGAGTTGATTTATGGCTCCTACACTTCGGGTGCATCCAACGACATTGAGCAGGCCACGAAGCTGGCCCGTTCCATGGTAACCCGGCTGGGTATGAGCAGCGAGTTCGATATGATGGCGCTGGAAACCGTCACCAATCAGTATTTGGGCGGAGATGCCCAGCTCATGTGCTCTGCACAAACCGCCGCCAAGGTAGATGAGGAAGTTTTGGGCATCATCAAGCGGGCGCACACCAAAGCGGTAGGCATTCTCAAAGAGCAGATGGAAAAGCTCCATGAGTTGGCCCATTATTTGCTGGAGAAGGAAACCATCACCGGAGAAGAATTCATGGAAATCCTCAAGAGGTAAGCATGTACGAGCTAATCCAGGTAGGCAAACAAACCTATTATATCCAGAGCCCGGCCAAGATCGGGCTCTTTGTGGAGGAAGGCAAAAACGCCCTTTTAATTGACAGCGGTAACGATAAGGAGGCAGGGCGTAGAGTAAACCAGCACCTTATCGCCCAGAAGTGGACTTTAACCTGCATCCTCAATACCCATTCCAATGCAGACCATATTGGGGGAAATTGTTTTTTGCAAAGCCGTACCAACTGCCAGATCCGAAGCACAGGGATGGAAAGCGCTTTTACCCGTTATCCTGTATTGGAGCCCTCCTTTTTATATGGCGGATTCCCTCCCAAAGCGCTGCGCAACAAGTTTCTCCTCGCCCAGCCCAGCCAGCCTGTCGGTGAAGCCTCTGGCGGCTTACCCCATGGGCTGGAAGTATTCCCCTTACCCGGGCACTATTTTGATATGTTAGGGGTGCGCACGCCTGACGATGTGGTTTTCCTTGCAGACGCTTTAAACGGAGCGCATATTATCCAGAAATATCATGTCAGCTTTCTTTACGATATCAAGGCGCAGTTTCAGACCTTAAATGCTATCGAGGAAATGGAAGCCGCTCTCTTTATTCCCTCCCATGGGGAACCGGCAACAGATATCCGGCCGCTGGTGAAAGCCAACCGGGATAAGATGCTGGAAATTATCGATCTGCTCCTTTCCATTTGCCGGGAACCTGCCAGCGCGGAGGATGTGCTGTCCAGCGTATTCCGCCATTATGATTTGCATATGGATTTTAACCAGTATGTGTTGGTGGGCAGCACCCTGCGTTCTTACCTGGCTTACCTATTGGATGAAGGGCAACTGGCAGCCGAATTTTGCGACAACCGTCTGCTTTGGAGGACACTCAATTGAGCCAAGGCGGTGAACATCTTTATGGCATTGTGCAGCCCCTGCTGGCATGGTATTCTCAAAATGCCAGGGATTTGCCTTGGCGGCATGCGCCCACTGCATACCAGGTATGGATCAGCGAAATCATGTTGCAGCAAACCCGGGTGGAAGCTGTAAAACCGTACTATTTCCGTTTTTTATCCGCCCTGCCCGACGCCTGCTCCCTTGCCGCAGTGCCGGACCAAGTTCTATTAAAGCTTTGGGAAGGCTTGGGATATTATAGTCGCGCCCGCAACTTGAAGCGGGCGGCACAAGCCCTTGTAGCGGAATACGGAGGGCAGCTCCCCAGGGATTACCATGCCCTGTTACAGCTGCCCGGCATTGGCGAATACACGGCAGGAGCCATCGCTTCTATCGCTTACCACATCCCTGTGCCTGCAGTAGACGGCAATGTACTGCGGGTGCTCGCACGCTATCGCAACGATACTCGAGACATCGCCCTTCCCGCCACCAAGCGGGCTGCCCGGGAAGATCTGGCGGAAATTACACCAATTAAACGCCCTGGCGATTTTAATCAGGCGCTGATGGAGTTGGGGGCGTTGGTTTGTTTGCCCAACGGCCAGCCCAAATGCCTTGTTTGCCCGCTGGCGGATTTGTGTAAAGCGCATCAGGAGGGCACGGTGCCCCAGCTGCCGGTAAAATCCAAAAAGGCAGCCCGCCGGATAGAAGCGCTCACCGTATTCGCCCTATGGCAGGACGGGCAGATCGCCTTGAAGCAAAGGCCCCAAAAAGGATTACTGGCAGGATTGTGGGAACTTCCCAACCTCCCCGGCCATCTGGACATGACCCAGGCGATGGCGCAGATCGCCCAATGGGGAGCACAGCCGGTGGGAGAAATTTCCCAACATAGCGCCCGGCACGTGTTCACCCATGTGGAGTGGGATATGCAGGTATATTCCCTACCTGTTACCCTCCCCCGCCTCCCTTTGGGCTGGGAGTGGGGAGTGCCCAACCATGGGCCGCAAGCCCTTCCCACCGCTTTTCGCGTTTGTCTGGAAGGGCAACTGAGCAACCTGGGTATGAGGGAGCCACTATGAAGCAGTTATTTTCTGAAGGTTCCATCTTCAACAGTGCCGGCTCTACATCTGCAGGCTTTTCCATTTGCAGGGTAACCAGCGAAAAAGAACAGTTTATGCCTTTGCTGCTGTTGGCGGATCCCAGCGTGGATATGGTAATGCGCTACCTGCCTCAGGGAGAGTTGTTCGCTCTTTCCGTTGGACAAACAGCAGCTTGCATTGCTGTGGTGCAAGGGTTGGACGGTGGAGATTGTGAGCTGAAAAACCTGGCTACCCGGGAAGACCTCCAGTCTCGAGGGCATGCTTCCGCTATGGTGCGTTATCTTTTGCAGCAATATGCTAAGTGGGGTTATAAGCGCATGCTGGTAGGCACTTCCGATTATGGCGTAGGCTTTTACCGGAAACTGGGCTTTTCCTATTCTCACACAATATCCGGATTTTTCACCCAGCACTATCCGGAACCGATTTGGGAAAACGGTGCGCAGTGTGTAGACATGGTATACCTGTCCATTTCCTGCACCGGTTTATAAAAATCAAGTATCTGTTCCGGTACAGATTTGCGTCTTTCTATTGGTTGCCATTGCTCCAAAAGGCCAAAATGCTTATACTGTTACGTGCATGAGATTATCATTGGAAGCAGGAATTTGGTTATGGAACAGATTGCACAACAACTGCGGGCTTGTTTGGCCGACTTATTTGCCGCAGCGGATACTTTAAAGCCGGGTGATATTTTTGTGGTTGGCTGCTCCACCAGTGAAGTGGGGGGCCACCTGATCGGCACCAACTCCAGCGAAGAAATTGCAAAAACGATTATGGATGTAATTTTGCCGGAAACGCAGGCCAGGGGCCTGTATTTGGCCGCACAATGCTGCGAACATCTCAATCGGGCTTTGGCAGTGGAGCGGGCCTGCCTGGAGCAGTATGGTTTAACGGAAGTTTGGGTAACGCCCTGGTTGCATGCGGGTGGCGCATGGTCCACAGAGGCAATTCACCGGTTTGCCCAGCCGGTTATGGTGGAAGATTTAAAAGGAAAAGCCAGCGCTGGCATTGACATTGGCGGTACGTTTATCGGCATGCATTTGCATCCGGTGGTCGTCCCCATTCATACTCAGCACCGCCAAGTAGGCCAGGCGCATGTTACCATGGCACGCACGCGCCCCAAATACATTGGCGGGCCCCGCGCCCATTACGAAACGGATCTCCGGGCCCATTAACACTGTTTTGCCACTTGGCAAAGGGCTGATGGAAAGGCCGGAACTCCACAACTTTTCGGCTGACAGGTAGAGGAAAAGGGGGCAAATATGCCCTCTTTCTTCATTCTCCATGGTTGCGCCCCTGTTTTGCCTAGGGTATAATGGATTGAATTCGGGCATTGTTGATGCCACAGCGATTTCACTTGCCTGCCGTACCATTACAGGATATTGGAAAGCAGGTTGCAATATGGAACTCTGCCGAAATCCCCGGGATGCAGCCCATTTCAGGGGAGCAAGGAGCTTTGTATCATGATACAGATTGAGAATGTTTGCTACAGCTATGAGGGGGCGTCAAGGCCAGCCCTTTGCGATGTTTCCTTAACCGTGGAAAAAGGCGGGATGTTGGCAATTGTTGGTCACAACGGCTCAGGGAAAAGCACGCTGGCCAAACATTTAAATGCGCTTTTGCTTCCCACTTCCGGCCGGGTCCTAGTGGATGGGATGGATACCAAAGACGAGCAAAACACCTTAGCCATCCGGCAACAAGTGGGCATGGTGTTCCAAAACCCGGATAACCAACTGGTTACAACAATAGTAGAAGAGGATGTAGCCTTTGGGCCGGAAAACCTAGGAGTTCCGCCTGAAGAAATCCGCAAGCGGGTAGACGCCGCTTTGTCCACCGTGGATATGCAGGCATACGCCAACCGGGCTCCTCATATGCTTTCCGGCGGGCAAAAACAGCGCATTGCTATTGCAGGAATGCTGGCCATGCACCCTGGCGTACTGGTACTGGATGAAGCTACCGCTATGTTGGATCCCGAAGGCCGCCGCGAGGTGCTCTCTACCGTACAACGGCTCAACCGGGAGTCCGGCATCACGGTGGTGATGATCACGCAATTCATGGAAGAGGCTGCGCTATGCCATCAGGTGGCGGTGATGGACCGGGGCGCGCTGGTCATGCAGGGTACGCCCAAAGAGATTTTCCGCCACGGCGATCAGCTCCGGGCTATCGGGCTGGACGTTCCTGCCATGGTTCGCCTGCGGGACGCTTTGGGGTTCTCCTTTCCGGAAGAACCCATTACTGTAGAAGGCCTAGCAGATGCTTTGCTCCCCTATTTTACAAAGGATTCGTGAACTATGCCGATTTGTGTTGAACACGTCACTCATATTTATATGGCGGGCAGCGCCATGGCCCAGACAGCGCTGGATGATATCTCCTTTACCATAGGCGAAGGGGAGTTTTGGGCGGTGATTGGCCATACCGGCTCCGGCAAAAGCACATTGGTGCAACATCTCAACGGGTTGATATTGCCCCAAACTGGCCGGGTGCTGGTGGATGGGCTGGACATGAACGACAAAAAGCAGCGGGTGCAGGGCCGCGGCCTGGTAGGCATGGTATTTCAATACCCGGAATACCAGCTCTTTGAGGAAACCGTTGCAAAAGACGTTGCTTTCGGCCCCCGCAACCTGGGCCTGGGCGAAGAGGAAACCGCCCAACGGGTGGAAGAAGCGTTGCGCCTGGTTGGGCTGGCGCCTGAAATTTTTGCGCAAAAGTCCCCCTTTGACCTTTCCGGCGGCGAAAAGCGCAGAGCGGCGTTGGCGGGCATTGTAGCCATGCGCCCCAAATACCTGGTATTGGATGAACCCATGGCTGGGCTGGATCCCCGGGGGCGGCATGCCGTGATGCAATTGATTTTACAGTTACGGGAAAAAACAGGCTGCGCAATCATTATGGTATCCCACTCAATGGACGACGTATCCCTTTATGCAGACCGGGTACTGGTGCTTTCTCAGGGCCGAGTGGCGTTACAGGGGCAGCCCCAATCCGTATTTGGTGATCCGGAGCAATTGCTCGGCTTGGGGCTGGATGTGCCCCAGGCGGCCCAGCTTGCCGTTGCGTTACGCAGCAGGGGCATCTGTGTTCCCCGGGAGATTTACCGCTTGCCGGATTTAGAAGCCTGGCTCAGGTCTCACTGCAGCGCCAAGGAGGTGAATACCCGTGCCTAATATCACCTTAGGCCAGTATTTCCCTGGCGATTCCTGCATCCACAAGCTGGATCCCCGTACCAAAATATTGCTGATGCTTCTTTATATCGTTGTGGTGTTTTTAGTAAAAAGCATGTGGCTTTTTTGGCTGCCTGCAGCATTCGTGGTATTGGTGGTGTTCCTTTCCAAAGTTCCGCTGTCCTATGTGCTGCGTTCCTTAAAACCGCTGCGTTTTTTGCTGGTGTTCATGTTTGTCATCAATCTGTTTTTAACGCCGGGCAAGGAAATATTGGTTTCTTTTTGGATCATTACCATCACCAAAGAGTCTCTCCTGCAAGCGGTATATATTTCCTTGCGACTTATTCTGTTGGTGGCTGGCACTTCCCTGATGACGCTGACTACCTCCCCCATTTCTCTCACGGATGGGCTGGAGCGTCTATTGATGCCCCTATCCCGTTTTAAATTTCCAGCCCATGAGCTGGCTATGATGATGACCATTGCGTTACGCTTTATTCCCACTTTGATGGAAGAAGCGGATAAGATCAAAAAAGCGCAGTTAGCCCGTGGCGCTGATTTTGAAAGCGGTAACCTGATCCACCGCGCCAAGAGCATGATTCCCATCCTGGTGCCATTGTTTATCTCGGCATTCCGGCGGGCGGATGAACTGGCTATGGCCATGGAATCCCGCTGCTATCATGGAGGCGAGGGCCGGACCCGTATGCATGTACTGCGTTTCGCCAAACGGGACGCCATAGCCGCTTGTGTAACCCTTGGCATGGGAGCTGTGATTTTGCTGCTGCAGGCTTTTTGGCTGCATTGATTGGTTATGGAACGGAAACAGCGCGTTATTCTTCTTTGCATTGCTGCAGCCATTCTGGCGGTAGCGCTGGTTTGGGGGCTTATACTCAACCAAACTGGAACGTTGGGCGGTTTAACCCGTCTACTGGCCGGGTATGGCTATGTTTTATCAGAAGATGATTTTTATGTAGCAGGCAGCGCAAAAGGCACTACGATCTCCGCCTTGTTCCCCACCACTTCCCTGGAAGAAGCCATTCGTGTCTCTCAATCGGCTGGGTTTCCTTCTGACGTGGATAAAGCAGGGCTGGTAGAGCTGGTGTTGGTGGCGTTGGAAAATGGGAACGTCATCACATTATATCTGATTGATGGAGAAGTGGAGTTAGCATTTATCCAAGTACCCAATTCTCAAAAAGTATTGCCTTTACAGCAACAATAGGAGGCCTCCATGCGCCGTATCCGCATGATTATTGAATATGACGGTACCCAATATGTAGGCTGGCAAACCCAGCCCAATGGCCTCGCCATACAAGAGGTCATTGAAAAAGAACTTTTTCGCATCACTGGCCAGCGCCCATCGCTGCAGGCTTCCGGACGCACGGACAGCGGCGTGCATGCGGCTGCGCAAGTTGCCCACTTTGATACTGCTTGCCGCATTCCCGGCGATAAATTTGCTTATGCCCTGAATGCAGGGTTGCCCCGTGATATCCGCATCCGTTACAGCGAAGAGTGCCCAGGTGATTTTCACTCCCGCTTCTGTGCAAAGCAAAAGCATTACCGTTATACATTGCAGCTTGGGCCACATGCCCGGGTGTTTTCCCGCAATTATTCCTTGCATATCCATAGCCAACTCAATTGGTCCGCCATGGAGGCGGCTGCGGCAGCAGTAACGGGAACCCATGATTTTGTGGCTTTTAAATCTGCCAACAGTCAGATGGAAAACACCACTCGCACCGTTTTTTATTCCCGTTGGACCCAGGAGGGCGAGCTTTGTTATTATGATGTGGTGGGCAACGGCTTTTTGTACAACATGGTACGCATTTTGGTAGGAACTATGCTGGACATCGGAAAAGGCATCTTGCCAGAACAATCCATGGCCCTTGCTCTTTGCACCGGCATTCGTAATCACGCGGGTGCGACAGCCCCTGCCCACGGGCTTTGCCTGATGGGCGTAAGCTATCCGGGCTTTGATACGGATACCATCTTGAAAGCCCAAAGCGCTCCCGGAATTGAATAATTGCGCATTGCCTCCGCCATTGAAATATGCTATAATATGCTCTGCAGCTGTAACGGCCGTTAGAAAGGCGGTACTTACGCCCTTTTCAATGGCATTATACTGTTTGCGTAGGCTTAAAAAAACAAATAATCTGTCTCCGTAGCTCAGCAGGATAGAGCGTCCGCCTCCTAAGCGGAAGGCCGTGGGTTCGAATCCCGCCGGGGACGCCAAAAAGCCCGATAAAGTCTAACTTTTTCGGACTTTTGCTTTTACCTGAACACCGTGCGACTTTTCATTGTTGCTTCCCTCTTGCAGGCTGGCTACGCTGCCGCATTATAAAATTTTGCTAATTGGTATTCGCCAGACTGCTTCACTTATTGTGGCTTACGCTATCTGCTGGACAAACCGGAGTAATAATTCTTACAAAATATCGTATTTTCCCTCTGCCGTTTTCCTAGTGTCCCATTCTTCACTAATCTAACGGTAAACCGTCCAAAAGCATTGGGATTGACTATCCCTGCCACTACAAATGTTACAGCAGAATTTACTGAAGTTGCATTGCCTGAGTTTTTGGGCAATCACGTTTCGTCTAATGAATGGCATAGGTAGAACGAATACCATAAATTCCCCCTATCCACTTCCAGATTGTCACTCCCCTTGTCAAATTAGGAGTTGCTACATCAAATAGAATACTTACTTCTGATTCTGAATGGCTCGCTGTGTCATTTTTGTCATCATTCTTCCGATAAAAAGCGGGTGCCTATATGAAAATTTCACTTGTAATGATTGGCTAAACGAATGACAAATCATAAATTTCTTTGACCAGATATGTTCTGCCAACCCATATCCTACTTTTTTCGCATCCGCTTTGAATTCTTTGGGGATGGGAAGTCCCGCAGAAGATGCTGTATTAGTCAGTGGCGGATGGAATAGGTGAACCGAAATCCCATAATCGGAATTTTCTATCTCCAAACATTTCGCCAATGATTCAATCGCGCCCTTTGAGGCAGCGTATGGAGATATATTGGCAAAGCCGGTAACACCTACGCCGGAACTTGTGAAAATGATGCGGCCCTTTTTAACTGCCCGCATATATGGCAAAACTGTTTTTGCCAGGCGCAGCGCTCCAAAATAGTTGGTATCCATAACCTTTTGATACACTTCATAATCAACGTCCTGCTCATTCTGAAATGTACAAAGGCAGGCATTATGAATGGCAATATCTATGTTCTTGAACTTCTCTATAGTGCGCGCTATTCCATCCTCAATACTGTCAACATCTTGGGCATCTGCTGTTATCGCCAACACTTTATCCGGGTATTGCATTTGCAATTCCCGGACAGCACTCACATCTATATCCAATACGGAAATGGAATGGTTTTGTTCTAACAACCTTTCCACGAGATAGTATCCTATGCCTTGATTAGCGCCAAGAATCACGATATTTGCCATAATATTTGTACTCACATCTTTTAGTTTATTAAAACGATTATACCATATCAGCGTGTAGGACGAAACGGCCTGCCATTGATACAGCAGCTTTAGCGCAATGTTTTCTAATGCACTGTTTTACAATTTTCACTTGTCTTCATCCTTATCGCCGCTTATCAAGCCTATGCCTGCACAGGCCACGCCAATACCAATAAAGATAAACGCTGAGCGTGCATCGATTTTATTAAGGATCGATAATACAGTGACTGCGACGCCCATTGCCACAGGAATGACCTTGAAAATCAAAGTAATGGTATCGGTTATCTCTTTTTGCCTATTGTTTGATCCGCCGCTTTTCCATTGCATCAGGTCATCGACTGAAACTTCCAATATCCCGGCAAGCTTTGGCAGAGAGTTGATATCAGGGCAGGAAATATCCCTCTCCCATTTGGATACAGCCTTATCCGTCACATTCATTTTTGTAGCCAGATCGAGCTGCGTCATGTTGTGCTCCTTACGCAAGGATGAAACCATCGCGCCGAGTGTTTGCTGTTTCATAACTAGTGCTCCCTTCGTTTGATGATTTTATTATATGCCAAGCCTTGCTGCAGCTAAACCGACCGGCAGTTTAGTCTGGTAGCCATTTGGTTTAGTTCCAGCTTATCTGATGATTTATATAAAAACTATAATTTCTGCTATTGTTTTAAATCAAATAGCTTTACCATAATATCCTCCGTTAAACTGACATAAGCCACTTGCTCGGCAAGCAGCTCACAGTTTCTCACCGCAAATCTAGATTTCATCTTCTGATAAAGTTCCTGCCAATGCAAAAGATACCCACTAGCATTTCGCCTATAGGCAGCCCTAAAAAGATTCCAGATATCAAGTCCTTGAAAGCAGAACCGCCAATTGTTTTTGATACTGCGAGCATTGCGATTCCCATAACAAACAGCAGCATACCATATATGGTTTTCCTTTGGGATTCAAGCTCTTGTGTCCGCCTGAGCAAATCCATGATTTGCGTTTCATCATACAAGCGAACGCTGTTATTATCGGCAGATTCACCGTCCATAAGTTCGGAAATACTGATTTCCAATTCTTTACACAAGCTTTCAATAATGCTGTAATCAGGCATACACTTGCCGGTTTCCCATTTCGATATGGTTTTGTTTGATACTTGCAATTTATCGGCTAGCTGTTCTTGTGTGAGGTTTTTTTCTTTTCTTTTATGGGCAATAAATTGCCCTATCGCTAACTGATTCATATTTTCACCCCATATTGTTTGATGGGTATATCATAATATACTAAACGAAAAAGCAACATCCCCCAGCGGTAGTATTTAAGCGGAATACACATAAAAGTTTCGGCACAGCATGTAGAATTATATGAATGCTCTTCGTTTATCTGGATGGATGGGGACGAAACCCCCAAAAATGTGCTTCTCTCCTGGCTGCAGTTGGCCACCTATGGCGGGGATGCGCATAATTTAGACTATTTGCCGCTTAGAATGCTTGGAAAAACCACTCGCAATGCGCTCAAAAACTATGAAAACGATACCTTTTCCTTTGAAGACGTGCCCGAAGGAACTTATAAACGAAATACCGTCATGTTTATCGTTGACCGCAAAAGCGGTGAGAAAGTTGCAGTAAACGGAACGCCTTACGGATAAATTTGAACCATACATTCATCGTATCTGCCAAATTCTTATTAGCGCAATTACATAACCTCACAAAAAAGCGTCAGCTGATTTCAGCCAATGCTTTTTTGTATCATAAAATTACTGGACATGGTTTAAAATAACCTGTTCGCGATGTCAAAGCAGTCGGCCGCAATAGATAAATAAGAAAAGTCAAGCAGCGGCAGCGGATATGTGGTAATATAAGCCCATAGATCAACAGGAAGTTATGGTGGAAGCATGTACAAGTATTTATTATGGGACATCGATGGAACGATCCTTGATTTTTTAGCTTCAGAGGCATATGCTATCCGGGCGCTGTTCCAAAAATATAAGCTGGGTGCTTGCAGTGACGAAATGCTGCAGCGATACTCGCAGATAAATGTGAAGTATTGGGAAGCGTTGGAGCGAAATGAAATGACAAAGCCGGAAATCCTGGTGGGCCGGTTTCGTGAGTTTTTTGAGCAAATTGACATCGATCCGGAATTGGCAGAAGCGTTTAACCGTGATTATCAGCTAACGCTTGGCGACCATCTTGTATTTGTTGACCATGCAGATGAAATACTCCAATCGGAAAAAGGGAAATACGTGCTCATTGCGGTGACCAATGGAACGAAAATCGCACAAACGAAAAAGCTGCGGCAAACAGGACTGGATCAAATTTTTGATGCTGTGTTTATTTCCGAGGACGTAGGCGTAGAGAAGCCCAATGCCGCATATTTTGAATATGTATTTCAGAAGATGGGCATTTCCGATAAGAAGCAGGTGCTTTTGATCGGTGATTCATTGACCAGCGACATGAAAGGCGGCCAGATCGCCGGCATTGATACCTGTTGGTATAACCCGAAGCACAGTGTGAACAGCCGAAATATTCCGGTGACCTATGAAATAGACCATCTCAGCAAGATTGCAAACATTATTGGGTAAAAATGGTTGCCGGTGGGCGCGGTAAAACCAACAGCCTTCCAATTTGATTTCAGCTAACAGCCTGGCAAATCCCGGGTTGTATACAGGATCTCGCATCAGCTGACCCGTGCAACCGGGTCTAGCCAATGCGAGGTCTGTCGCAATGTGTCCACAAATTCTATTTTTGCAATACCATCCCAGATCGGAGCGTTTCTACTCTGATAGCCTTACTTGCGCAATCACTTTACTGCTGGTGGTAAACATCACCTTTACGGTGAAGACATCCCCTACCTTGTCATAGATGCGTCCTGCAGTCGACGTGCCATTGGCCTTGGTATTCACGCCATTTGCTACATAGCCCACTGTTCCGATCACCGGCAGCGTTGCCTTGATCGCCTCACTGTCATAGACGTTGTCCGGCTTCTTGATACAAGTAAGTTCCGTGCCGATCCTGAACGGCTCCTTGCCATAATAATGGGAAAAACCAACAATGGTTACAAATGTTTCCTGCATCATTGCCTCCTTAAAAAACGAAACCGATGGGGAGCTTTTCAAAGCCATCAACACTACTGAATCCACCGCCCGCTTATTTCGGCTCATTAAACGCGTCCATAGCCAACGTCGTTGTGAAAAATGCTTCCTTAAGCCCGTTTTGCGGTTCCGTTAAAATATCCGTTCCTCTTTACTATTCAGCAGTTCTATCAGGTATAACGTGTGGCGGATATTCTCCTTACGCTGAACATGCTGCAAATGCTTCTGCTCCTTGCGCCAGCGTTTGGTCCCCTTTTGAGGTGGCGGCGTAACGCTCTGCTTTTTTGGCGCAAGCGGTTTTTTATAGCGGTACTCCTCATGAGCAACGATATATTCCATATACTCCAACACCGTATTTTTTCTCACCGACTGACAATGATATCCTGGAACAGTGCTTTTTTCATT
>JAEXFV010000108.1 GCA_023451115.1 Bacillota bacterium
CAATGGCCATCTTCTTCCCGCTGTTTACTCTGTTGGAAGATTTGGGATACTTACCCAGGGTAGCATTTAATTTGGACCGCCACTTCAAACGTTGCTGCGCTTGTGGTAAGCAGGCGCTGACCATGTGCATGGGGTTTGGTTGCAATGCAGCGGGAATTGTAGGCTGTCGCATCATCGACAGCCCAAGAGAGCGGCTGATTGCTATCATTACCAATAATTTTGTGCCTTGTAACGGCCGCTTTCCCACATTGCTCACCATTATTACCATGTTTTTTGTAGGTACAGGAGTGGCGCTGGGAAACAGCTTACTGTCTACTTTAATTTTGACTGCCGTGATTGTGTTGGGAATTGGTATGACATTTGCCATTTCCAAACTCCTTTCCCACACCATTCTGAAGGGCTTGCCTTCGTCTTTTACGCTGGAGCTCCCACCTTACCGGAAACCTCAAATCGGCAAGGTGATCGTCCGCTCGGTCATGGACCGGACCCTGTTTGTGCTGGGGAGGGCTGCAGCAGTGGCGGCACCGGCAGGATTGCTGATCTGGATAATGGCCAACGTCACCATTTCAGGTGGAACGCTATTAAACCATTGTGCAGGATTTTTAGATCCATTTGCCAGGTTCCTGGGGCTGGATGGCGTGATTTTGCTGGCCTTTATTCTTGGATTTCCTGCAAACGAAATTGTAATCCCCATTATCATTATGGCATATACCGCTACAGGCAGTATTTTGGAACTGGACAGTTTGGACGCGTTGCGCAGCCTGCTGGTAGAGAATGGGTGGACATGGCTGACTGCCGTAAGTACCATGTTGTTTTCCTTGATGCACTGGCCCTGTTCTACAGCGCTTTTGACGATTAAAAAAGAAACGCAAAGCTGGAAATGGACGGGAATTGCTTTCCTTGTTCCTACCCTGACAGGGATGCTGATTTGTGCCCTTGTTGCAAATATTTCACGGTTGCTGGGATTGGTTTAACAGTTCAGCAAAATCAAAAACAAAGAAGGTGCCATGGTTATCGCACAATCATTTCTCCTTACAATAGCAACAAACGCCCACAAAACAATGCATTTGTGGGCGTTTGTATCATATCGACTCTGAAACTGTTTGCTGGAGCATTCCCCAATCGTTGCTTTGTTTAAGCTATAAATATGAATTGCTTTCAACCTGGGATGCACTAGAGATTTTATAGCGAAACGTGCCAAAGCCAATGGCTTTAACCAGCTTTCTTTTACGTTTATCTGCCTAAGAAAGCGGGAAGGAGTAGCCAATGGCCCCGTTTTGCATACAGACGGAGGACGCATAGTTTGCCGCCGCCATCAAGGCCTGTTCCATTCCCCCAAGGGTTGGATCCGCGGCATGAGCCGTAAGCAATGTTGCGATGAAGGAATCACCGGCCCCCATTGTGTCAACTACGGCAACCGGAATAGCCGGCTGATAGAGCATATGTCCCTGATAAAGGGCGTGTGCACCCCGCTCTCCCTGTGTAGCAATGCAGCAAGGACATCCCAGCGCTTTTGCGTAATACAATAAATCCATGATTTCTTGCTGAGGTAGGTGTGCGCAAGAAAAGAATGCATAGTTTAAGTGGGGCAGCAGCGCATCAATCAAAGCTTTGGGCGCGTGGTTGGAAAAATCATAGGATACGGGAAGGCCTGAATTGCATAGGTTAATTACTTCTTCTGCGGGCATGCGCCCATAAAGGCTGGTGGAAGCTACCTCAAAGCCATGGATATAATCCAAATCTTCTGGCAGTATATGTATAGGGTATTTTCCTGTAACCCCTCCGTCATTATGCCCGCAAAATATACGCTCGCCATCCACCAGCTTTACCAGAGCATCGCCGGTTTCTCCTTGTTCTACTCTGCAATGGCAGCAATCCACCTGCTCTTTTTCCAATACGCTGCGGATATAAGGGGCAGCTTTGTCTGTGCCAAATACGCCCATAAAAGCGCTGCTATGGCCTTGGCGGCTGGCATATACCGCGACATTGAGCTCATTTCCTCCTGGATACATGATGCCCTGATCCAGATATTTATCCATTAAATTAATTCCCACCGCTAAAATACTGGCCATACGTTTCCTTTCCCTCGAAGTGGTTGAATTTGGTGGATTGCTGTAAAGCGCTAAATCAAAACTTTTGACCTGCTCTGTTTTATACCATCATGTTTTGCATACAACAGCAAACAACCTATTGTTAACATAGCATAGTAAGGGTTGTTTGTAAATCGTATATTTGCAATGAAAAAGTGGATTTTCCTAAAAAATATTGTTGTTTTATCAGAAATGTATTAGGATGTTAACAAAGGAATGAAAAAGGAGCGAGCGTATGGCCCGGCTGGAAAAAACAGGCAGCGCACCATTGTATCAACAATTGGCGCAGCTTTTAAAAGAGGATATTCAAAAGGGCATTTATCCGCAAGATAGCCAAATTCCCACAGAATTTGAGTTGAGTGAGCAGCATCAGCTCAGCAGAAGTACCGTGCGAAAAGCAATTGAGATTTTGGTTGAAGAAGGCATGCTGATCAAAATGCATGGAAAAGGCACTTTTGTCGCACCCCCAAGGCTTCAGGAAACCAGGCCGGCTTTTGCCAGTTCCACCAAAGCGTTGCGGAGCGTTGGAGAAGAATTGGTGAGCCGCACTCTGGACTGCAGCCTCATAGATGCAACCAAAAGGGAAAAAGACTTTTTTGGCCAGGATACGGGTAAACTGCTCGCTGTGCGCCGGGTGCGTATGATCCATGAAAAGCCCATTTGCATAGAAACTATTTATTTTACAGCAAAGCATTTTTTCCTAGCAAACGAAAGTTTTGATGGCTCTTTTTATAGCCTGTTGCAGGATAAATATGATATTTATCCCAGCGAAGGATATAGCTTGTTTGAAATTTGCTATGCTACCCAGGAGGAAGCGCAGCTGCTCCATGTGAAAAAAGGGGAAGCATTAATGCTGATACGGGATTATGTAAATGATCAGGACGGGAATCCTTTACATATCTCAAAACGAGTGCATCTGGGGGATACCATAAAATACGCGATTTCTTCGGTGGCATTTTACTCTCCGGG
>JAEXFV010000173.1 GCA_023451115.1 Bacillota bacterium
GAAATATCCATCGGAATCGTGCTAATTCTGTGCTTCTTTGTCTATCGCATTAAACCCAAAGAAATTTGGGAGTTGTTGCCCAAAGCGATTGACAAGGTTATGTTGCTCAGCACGCTGATGATATTCATTTTCCAGGGCTTCCTGTCCCATGTTGGTATCATGGACTCCCTGATTGCCGCTTTCCAGTCACTGCCTGTGCCTACCTATATTGCCTTTATGCTGCTGATCTTTGTTGGCTCAATTCTCACTGGCGCACAGGGCATGATTGCGGTTGCAGCGCCTCTGGCCTTTGCGGCTATTCCCAATTTCGGTATCCCGCTGGTGATGTTGCTGGGTTGCTATGCATGGGCTGCCAACCAGCTTTCTCCTACCCATGTTTGCGTGGTAGTTGCCGCCAATTATTTCAAAGTAAACTTTGGCGTTATGGTTCGTAAAGCCCTTCCCTGCCTGTTGGTATATCTCGCGTTCGTATTTGGATATTACCACTTGCTGCTGCTGTTTGCATAATTCCTGTGCTGTGAATACCTTCTATCAGCGCAGACGAACAGGTGCGCTATGACTGTTACTCTGCTACTAACCAATAAAAAATTATGATAAGGAGAATTCGTTATGACGATCACAAAAGAAAAGATGGAACAAATTAAAGAAGCTGCCATTTATAGCTTTTATCATGGGCTGAGCTGCTGCGAAAGCGTATACGAGGCGTTTTTGCAGACAGGGGTAATTCCCGAGTCGGATGCGACGTATAATACTTGCGCACTTTGCGCGGGCTTTGGCGGCGGAGTAGGGCAGAGCGGCCTTACCTGCGGCGCCCTTTCCGGTGCAATTATGGCAGTCGGCTCCAAGCATGGACGAAAAGATCCAAAGAATGAAAAGCCGGATGGATTGTACGACGTGGAATACCGCAGATATAATAACATGGTTCATGAGTTTACACAGGCAATGGGAAGCCCTCTTTGCGCTGAAATCTGCAAGGGAAATCTTGGCCGTGAACGTTGGGGCAGCCCTGAGCGTAAAGACCATTGCGCCGATTGCGTACGGGCAGCAGTGGAGATCGCATGTAAATACCTCGATCTTACCGCTGAGGATATCTCCAAAATTTCCTGGAAGAATAACGTTTCTGGCCTTGAATAATAACATAACGCGAAACAGCATGCCATACAGATAATGTCTGGATGTATTGCCCGATTGCGGTTATAATGAAAGAGCCACCCTCAAACACAAGGGTGGCTCTTGTAAAAGTCCAGCATATAAGAGAAAGCCTGATGAATTATGATAAAGGAGACACGATGAAAAAGAAGATTGTTGTTGTTGGCGGTGTTGCCGGGGGCGCCTCGGCAGCGGCACGTATTCGTCGCCTAGATGTAAATGCGGAAATAATAATATTTGAGCGGGGTCAGCATGTTTCTTACTCTAACTGCTGCTTGCCATACCATTTGAGCGGTACGGTTGAAAACAGCGACTCTCTGGTTTTGATGACGCCGGAAAAGTTTAAAAACACCCATAACATTGAAGTGCGGGTGAACAGCGAAGTCGTTGCAATAAAGCCGGCCGAAAAAGTGATTGTATATCAAAACAGGCTAACAGGCGATACGGGAACCGAGTGTTATGATAAGCTAATTCTGGCGCCAGGGGCTGCCCCGGTGCTGCCCAAAAGTATTGCAGGCATAGACCAGCCTCATGTTTTCGCCGTTCGCAATGTCATTGATATTCAAAGGCTGAAAGCGTATATCGATCAACCGGAGATAAAAGAGGTCACGGTAGTAGGCGGAGGCTTCATTGGCATTGAAGTTGCCGAAAACCTGCATAAGGCAGGGAAGTTGGTAACCATAATAGAAGGAACCAACCAGATCATGGCTCCATTTGATTATGATATGGCGCAAACGCTTCATAAGGAGCTGATGGACCATGGCGTGCGCCTATTGCTTTCCACTTCTGTAAAAGCAATTAAAAACGACTGCGTTATCGCTGCTGGAGACAATGGGGAAATTTCCGTGCCCACACAGGCTGTTGTGATGGCAATTGGCGTACGTCCGGAGAGCAAGTTGGCGGTGGAAGCCGGGCTTTCGATTGGTGAAACCGGCGGTATTAAAGTGAATCATAATTTTCAAACCAGCGATCCTGACATCTATGCGGTAGGAGACGCCATTGAATATTATGACAGGCTAGCGCATGCCCCTGGCCGCCTTGCGCTGGCTGGCCCTGCGCAACGGCAGGCCCGCAGCGCGGCAAACCATATTTACGCTATTCCCGAAAGAAACAACGGGTTTATTGGTTCCAGCTGTATCCGGATCTTTGAACAAAATGCAGCAAGCACCGGCATGAATGAAAAAGCGGCAACAAAAGCAGGGATAAATTATAACTTTGCTTATATTTTGCCGCCAGATAAGGTTGGGCTTATGCCTGATTGCCACTATATGGGGTTTAAGCTGCTTTTTGAAGTCCCTACCGGCCGAATTTTAGGCGCCCAAGCGATTGGAAAAGGGGCTGTGGATAAGCGAATCGATGTAATTGCGGCCATGATTTCCATGAATGCAACGCTGGAAGATCTGAAACATTTGGAGTTGTGCTATTCTCCAATTTTTGGCACAGCGAAAGACGTGACCAATCTTGCAGCTATGGTAGGCCTTAATCTGCTGAATAATGTTTACCGCCAAATACCTGTTTCCCAGGTACGGTCTTTGGTAGAGCAGGGCGCGTATATCGTTGATGTGCGGGAAGAAGGGGAATACCAATACGGGCATATAAATGGCGCCCATAATATCCCATTAAGCCAGCTCCATCAGCGCATGAATGAAATCCCTCGTGATATACCAGTGTATCTGCATTGCAGAACCTCACAGCGCAGCTATTACGCCCTGTGCTATTTGTTGGGTAACGGTTATAAAAACCTTTATAATATTAGCGGCTCATACTTGGGAATTAGCTTGTACGAGTACTTTAACGACAAATTTTTGAATAGAACGCCAATTTTAAGCAAGTATAATTTCAATTAAACTGCTATATCAAAGTCAGTATGGAAAGCTTGTGAACGTAAGAAATTGAGGAAAGCAGAAAAATCAAACTGAAACGGAAGTCGGATATCAATAGCATAGAAAACGGCTACTCCCAAGCGGCCTTCGCCATCGGAGGTACGCAGTCAGACAAAGAGTTCCCGTTTCGGTGCTTTCCAAAGAACAGAATTTCTAAATACCACCCTAAGTAGTTTCAGCCAGGGCAAACTTGTCCTGGCTATTTTTGTTGGGCACGCTTTTGCGCCGTATGTAAAATAAGGCTTATACCTGTTACTCAGAAACCAAAGGGCACTATCGCTAACCCTGCGGGTCATTAGATCAGTATTTTAGTTGTCCATAATGGATGAATAAAGTACAATAAAATCAACGGATCAAGACCGGAGTTCACCGCCTTGGGTTTGAGTACCGGTCAGAAATGAAGTTCAGCTTTCTTTTTAGACAAAATAATCAAACAAAAGCAACAAAGTATTTCAAAAGGAAAATCGAACCCCTGGGAGAATGATGCTTACCCAAAGAATAAACGTTTGAAAGCGATCAGAAAAGAGGATATATGGCGATAACACCGAAAGGCAAAAAATCGGCATTTGCGCAAGCCTTGAGGGCCTTTGCGCTGGTATTGCTGATAGGGCTGTCACTAACGGCATATATGGAACATACCCATATCCAGCAGGAGCAGGATCGAATGGGCTATATCGCCAGCGCCGTTGGCTCGGAGACGTATGAAATATTGCTTTCGCAGATGAGCAAAACCCGGGTGTTAGAGGCATATCTGATGCAGACTGGAGGAGCTTATGAGAATTTTGATCAAGTCTCCGATATTCTACTGCGGGAGGATTTTGTACGCAATGTTCTCTTTGCGCCCAATGGTATCGTGACCGGCGTTTTTCCATTGGCTGGTAATGAGGCGGTCATTGGCCTAAATATGTATGAGGAGGGGGCAGGCAATCGAGAGGCCCAAGCCGCCATCGAAAAGGAAGAACTCTATATTGCAGGCCCATTCGAACTGATCCAGGGCGGCCTTGGCATAGCCGGGCGGCTGCCAGTGTTTTTGAAGGATGGAGATGGTGTACCCCGTTTCTGGGGGATTGTTTCCGTTACACTGGATTTTCCAGAAATATTGTCCGGCAGTTCCATTCAGCGGATCAACGAGCAGGGCTTTGCATGCCGTATCTGGCGCGTCAACCCCGATGACGGGCAACGGCAGGTTATTTTGGAAACATCGGATCCACTGCCGGAAGCCCAAAAGACTTTGGATTATGAACAGCCGCTGTTCAATTCCGTATGGACAGTGTCTCTAGCGCCGTTGCAGCCATGGTACCTTCACGCCAATCTGTGGCTGAATGTGGGGGTGAGCCTGTTGATTGCAATACTGGCAGCCATGGGCGTCTACACAGCGGAGCGGCTGCGTCATTTAAAAGCGGAAGAATCCCTGCGTGCCATTCAGCAACTCCAGGAGCAGTTGGAATATGAGCAGGGCAATATGTTGATGAGCCAAATCCGCTCCCATTTTTTCTACCATACCCTCAATGCACTGCAGGCCCTTATCGTCTTACAGCCGGATGCGGCTTACAAGATGGCGGGCGATTTTTCGCGCTACTTACGGTTTAATCTGGATTCTATCACAGCCGATGGCGGTATCGGCCCTTTTCGGGAAGAGCTGAGGGCTGTCCGGGCTTATGCAGACATCAATCAGCAGCAGTTAGGGGAACGGCTGCATATGGTCTATGATATCCCGGAAGCGGATTTCCAAATTCCTTTGCTGACGATCCAGCCCGTAGTGGAAAATGCAATCCTCCACGGCATAAAGCCAAAGGTAGGCGGCGGAACGATCAAACTGACGTTGGAAGAGCTGGATGAATGCTGGCAGGTTACGGTGGAAGACGATGGCGTGGGCTTTGACCTAGAGAACACGCAGGGAAAAGACTCCATTGGCCTCACCAACGTGAGGCGGCGGATGGCCCGCTTCCCTGGTTGCGAGCTGCGCATTGTCAGCGCCCCGGGAGCAGGCACAAAAGCAATTCTCGTTTATGGAAAGCTAAAATAACACTGCAAATGGTTAACATTGCCCATACAAAGCGTACGGTTTTCGTACGCTTTGCATGTTATAAATCCAAATAAGTAGTGAGGTGACCGCTAATGAAAACCATTCTGGTAGACGATATGTTGTTGGACCTGCAGCTATTTGAACTCAAATGCGCGGATATGCCCGGGCTTGAGA
>JAEXFV010000034.1 GCA_023451115.1 Bacillota bacterium
GTCTGGGCTTTTCGTGCCTGCATCTAAATTGACCGGCAATGTTGGAGCTGGTGATCAGATTCGAACTGACTACCTCGTCATTACCAATGACGTGCTCTACCTACTGAGCTACACCAGCAACCTTTTATTTTTCCGCTCACAGCGGGCAACGGTCATATTATAGCGAATACCTTCACGTTTGGCAAGTGTTTTCTATGGAAAAGATGATACATTTTCGAAAAAATCTCACAGCAGGCAAAAATACCTGTCTTATTCCTTTGTATATCCCTGCTCCGCCTCAACTTTTCTTTTGCTTTTGGGAATAAAAACAAAGCCGGCTGATAAGCTTGGCCCCTTTTCTGGGTATTTTTTAATATTTATTCAATATTTCCATAAAATAGGGTTGATTTCCCTGAGATTAATAGTATAATTATACGAAGTAAAAAGTTTTCATTCAAAAAGGAAAGGAACGTAACATCATGAAGAAAACGAAACTGATTGCCCTAACATTGGTTATCGTAATGGCGTTGAGCGCTCTGATTATGGGCGGTTGCGCAAAAAAATCCGCTGTAGAAAAAATTAAGGAAGCCGGCAAGATCGTAATGCTGACCAACGCCGCTTTCCCTCCCTTTGAATATTTAGGCGCTGACAATGCTGTTGCAGGCGTGGATGCGGACATCGCCAAGGCGATTGCCGACGAACTGGGCGTGGAGTTGGAAATCGTGGATATGGATTTTGACGGCATCGTGGGTGCAATTCAGTCCGGCAAGGGCGACTTGGGCGTAGCCGGCATGACCGCTAATGACGAGCGCCGCAAGAGCGTGGATTTCTCTATCAATTATGTTGACACTGCCCAGATGATCATCGTGCAGGAAGGCAGCGCCATTGCTTCTCCCGATGACCTGACCGGCAAAACCATTGGCGTGCAAATGGGCACCACCGGCGACCTGTATGCCTCCGACTATGTAGAGGGTGCAAACATTCAACGCCTGAAAACCGGCGCTGACGCGGGCGCTGCTCTGGCCAACGGCCAGCTGGACGCCGTGGTAATCGACGCTATGCCTGCTCAGCAGATCGTTGCGGCAAACCCTGGCCTGGTTGTATTGGAAGAGCCTCTCACCGAAGAGCAGTACGCCATCGCCATTGCCAAAGGCAACGATGATTTGAAGGCAGTGGTAGACGAAGTTCTGCAAAAGCTGCTGGACGATGGCACCATTGACGCGCTGATCGAGCAGCACATGTCTGCTTCCGCAGGCGCATAAGCCACGCGGGAAACCACAACAGGGGGAAGTTGCCCTTCCCCCTGTTTTGTTCGTTATAACGGCAGGCTGGATATCACCCGCTACCGGTGGTTGTAACAAAGCATAAGCTTTGGCATTTCTTCTAAAATGAAGTTTCCAAAGCCATAAGGTTGTGGGGGAAGGCAGTCCAAGCCTCTGGCTTTGACATAAAACCTTGTTGAAATCCTGGAAATCCAATGATTTTCGGGGGAGGAGACGAAATATGTGGAGTAATTTTGGCCAGCAAATCTATGACAACATCGTAAAAGACGGCCGCTATATGCTATATTTGGAGGGGCTGGGCAACACGCTCATCATCACGCTGGGAGCTGCCATTTTAGGCATATTCCTGGGCACGCTGGTGGCGATTTGCAAAGTTTACGCCAAGGATAACAAGGCATTGAGGCCGTTGGAAATCCTCTGCGACGTTTATCTCACCGTCATTCGGGGTACGCCTATGATGGTGCAGGTGATGATTTTCGCCTTTGTCGTGTTTGCTTCCGTTGGGTTTGAGAGCATGGTATATGTAGCGATGCTGGCTTTCGGCATCAATTCCGGCGCTTATGTGGCGGAGATTGTGCGCGCTGGTATCCAGGCGGTAAACATTGGCCAAACTGAGGCCGGGCGCAGCCTGGGACTTACCAAGAACATGACCATGCGCTATATTGTCATCCCTCAGGCTGTGAAAAACATCCTGCCGGCGCTGGCCAACGAGGCCATCGTGCTCTTTAAGGAAACCGCCATTGTGGGCTATATCGCCATCAAAGACCTGACCTATGCTGCCACCCTGATCCGCTCCCGCACTTACAGCGCGCTGGTGCCCCTGTTGTTTATCGCGCTGATTTATCTGGCGGTTGTGATGTTAATGACATGGGGGCTGCGCAAACTGGAAAGGAGGCTGGGCAAGAGTGATAAGCGTTAAAGACCTTTGCAAGCATTTTGGGGAGATTAAAGCGGTTAACGGCGTGACCCAGACCATCAAAAAGGGAGAGAAAGTGGTCATCGTAGGGCCCTCCGGCTGCGGCAAGTCCACCTTCCTGCGCTGCCTCAATCTGTTGGAAACGCCAACTTCCGGAGAAGTTTGGTTTGAAGGCCAGCAGATCAACGATGGCAAATGCGATGTGGATAAATTGCGTCAGAAGATGGGTATGGTATTTCAGCAGTTTAACCTGTTTCCACACAAAACCATCCGGGAGAATATTATCCTCGCCCCTACCAAGCTCAACCTGATGAGCCGGGAAGAGGCGAACGACAACGCCTCCCGGTTGCTCAGCCGCATTGGCCTGTTGGACAAGGCGGATGTTTATCCAGCCCAGCTCTCCGGCGGGCAACAACAGCGTATTGCCATCGTGCGTGCGTTGGCCATGAATCCGGACGTGATGCTGTTTGACGAGCCTACCAGCGCGCTGGATCCAGAGATGGTAGGCGAGGTGTTGCAGGTTATGAAAGAATTGGCGGAAGAGGGCATGACCATGGTAGTGGTAACCCACGAAATGGGGTTTGCCCGGGAAGTAGCCACCCGCTGCCTCTTTATGGAAGGCGGTTTGGTACTGGAAGAAAACGAACCGCAGACTTTCTTTAGCAACCCGCAGCATCCCAGGTTGCAGGACTTTTTGTCCAAGGTGCTACACTAGCATCAGCGGGGTTCGCTAGGTTGGTCCATTCAGAGATGGATATTGGAGGGTGGTCAAAGCGAAGCTCTGACATTGCTCCTTGCTGAAATCCCCGAAGTCCAAGGGGTTCGGGAGCTTACATGATGATGCATAAACATGCATCATCATGTATTTTATTCAACGTTTATTTTTAAGGAGGCAGGCGATGGAACACCATCCGGCAATCCAGCGGTTGTTAGAAGCAATTCGCATCCCTACCATCTCCTACGATGAAGAAGCGTTGCGGGACTATGGCCCTTTTTTAGCCTTTCACCAGTGGCTAGAGCAGGCCTATCCATTGATGCATCAGCGCATGGAGCGGGAACTGGTCGACGGGTATGCCCTGCTTTACCGTTGGCCGGGCAAAGATCCGGCAGCGGCCCCTGCCATGTTCATGGCACATATGGATGTGGTCCCTCCAGGCCCGGATGGGGATTGGCGTTATCCCCCTTTTGAAGGCATACTGGAAGGCGGGCAGATCTGGGGCCGGGGCAGCCTGGACATGAAGGGGCAGCTGGTCGCCATTTGCGAGGCTAGTGAAGAGTTGCTGCGACAAGGGTTTGTGCCGCAGCGGGATATTTACCTGAGCTTTGGCTACGATGAAGAATTGATGAAGGAACCCAGCGCCGCCAAGGCAGCCCGGCTGCTGCAAAGCCGGGGCATTCGGTTTTCCCTTATCGTTGACGAAGGAATTGTTCCTGATTTGACGCCCCTTGGCATTCAACAAAACATCATTGCCTTGTGCGTAGCAGAAAAGGGGTATGCGGATATCCGCCTCAACGTACAGGGGGCTGCAGGCCATTCCAGCGCCCCGCCTCCGGCCACCGCTTTGGGCGGGCTTGCCCGGGCTATTGTGGCTATTGAGGACAATCCTATGCCCCGCAGGCTGGAAGGCGCAGGCCCCACTGGCGCTTTGTTATCCGCCCTGGCTCCCCTATCCCCTTTTGGGCAGGACTTACCTGCTTTGTTTCTTAACGCCCCCAAGCTAGATGCTTTAACCCATACCACCATGGCCCCCACTATGGCCAAAGGGGCGGATATGAGCAATGTGCTTCCGAAAACGGCAAGTGCAGTGGTAAACGTGCGCATCGCCCCCTGGGATACCCTAGAAGGGGTGTTGACGCATTTGCACACCATTGCGCCCCAGGCACAGCCGGAAATCCTGCTTTATAATCCGCCGGTTGCTGCCGCCGATTTACAGGGGGCAGCTTACCAGCACCTGTTGCGCTGTGCCCGGGAGGCGTTCCCTCAATTGCCGGTGTTACCCTATGTGATGACAGCAGCCACCGACTCACGCTGCTTTGTAAATTTATGCCATAATATCCTCAGGGTAACCCCTTTCCCAGGTGCAGACGCAGCCTTGATGCACGCGCCAGACGAGCGAATTCCTGCAGCATCTTTTCTCGAGGCCATTTCTTTTTTCCAGTTATTGATTGCAAAGATGAAAGAGTTATGAACTTTTTCCGCTGGGGCTCACTGAAAAGCCCCAGCGGTTGTCATCACGCCCACTTTTCGATATAATAAGTGTTGGCGAAAGTGCTTTCTACCAGGGACATTACAGTTGCGTCCCTGCGCCGCCGTATGGATGGGGGATGGTATTGTATGAATGATACGACGCTGGCTTATACCGTAATGACGGATACCGGGGCAGATCTGCCCTGGCAAACGGTGCAACAGCAAGAAATTCAAATCGCTCATCTGCATTATCAGATGGAGGATGCGGCATATGCCTATGACTTGGGGCGTAAGACCGATCTTGCCGCATTTTATTACGCCATGCGCAACGGGGCGCGAGTAAGCACCATTCCCGTATTGCCGGAAGGATTTTGCACGTTATGGGAGCCTGTGCTCAGCAGCGGGCGGGACATTCTGCAGCTCACCATTTCCCGCCGCATGAGCAATACCTTTCAAGCAGCCCAGGCAGCCCGGCTGACCATGCTGGCCAAATACCCTGTGCGGCGGATCGTGGTAGTTGACACGCTATGCTGCGCCGTGGCCCAGGGAATGCTGGTTTATGAGGCCTCCCAAATGTGTCGCGAGGGCAAAAGCCTGGATGAGGTGGCAGAGTGGGCTGTACAAAACCGTCAGCATGTTAACGGCTTATTGATGCCTGCAGAGCTTCACTGGCTCAAAGAGGGCGGCATGTATCCCGGCGGCGGGCTTAAAGCCCTGTTAGGCCGCAAATCCCTGCTCTGCGTTGACGCAAAGGGCGATTTGCATCCTTTGGGACAAGCCAAGGACGTGGAAGACGGCCTGCACAAGCTGGCCGCCGCCGTACGCAAGTCAGGCTATGCCCTCAATGACCAGGTAATCAGCGTCACCCATGCGGATGATCCGGCGCTTGCCCAACAGCTTTGCCAAGTATTGAAAGACGAGGCAGGTTGCGGGGACATTTTGGTTTTGCCCATGTCCCCCCTCACCGGTTGCTATGCTGGCCCAGGGGCGGTAGGCGTGGCGTTTTTCGGTTCCGCCCGGGAAGGATAAGCGCCCAACTAAAATTTCTGGCAATGAAGAAACGGTTGTTCAGGCCAGCAGGCCCTGGCACAGCACCGAAATCCCCCGGGGCAAAATTGCCGGGGTAGGATGGAAGAAGGGAATATACTATGAGCTTTGTCATTACAACGGAATCCAACTCTGAAATCCCCTATCAGTGGGAAGACCGGTATGGCGTGCCAGTTCTGCGCATGCCTTATACTGAGGATGGCGTGGAGCGCTTTTATGACTTGGGCAGGGAAACGGATATTCCCGCTTTTTATCAGCGCATGCGCCAAGGCGCCAATGTGTTTACCGCTCAACGCAATCCTGCGGAAATCATCGAATATTTTGAGCCGTTTCTGGCTGCGGGAAAGGATATTTTGCATATTGCGTTTTCCTCCGCCTTGTCAGGCACATTCAACAACGAAATCATCGCCGGCAAAGAACTCATGGAAAAATACCCCGGCCGTCGCATCGAGCTGGTGGATACCCTGGCCATTTCCGTCCCACTGGGGCAGTTGGTGGAGAGAGCCAGCTTGATGCAGGAAGAGGGAAAATCCCTGGAAGAAATCCGTGACTGGGTGGAAGCCAACAAGATGCGCTCCTGTGCCTTGTTTACGGTGGATTCCCTGGAATACCTGCGCCGTGGCGGCAGGGTTAGCAACGCTGCTGCCTTTTTCGGCACCATGCTGGAGATCAAACCCGTATTGTACGAAAGCCCGGATGGCAAGCTGGTGCCCATTGATAAGGTAAAAGGGCGCAAAAAGGCCATAAAATATATCCTGGAAAAATGCGCTGCTACCATCGACCAACCTGAGGAGCAGGTAATTACCATTTGCCAGGCCGACTGCATGGATGAGGCTCTGGCTTTGGAAAAGCAGGTGCGGGAGCTGATCCGCCCCAAAGACGTGCGCATCAACCCTGTGGGCCCTGTGATTGGCAGCCACTGTGGACCGGGCACCATTGCGCTGGTGTACTTTGGCCGCCACCGGAAAGAACTGGTATAAACGGCTATGGTATGGGGATGCTTGATTTAGCATCCCCCGCTTTTATGGCTTTGTCTTTTAAGGCATATTCGCCCCATCTTCGCCCATAGTAAAATAGGTGAATACCATCTCCAAAGCCGAAAGGGCCCGAAAAGCGCGTATCCTACCATAGCAAGAAAATTCGTTCATCATGAGTCCCCGGCATTGAAACCGCCCGGAGAAGAGAGGAGATCCTATGAAAATTACATTTTGCGGCGCTGCCCGCACAGTAACAGGCTCCTGCCACATGCTTAGCTGCCAGGGAGGAACCATTTTGGTGGATTGCGGCATGCGCCAGGGCGCGGACGCCAAGGGCGTTTATGGAGAAGGGGCCTTCCCCTTTGATCCTGCCAAGATTGACGCGGTGCTGCTCACCCATGCCCACATCGACCACAGCGGTTTAATCCCGCTGCTGGTAAAACGGGGATTTTCCGGCCGCATCGTGTGCACCGAGGCTACCTCTCAGCTTGCTACCATCATGCTGCCGGACAGCGCCCATATCCAGGAGCAGGATGCAGAGTGGCAAAACCGGAAAAACGCCCGGGCGGGCAAGCCGCCCATCGAGCCTTTATATACCATCCGGGATGCCCAGGATGCCCTTCAGCTGTTTTACGGTGTGAGTTATGGTGAAACCGTGCAGCTGCTGCCAGGCGTCCGGGTGCGCTTTACCGATGCGGGGCACTTGCTAGGTTCCGCGGCCATTGAAATCTGGGCGGAGGACGAAACCGGGAAGACGGCCAAAGTGGTGTTTTCCGGGGACCTGGGCCGGGATGACAGGCCCATCCTCAAGGACCCCGTAGATGTGCGGGGGGCGGATTACCTTGTGATGGAAGGCACTTATGGCAACCGTAACCATGAGATCAGCACCGGCCAGGCCAAGGAAACCCAGCTGGCGAATATCCTCCGCACCGCACTGGCCCGGGGCGGCAATCTGGTGATCCCTTCCTTTGCCGTAGGGCGTACACAGGAGCTTTTGTATTACATAAAGCGGCTGCTGCAAAAGGGCCTGGTAAAAGGGCTGGACAATGTAGAAGTATATATTGACAGCCCTTTGGGCATCGAAGCCACCAAGATTTATGAGCGTTGCGCAGTAGGCTATTACGACGAGGAAGCCATGGCCATGGCCAAGGATGGTTCCCCCTTCGATTTTCCTACCCTGCGGATAGCGCAAACCGCAGACGAGAGCAAACTCATCAACTCCCTGTCCAACCAGAAGATTATTATCTCCGCATCCGGCATGTGTGACGCCGGCCGTATCCGCCACCATCTCAAGCATAACCTGTACCGGGCAGACAGTACTATCCTGTTTGTAGGCTACCAGGCCCAGGGCACCTTGGGCCGCGCATTGCTGGACGGCGTAAAAAAGGTGAAGCTCTTTGGCGAGGATGTACGGGTGAACGCCACCATCGAGCAGATCGAAGGGTTTTCCGGCCACGCCGGGAAAGATGAGCTGATTGAGTGGGTGCGCGATATTGGCGAAAAGCCTCGCAAGATCTTCCTGGTACATGGCGAAAGCGACTCTCTGGATAGCCTGGGCGAGGCCATCCGCAGCTTGGGGTACGATGTGATGATCCCCTCCTTGGGCGAAGGGTTCGATCTGTTGGCGGGCGCCCCCAAAGCGGCGGACCTGCCACAGGAAAATGTTGTGGAGATCGCCACCAAAGCCCGGGGTTACGATATCCGGGCCCAGCTGGAGCGCATTGCACAAATCCTGGAGCGCAGCGACCAGCGTCGCTCTCCGGATATGGAGCTGAAACTTTCTATCATGGAGGCAGACATTAAGTCCCTGGCGGACAAATGGGATGGCATCATCGGCTGACCTTGTATAGCCGTTAAATTTCATTTTGTAAAGCCAGCGACGCTATAGGCTTTTCCATCGGGTTTTATTTTAACCCTCCATTGGATTTCCGGGCAGGAGGCCACAGGCGGCTGTCCTGCCCGTATGTTTGTTGATGATCACCCCCTGGAAGCAATACCGCAGCAGTCCTTGCTTCACATGGCTAAATTTATAGGTCTTTGTTGTTTTTGCGAAAAATCTTCTAATTCCAACAGGAGCTCAAAATTAGGAAAAACAAAATCCCCGTAATCCTGTTGATTACGGGGATTTTTCCTGGCGCGCCCTGAGGGATTCGAACCCCCGACCTTCTGGTCCGTAGCCAAACGCTCTATCCAGCTGAGCCAAGGGCGCACGCACATCAGCGCAACAATTATTATAGCCAATTGCCCCTGTATTGTCAAGCAAAAGCGTACGTAAAAATAATTCATGGAATGAGCGCCCAGCATTGTAGTGAATATCCATGTTTTACCATATATTATGGCATTGCCTGTACTGCCGCTATTCATTCTGAATGTTATGCTATAACGTTGCCTGAATTCCTTGAATTCCCACGAATGCAACAGTATAATAAACAGGAATGGTCACGCTTTCTTCCTTTTTTTGTAGAAAAATGGGGTAGACGGGACTTAAGTCTGCCAAAAAGCGCTCCGTTTTGATGGAAAACCCTGATGAAATCCAAAAAATTGGATGGTTTTTGAGACAAGATTTGATATAGCGTTATTCTGACACCCTGAAGGAAAGCTTTCGGGGACATGACCAGCGTTTGGGAAGGTGTAGCGCTTAGGGTTGGGGGTTCACTTTGGCTGAAGCAAGCAGCGAAGTATTTGCGCTATCCACGAGCCAATGGAATATCTGGCATGTGGAGCAAGCGTATAAAGGTACTTCCATCAACAACATCAGCTCCACAATTCATATTATGGGGCGGCTGGATCTTTCCGTACTGCAAGAAGCCTTATGCCTGGTTTTGCAGCACGATATTTCGTTGCGCACTCGGATCACCCTGCAAGATGGTCAACCTGTTCAATACTTTGCGGAATATCAGCCGGAACAATTCCCTGTGTATGATTTTTCCATGACCCAAAGAAGCGGCGCCGCTCACTGGGAAGCGGCTCTTACCCATGAAAATATGCCTCTGTTGGATTGCCCTTTATATGACTTCTCCATCTTCAAGCTGGGGGAAGGGGACGGCGGCGTGTTGATGAAAACGCACCACATCATATCCGACGGGTGGTCGCAAGTTCACTTGGGCAACCGCATTGCAAAGACTTACCTCGCTCTTTTAGAAGGGAAAAACCCGGAATTAACCCAATCTCCCAGCTATCAGCTGCATATCCTAGCCGAGGCGCAATACCGCAGCTCCCGGGCCTTTGAAAACGACCGTAGCTATTGGGCTGCCCTGCTGGAAGAGGGCGGGGACCCCTGCGTGATCAAAGAGTGTAAAAGCGCTGCCTTAAGCCCGGTAGGCCAGCGAAAGAGCTATCCCCTTTCCCAGGTGCTCAACCATAGCATCCAGTCTTTTTGCGACCAGCATCGGGTGGCTCCTTTCGCAGTGTTTTATATGGCGCTGGCCATCTACCTTTCCCGCACCAACGGCGCGTCACGGCCCGGCATTGGCGTACCGGTATTGAACCGTTCCACCATGACGGATAAGCAGACCTCCGGTATGTTTGTCAGCACGCTGCCCTTTTGGTGCCATATGGACGAAAACTGGACATTTTTAGAATTTAACGAGGCGTTGACCGAGCAATGGTATGACCTACTGCGGCACCAGCGCCTGCCATTTTCCGATATTGCCGCTCTGTACCGGGAAAAAAAGCCAGAGGAAACGGCTCTGTTTCATATCGTACTATCCTATCAGGACAGCCGGTTATTCCAAAGCAAGGATACCTCGATTTTGTTCACCGGCCGCTGGCACTATAGCGGCTATCAGGCAGAGCACCTGGTGATCCACCTGAGCAGTCTGGAACAAGAGCACCGGTTTTCCGTTGACTATGACTACCTTACCCAGCTGTTTTGCCAGGAAGAAATCGATGCGCTCCATGGTTATCTCACACAGCTTCTCCACGAGGCTTTATCCTGCCCGGAAAAGCCCATCTGGCAATTATGCCCTTTGGGGCTACAGGAACGGGAGTTGGTGCTGTTTCGCTTTAACGACACCAGCAAGCCCATGCATTGCCATAGCCTGGCGCAACAGCTTTTTCGCTGGGTGCAGGCATATCCCACCAGGGTAGCACTCATTCAAAACGGCCAACGGCTGCGTTATGACAAATTGTGGGACATGTCCTGCCGGTATGCTGCAGCCTTTGCCCAGGCCCTGCCCGGGGGTGGGCAGATTATCCCTCTGGCGCTGCCCAAGGGGGTTGACTTGGTAGCCGCTATGTTAGGCGCTGTTTTCTCCGGCAACGCCTGGGTCAACCTGCCCCACTCTCTGCCCCGGGAACGGGTGTTGGAAATTATGCAGGACAGCAATGCCAGCCTTTGCGTAGCCCCGCCCGGCTATGCCTGCTTCCCCCCTAATGGGAGACTGCTCACCCCGAAACAGATTGCGGATGGGGAAGCTGAGGGGTATTCTCCCCGGGAATCCAACGAAAAAAACCGGCTTTGTTACCTGGTGTATACCTCAGGCTCTACAGGCAAACCCAAAGGCGTAGAGGTGGGGGAAGAAAACCTGCTGTGTTTCGCCCAGGGCATGGCCCCGCTTTATGGCCATGGCGGCGTACTCTCCCTGTGTAGCACAGGGTTTGACGTGTTTGTTCTGGAAAGTATAGCGGCGCTGCTCAACGGCCGCACCATCGTGCTTTGCAGGGAAGAGGAACAGGACAATCCCGCTGCCATTGCGGCTCTCATTCAGGAATATGCGGTGGGATTCTTTGCCATCACGCCCTCCCGCCTGCAGGCCTATTTGCACAACCAGGCGTTCTGTCAGGCCTTGCGGAGGGTTGGCAGCATCGTATTGGGCGGTGAGCACCTATCCGGCGATCTGGTGCAAGAAATCAAGGCCCATACCAGCGCTGCAATTTACAATCAATACGGCCCTTCTGAAACCACCATCGGCGTCAGCTACGCCAGAGTGGACGCCGCCGCCCAGATCTCCATTGGCAAGCCTATGGAAAACTGCCGTTTATATGTGTTGGACAGCCATTTACAGCCCTTGCCAATCGGCGTTTACGGTGATTTATATGTCGGCGGGCGTTATGTGGGAAAAGGCTATCATAACGCCCCCGAGGCAACAGCCGCCCGCTTTCTGGACAGCCCCTTTGAACGCAACGAGCGCATTTACAAAACCGGCGACGTGGCCTGTTGGACGCCGGAAGGCACGCTGCTGCTGGGCGGCCGCCGGGACAGCCAGATCAAATTGAGAGGGCTGCGTATCGAACCGGAGGAAATCGCCACCCGCTTGTGCGCCCACCCTCAAGTGGAAGGGGCTGCGGTAAAGCTCATCCACGACCAGAACCGGGAATTTTTAGCGGCTTACTATGTATCCCCTTCCGGGCTTACGGAAGTGGACTTGCTCTCCTTCGCCGCGATTTACCTACCCAGCTACATGATACCTGCCTATGTACAGAGGCTGGAGGCGCTGCCCCGCACCCCAAACGGAAAAACCGACCTTGCCCGGCTGCCCGCGCCACAGCTGCAACTAAGCGGCAGGCAGCCCCGTACCCAGGCAGGACGCACTTTGCTCAATTGCTTCCAACGGGTGTTGCAACGGGAGGATTTGGACGCGGACAGCGACTATTTTCTCAGCGGCGGAGACTCCTTGAACGCCACGCAGTTGCTCTGCGAGGTGGAGGCAGCGTTGGGCAAACCTCTGCGTATGGCGGATTTGTATGCGCTGCGCACCGTAGGGCGGCTGGAAGAAAAGCTGGAAGGCATTGCGGGAACACCCTTACCTTCCCAGGCGATACTTCCGGCACCCAATCTGCCTGCCTATCCCCTCTCCCCTTCCCAGCAGAGCCTGTACCTGGAAAGCCAGCTGGATCCTACGGGGTTGGCCTACAATATGCCTGGCGCCTTCCGCCTGGAGGAACACGTGGACCTCGGGCGGTTGCAGGCAGCATTTCAGGCCCTGATCGCCAGGGAAGAGTTGTTGCGCACCGGCATCGTCTTAATCGACGGGCAGTTCCGGCAAAAGATAGTCCCTCAGGCGGATTTTCGTATTATCCGCATCGCTGCGCCGGACTTTGCCGGGGCCTGCAGCATATTCGTGCAACCCTTTGATTTAAGCAAACCGCCGTTATTGCGCGCGGGCTTGTGGCACAGCCCCCAAGGGGAACAGGTGCTGTTTGTGGACATGCACCACACCATTGGGGACGGGGTGAGCACATCCATTTTCATGAGGCGGCTGGACGCTTTGTATCGTGGAGAGCAGCCCAGCTTTCCTCCGATTTTCTATAAGGATTACGCCTATTGGCTTGCTTGCCGGGACAGCGCTGCCATTGCCGGCCAGGAAGCCTATTGGAAGCAGCAGCTGGAAGGCGCTCTGCGCCTGGAACTCCCTACGGATTTTCCCCGGCCCCTAAAACCGGATTTTCAGGGAGGCAGTTGGGATTTCTGTTTATCCGAAGATATGTCCACCCGCTGCCAGGGCTTTTGCGCCCAGTTCCGCCTCACCCCTTATGCTTTATTTGGAGGTGCGTTTGCGCTTTTATTGGGCAAACTGGGCGGCAGTGAGGATGTCCTGTTGGGCACGCCGGTTTCAGGCAGGCGTTCCCCTGCGGTTTGGGAGGTGTTCGGCCCCTTCCTCAACACGCTCCCCTTACGGCTACAGCCCAAAAACGAACTTACAGTGGCGGACTATTGCGCCCAAGTAAGCCAGGTTGTAGCAGATATGCTGGATCACCAGGAGATTTCCCTGGAAGCCATTATCTCCGCATCAGGCCTGCCCCGGCAAGCCGGAGGCAATCCCCTGTATCGCATTTTGTTTGCCTACCGACCAATATCCCAAGAGGACTTGGTGTTGGAGGGCAAACCCCTCCACTACCTGCCCATCCCTGCCCCAGCGGCAAAGATGGATTTGTTTCTGGAAGCGGCCCAGTCTGGCCCCAGCTTTACCTTCCATTTGGAATACGCCGCAGCCCTGTATGCCCCTGAAACCATCGCCCTATATGCACGCTGCTATCAGGCGGTACTGGAGGCAATGCTCTGCGGGCCGGAGAAAACATTGGGACGGATTTGCGCCATCCATCCGCAGGACCGGTTAACCCTTTACCAACGGCCTTATCGGAAGCGGGCTCCCTTTGTGGACGAATGCCTGGATCAGACCATAGAAGGCCTGGCGTTGTTGTTGCCACAGCAGCCTGCGGTGCGCTACCATGGGCAAACCATGACCTACCAATCCCTATTGCGCCGCAGCCATGCTTTGGCAGGCCAGCTGCAGCAGGCAGGCGTTGTTCCTGGCGCCATTGTAGGCTTATGCTGCCGCCGCACCCCGGATTTGCTGGCGGCTATGCTGGGCATCCTGGCCGCTGGCTGCGGATATTTGCCGTTGCTTGCAGATTTTCCCCCAAACCGGCTCCATTTCATGCTGCAAACGGCGGAGGCGGCTTTTGTGTTTTGTGATGAGGACAGCGCTGGGCTTCTGCCTCAAGATTTGCCCTGCCCCAAGCTTGTTTTCTGCCCTGTCCAGGAACAGCCGTCCTTTACCCCGCCTCAAGGCCGTTCCAGCCAGGATGTGATCCACGTGCTGTTCACCTCCGGCTCTACGGGCCAGCCCAAAGGGGTGCTGCTGCAGCACCGGGCATTGGCCAACCTGCTGTGCGGTTTGACGCCATTATTGGAAAGCGTAGCGGGCAACATACTGTGTTCTACCCACGTGGTGTTCGATACCTTTATCACAGAAACCCTGCTTGCCCTTGCTCTGGGCAAATGCTGCGTGATGGCAGATGAAGAGGAAATGATGCTGCCCTATCGCATGGCGGAGCTCATCCAGCAGGAAGGGGTCAAAGGGCTGCAGCTCACCCCTTCCCGAATGCAAATGAGTTTGGGCAGCCCGGAATTTGTGCGAGCCCTGCAAGGGGTAACCCACATTCTTATGGCGGGGGAGGCGGTAACGCCGCACCTGCTCAACACCCTGCAGCAAGCCTGCCCCTGTGGCATTTTCAACCTGTATGGCCCTGCGGAGGCGGCGGTTTACGTGACCCAGGGGGAATTGACCCATGCAGGCCGCCCTACCATTGGCAAAGCGCTGCCCAATTGCCGGGTTTACGTGTTAGATGAGCAAGGGAAGGATTTCGTCCCCCCTACAGCCACAGGCGAGCTGTTTTTAGCCGGGGAATGCCTGGCCGCAGGCTACTGTAACCAGCCAGAGCTGACAGAACAGGCCTTTTTACCGGATCCCTTCTTCCCAGGAGAACGGATGTATAAAACCGGGGATTTAGCCAGGCTGCTGCCAAATGGGGAAATTGCCTATGTGGGCCGCCGGGATCACCAGGTAAAACTCCATGGCCAGCGCATTGAATTGGAGGAAATCTCCAGCCAGGTATTGGGTGCCGGGCTTGCACAGGAAGCGGTTGCGTTGGCTGTGCCTGCCCCGGGAGGCTTGATGTCGCTTACCCTATATGTGGTTGCAGGGGAAGGCCGAACCATAGATGTGGAACAAATCCGTGCCCATTTAAAAGCCCAGCTGCCTCCATATATGGTCCCCTCCTCCATTGCCGTGCTGGAGCATATGCCCCGCACCGCCAGCGGAAAAATCGACCGGTTGGCACTGCAAAACGGCGCTGCTGTCCCCCAAGCAGCCCTGCCCAAGCAGGCAATCACAGTTTTAAAGAAGGAAGAAGCGCCCCCGCCGCCTATGGCGCAGCTATTGCCGCCCCCTCAGGAACGCATGGCACAAATTTGGAAAGAAGCGCTGGGACGGGAAGAAATCCAACCAGAAGTGTCTTTGTTTGAACAAGGGGGCAGCTCCTTAGCTGCGTTGACCATTTTAACCCAATATTTTGCCCAGGGCTGGGAGATGACCCTGGCGCAGTTTTATGACAACCCCACACTGAGGGGGCAACAATCCCTGCTCTTTGGGGAAACCCCGGCTAATACCGCCGCCGCTGTGCCCGCCGCTCCCTCCACTGCGCCGCAAAAAAGCGGAATCCTGATCAGTGGGGCTACGGGATTTTTAGGGGCGCACCTGGTCCAAACCTGGGCGGATGCGGGCGTAGGCCCCATATACTGCGCCCTACGCGGGAATGAAGGGCGGCTTTGGGATACCTTAAGCCACTATTTCGGTGAGGATTGGGTTTGTGCCCACCGCCACCAGCTGCATCCCATCCTTTGCGATGTGACGCGCCCACAATGGGGATTTGACCCAAAACAATTGGAGCTGCTGGATAGCCAGGTATCCACTATTCTTCATGCAGCCGCGGATGTGCGCCACTATGCCCCCCAGGAGGCTTCCCTGGCAGTAAATGTGGATGGCGTTTCCCATGGGTTGGCCCTTGCTAAGGATTTTTCCGCCCGTTTCCTGCAAGTTTCCACCGTAAGCATTGCAGGGGACGGCCCCAGGCCCGGGAACGCGCCTACCCCTGATTTTTATGAACAAGATTACGACATAGGGCAGGATTGGGCGCATAACATTTATGTCAAAGGAAAATTCCTGGCGGAGGGGCTGGTGCAGGATGCCCGAAAGCAGGGGCTTGACGCCCATATCTTCCGGGTAGGGCGGCTGGTAGGCAGAAGCCGGGACGGGATGTTCCAGCAAGCCCCTGAAAGCAACGCCTTTTATTCCTTCATACAGGGAATATCCGCCTTGGGCTGCGCCCCTGTCCAGGCAGGAGAGCTACCCATTGAACTTACGGCTGTAGATGCATGCGCTCAGGCTATCTTTGCATTGCGCAACGGTACTGATCAGGTGTATCATGTGTTTAACCCACAAACAATTCCGTTACGGGAAATATTATCCGCTTTACCCAAGCCTGTGGAAATGATAGAAGATGCTGCCTTCCGGCAGCGGTTTGGCCAGAGCGTTACTCAAATTCCGCCTGCTGCCTGCGTACAGTTGATGGAGCTTTGGACTAAGCTGCAAGGACCGCTCCTTGCGGCCGTGCCCAATGCCCATCGCACACAAAACGCCTTGGCTGCCAATGGATTTTACTGGCCCACGCCGCAGCCCGCGACCCTATTGATGCATTTTAGCGCTAATGTTCTGGGAAAGGAGGACCGGCTATGAAAGCTTTGGTGCCTGATGCTGTCGTGACCATATTTATCATTGCCATTGCCGTAATCCTCCTGTTTCTTATTTACAGTATCCGCAAGGGCAATATACGGCTGATTCACCGACTGTACTTTGCAGTCGCCGGGGTATCCATTGTGTGGATGGCCAGCGTAGGGCTGTTGAGTTTTATCGACCCACAGGATGTAACGGCGCAGTATGTGCTGGATGCGTTGAGCAATATTGGCGGGGCATTCTCACCGCCGTTATCGCTGCTCATTGCCCTGGCCTTTGTCAATGGGTTGGACAAGATGCCCAAACGCTATTACCTGATACTGGCCGTGCCTACACTTACTAACATCATGGTGTGGACAAACCCACTGCACCATCTGATGTACCAAAACTTTTCCATCCTGGCCAACGAGATTTCCTTTGGGCCTTATATGTACTTCTCCGGTATATATAGCTACTTTTGTATGGCGGGATCCATCATTCTGATGCTGCGCTTTGCCTATAAAAGCCGCAACCCGCTTTATGTCAAGCAGGCGCTTTTGTTTGCCGCAGGCACGTTTGCACCTATGGCGATAAACTGCCTGGCTACCCTAAAGCTGATTGACCTTTCCATCGCCGCTACGCCGCTTTCCATGTTGGTGACCATATTGCTGCATGGGCTGGCCATTTTCCATTTCCACATGTTGGATATCCGCCCCATTGCATTACAGCAAATGCTGGACTGGATATCGGACTGTTATCTGGTGGTAAATCCTGAGGGGCTGGTGGTAAGCTGCAACCATGCTTTTCGCGATGTATTCGGTGCACAGTACGGCATCCGGGAAAATATGCAGCTCAAGGATTGCCTGCGCGCAGAGGACGTGCAGCATAAGTCGGGCTTATACAACATGTTTTCCGCATTCAACTCCTGCAAGGATACCGGCTCGGTCATCTCCTATGAGCAATCCGTATTCACTACCTTTAAGGGGCAGGCCGTTAAAAAGTACTACGTGGTAGACGTAACGCCCCTGCTGGTGGAAGGCCGCCAGGTAGGCTATGTTCTTTATTTCCGTGATGTGACGAAAATCAAAGAAAGCATGCAGCGGCTACAGGACAGCCAGGCCCGCATGATGGAGCAAGAGCGGCTGGCCTCCCTGGGACAGATGGTTGGCGGCATTGCGCACAACCTAAAAACCCCAATTATGAGCATATCCGGCAGTACCAGCGCAGTAGATAAGCTCATCGATGAAAGTGAAGAAAGCCTGGGAGATCCTGACGTAACCCCGGAGGACTACCGGGAGATTTACGGGGAGATGCGGGATTGGCTCAATAAAGTGCGGGAAGCCTGTGCCTATATGTCCGACATCATCACGGCGGTAAAAGGGCAGGCCGCTACCATGAGCGGCTCCGAGCAGGCAGATTTCTCCATAGATGCCATGCTCAAGCGTGTTTCCCTGTTACTGCGCCATGAATTGCAGGGCAGCGGCTGCAAAATTGTTTTTCACAACGGCATTTCCCGGGATGTATTCCTGCACGGGGATATTAACTCCATGGTACAAGTAATCAACAACCTGGTACAAAACGCCATCGACGCCAGCAAGCCTTCGGGCGGAGGAGAAATCAGCATTGAGCTGTACCAGGGCTCCGGCAATCTGAACATCCTGGTACGGGATCACGGCGGGGGCGTACCGCCGGACATAAAGCCCCTGTTGTTCCGCCAGATGATCACAAGCAAAGGCGTACAGGGCACGGGCCTTGGGGTATTCATTTCCAACTCTATCATACGCGCCAAGTTTGATGGACGGATGTGGTTGGAGGATAATCCCGGCGGCGGCTCGGTATTTGGGATTTCCATCCCCATGGACTATGTTTCCTTTGACAACAACGACTCATCTACCAGAGAGGGGAGGTAAGCAGGTTGCGCAAAAACAAAGCGGTAAGCAGCAAACGGGAATTTTCCATCCTGGCACTGGACGACGACCAGATGATGACGCTTACCCTTCAATCCTATTTTCAGACCTCCGGTTATACTGTAGATACGGAAAACAACCCAGAGCAGGCCATCCAGCGGATCAAAGAGGGCGCCTATGACATCCTGCTGCTGGACTTTTTGATGACCCCCATCTGCGGAGATGAGGTAGTGGCCCGCATCCGGGAATTCAACAAAGAGCTGTTTATTATCCTGCTTACCGGCCATAAAAGCCTGGCTCCTCCCATTCAAACCATACGAGATCTGGACATCCAAGGATATTATGAAAAGAGCGAGCGGTTTGACCAGTTGGAGCTGCTGGTGGAAAGCTGCACAAAATCCATCCGCCAGATGCGCACCATCGGCCATTACCGGGACAGCCTGCGTGCCGTTGTGGATTGCACCCCGGACTTATATAAGCTGCAGCCCATTGAAGCGCTTCCCACGGTAATTTGGAAGCACATGGAAAACATTTTTTCTGCCATGGACGGCTTTGTGCTGATCCGACGGGAAGGGCAGGCCCCGGCGCTGCCCAAAGACTATTTCTTTGGCGGTGGCCGTTACTGTGACGGACTCTCGCAAGCACAGGCTTGCTTGCAAAAGGGCTTCTCTTTCGTGGCGCAGGCTGTGCCAAAGCTGGACGCCGGCATGCTTACAATGCCTTTTTTGGATGAAGGGCAGCATCCCTTGGGCGTGTTAGCCATTTCTCCGCCGAAAAGCAGGCCTATAGAGGATTTATCCGCCCTATTTGCCCTGTATGTGCGCCAGGCTTCCGCTGCAATCAGCAACGCCTTGCTCCACGATTTGGTTCGCAAGAAAAATCAGGAGCTTGACCAGGCCTACCAGTCCCTCCACGGCCACTATCTGGATATGACCCAGGCAGTGCGCTCCATAGTTGACGCCAGGGATATTTATACCCGAGGCCATTCCGATCGGGTCAGTGAATATTCCCAACGCATTGCAAAGGCGATGGGAATGGGAGAGGATGTTATGGAACGAGTACGAATAGCGGGCCTGTTCCACGACATTGGCAAAGTGGGAATCCCCGACCAGATCCTGCTAAAAAACAGCCGGCTTACGCCGGAAGAATATGCGGTGATCAAGCGACACCCTTCCCAGGGAGAGCAAATTTTAGCCGCAGTTGGCGCCTTTCGCCACATTGCCCCCATTGTAGCCTGCCACCACGAGCGCATTGACGGCAAAGGATACCCGAATGGATTAACAGGGGCCCAGATTTCGCTGGAGTCCCGTATTATCTCCGTAGCGGATGCCTTTGACGCCATGACCTCGCACCGCCGCTATCGGGACAATCTCACGTTAGACCAAGCCATCGACCAGCTCAAGCAGGGCCGGGGCACGCAATTTGATCCGGCCGTTGTGGACGCGTTTTTGCCTTTATTGGAAAACTTCGAAGCCTTACGCCAGGAATTGGCCTGGACGTATACCGAACAAGCCTCTAATTCGGAAGCGTAAACGTGGACGGCTTAGCGGCTGATATCGCCAATTGTTTCCGGTTTGGCCATTCTGTTTGTTCAAATTCCCAAACTTCAATGGTTTTAGGGAACAGAAGGAGGAACCCCTATGCAGCAACCGCCTATTTATCAGGTGGATTATTATTCCCAGTTTCATGATTGCATTCTCGGCATCGGCAAACGGTTTGAAGGCCGCCCTGCCGTGACAACCTATACTCGGGGCGGAATCCCTGTCACCCGGACATTTCGTCAGCTTTGCGATGATTCCTGCGCCTTTGGCGAAGGGTTGTTGTTAGAGGGTTATCAGGGCGCCCACATTGCTTTGGCAGGAGAAAACTGCCAGGATTGGCTCACGGCTTTTTATGGCGTGACGGCTTCGGGCAATGTAGCGGTGTTGATTGATGTGGAGCAAACCGGCGACGGTATGTTGGCCATGTTTAAGCGGGCGGATGTGGAGGCCGTGATTGCCTCTGACGTCATTGCCCAGGTGCTGTCGGAGGCCCGCTTGCCCCAACACATCAAGCTCATCGTTTGGGGCGGCAAAGAAATGCCGGCCTATGGCCAGGATTTCAGCGCTTTATTGGAAAAAGGCAGGGCCAGCATTGCGGGAGGCAGCAGGCTGTTTTTGAATCAACAGGTGAACCCGCAAGCCACCGCGCTGATCGCCTATACCTCCGGCACCACCAGCATTTCCAAACCGGTGATGCTCAGCCAGCAGGGCGTTTGCCTTAACGCCAGTGAAAGCGTGGCCATGATACAGGCAACGGAAAAAGTATATTCCTCATTGCCGCTCTATCACACCTATGGGCTTACCTGCAGCGTACTTGGGCCTTTGAATATGGGCGGCCACATGGGGCTCAATGGGGATTTAAAAACCATGGCCCGGGATATGGCCCTTTTTAACGCTCAAACCATTATGACCGTGCCTTTGATCAGCCAGATGTTGCACAAAAAGCTGATGGCCACAGCTGCTGCCATGGGCGTTTGTTCCCAGGCCTGTGCGCCAGGGATGTTGCAGCGGGCAAAAAAGGCCTTGTTTGGAGAAGGTGAGTTTACGCCCCCCGCTCCCACGCCGGAGCAATTGGCCTGCCGGGACAAGGCCTTGGGCGCACTCCGGGTTGTGGTTACCGGCGGGGCGCACTTGGCGGAGGAAATCTGGCGGGATTTCCAGGCCTTTGGCGTGGATGTGCAGCAAGGATACGGCATCACGGAATGTGCGCCGCTGATTAGCGCCACCCGTTCCGGCATTTATAATCCCCCAGGCTCCGCAGGCTGGAAGCTGCCCAGTTATGAGATGCGCTTTGAAGATGGAGAAATCCTGGTTAAGGGCCCCAGCGTAATGCAAGGCTATTACAAAGCTCCTGAGTTGACCCAGGAAGCGTTTTTGAATGGCTGGTTCCGCACAGGAGACGTTGGGTTTATCGACAAAGCCGGGCTCATTCGGGTGACCGGCCGCAAGAAAAACCTCATTGTGCTGAACAACGGAAAGAAAATTGCGCCGGAAGAAATTGAAACCAAGATGGCCTCCATCCCCATGGTAAAAGAAGTGATGGCTTATGGCGCATCCTCCGGCTTATCCGCCGATGATGTAAAGCTAGCGGTGATGGTATATCCAGATGAAAAGCAGACAGAGGGCATGAGCGCTTATGAAATCCTGGATGCCCTGCAGCAGGAGGTTGATAAGATTAACCAGGGGTATCCTACTTATAAACAGATTAAGCTGGTGAATATCCGGGAAGATGCGTTTGAAAAGACGTCTTCCAAAAAAATCCGCCGGCAGCTGGTGTAAATTTTTTGAGTGAACGCCCTGCCATAAGGGCGCTGGAGCACAAAGGGGGCAAAGCCAAGCGCTTGCCATCCCTAAAATTCTGGAAATCCCTTGATTTCCACGGCAGGAAGGGAAGGAATACGTATGCTGGAACTGGTGCAGCAAATCGTTTACCAGGTGACCGGCAAAACCGGCATCACCTACGACACGGATTTTATCCGAGACCTGGAGCTAAACTCCTTTGACATTGTCAACATCGTATGCGCATTTGAGGAACGGTTTGACGTGAACATCCCCACCCGGGACGTATGGCAGCTACACCAGGTGAAGGATGTAATTGAATATATGAAGAAAAAGGGCGTAACGCTTTGAAACCAATCAGGGTTTATACCGCTTCTTTTCCCCGGGAGCAAGGAAGCGCCGGCTATCTGCTGGCGGCATTGCAGCAGTATGAGCCGGGCCGTTTTGCGGCTTTGCCTGAAATGCGCCGCACCGACAAGGGAAAGCCCTATTTCCCTTTTGAAGAAGGCTTACACTTTTCCATTTCCCACAGCGGGCCACATTGGGCTGTGGCTCTTTCTCCAATGCCGATAGGGCTGGATATCCAGGAGGAGCGGGATTGCAAGGCGGCGGCCATTGCAAAACGTTTTTTTCACCCCGATGAATACGAATTTTTAAAAGCACATGACTTTGCGCCATTTTTTGCAGTTTGGACCGCAAAGGAAAGCTATGTAAAATTCACTGGCCAGGGCATCGGAGATGATTTTTCACAGTTTTCAGTCGTGCAGCAGGGGGCCCTTGCCGGCTGGGCCGGGGATGCTTACTATGGGCATATCCCCTTTCCCCCAGGACAATGGTGCTGTATCTGCACCCAAAACCCGGACTTGCTGCAACAGGCCCAAGCAATCCCTCTGCATGGGCTTGGCATCTGAACAAATGCAGGAGATATTGAAAAATGGCTATCATGCAAAGCGCAGCTGCTTTCTTGCGGGAAAACGCCCTGGCGGTGGCTGCAGCAGTGTTGCTTTGGAACATTGTGGTATTTGCCCTATACGGGCTGGATAAAGCCCGGGCACAGAGACGGGCATGGCGCATTCCGGAACGAGTGTTGCTAGGGTGCTCTGCTATATTTGGCGGTTTTGGCGCAGTGCTTGGCATGCAGTTGTTCCGGCACAAAACCAAACACAAAAAATTTGTGTGGCTAGCGCCCCTGTTTTTGCTTTTGCAGGCAGGGCTGGTGGTTATTGTCCTGTTTTGGGGATAAACTTGGTCGCTCTCCTTGACAATCCGCCCCAGCTTGGGTAAAATAGGCCTATCTGCGATGAACTGGAGCAATTTGCATGTTTGGCCTTAAGAGAGCCGCGGGGTGGTGGAACGCGGCGGCAGGCAGCAAAGCACTCGCCAGGGAGCGTCCAGCGCTGAACGATTTGTTAGGCCTGGCGCAGCTTCTGCGTTATGGAGGGAAAGGCGGCAGATGTGTGGAGCAGGCCGCGAAAAAGAGTGGTACCACGCAAGCGTTTCGCTTTCGTCTCTTTGTGGGATGAAGGCGTTTTTTTATGGCGAACATTACACAGGATTTGGAGGAAGTGCAAGTATGGTTGACCGTTACGATCCGCAGGTGGTGGAGCTAAAGTGGCAAAAAATATGGGAAGACGCCCACTGCTTTGAAGCAGAAGCTTCCCATGAAAAGCCCAAGTTTTATGGGCTCATTGAGTTCCCCTATCCTTCCGGCATGGGCCTGCACGTAGGCCATCCCCGCAGCAACACAGCGCTGGATATCATTTGCCGCAAACGGCGCATGGAGGGCTACAACGTGCTGTTCCCCATTGGCTGGGACGCCTTTGGCCTGCCCACGGAGAACTACGCCATCAAAACGGGCATCCATCCCGCCAAGGTAACCCATGATAACGTGGACCACTTCCGCCAGCAGTTAAAGCGGCTGGGATTCTCCTTTGACTGGAGCCGGGAGGTGAACACCACCGATCCCAATTATTACAAATGGACCCAGTGGATTTTCCTCAAGCTGTTTGAAAAAGGGTTGGCTTATAAAGCGGAAATCCCCATCAACTTCTGCACCTCCTGCAAGGTTGGCCTGGCCAACGAAGAGGTCGTGGACGGGGTGTGCGAGCGCTGCGGCGGCACAGTGGTGCGCAAGGTAAAAAGCCAGTGGATGCTGGCAATCACCAAATATGCCCAGCGCCTCATCGACGATTTGGATGGGCTGGACTATATTGAAAAGGTCAAAATCCAGCAAAAGAACTGGATTGGCCGCAGCGAGGGCGCGGAAGTGGTATTCCCCATCCAGGGCTACCCAGAAGGGCTCAAGGTATACACCACCCGGCCGGATACCCTGTTTGGCGCCACCTATATGGTGGTATCCCCGGAGCATCCCATCGTGAAGGAAATGGCGGCCTCCATCACCAACTTGGACGAGGTAAAAGCCTACCAGGATGCTGCTGCACGCAAATCCGACTTTGAGCGCAGCGAACTGAATAAGGAAAAAACCGGTGTGGAATTAAAGGGTATCCAGGCCACCAACCCGGTAAACGGCAAGCCCATTCCGGTTTGGATCTCCGATTATGTATTGATGGGTTACGGCACCGGCGCCATCATGGCAGTGCCCGCCCACGATGAGCGTGACTGGGACTTTGCGAAAAAATTTGGGCTTCCCATCGTCGAAGTGGTGCACAGCGGCGTAGATGTGCAGCAGCAGGTATACACCGATGTGCAGAGCGGCAACATGGTAAACTCCGGCTTCCTCGATGGCATGACGGTGAAACAGGCCATTCCTGCCATGATCGATTGGCTGGAGCAAAAGGGCATCGGCACCCGCAAGGTAAACTTTAAGCTCAGGGACTGGGTATTCTCCCGCCAGCGTTACTGGGGTGAACCCATCCCCCTGGTATACTGTGAAAAATGCGGTTGGGTGCCTCTGCCGGAAAGCGAGTTGCCGCTGGTACTGCCGGAAATCGAAGAATACGTGCCGGGAGATGATGGTTCGTCCCCCTTAAGCCGGGCAACGGACTGGATCAACACCACCTGCCCCCATTGCGGCGGCCCAGCCAGGCGGGAAACCGACACCATGCCCCAATGGGCGGGTTCTTCCTGGTACTTCCTGCGCTATATCGACCCTCACAATCACGATGCGCTGGCCAGCAAAGAAGAGCTGGACTACTGGCTGCCTGTGGACTGGTACAACGGCGGCATGGAGCACACCACGCTGCACCTGCTGTATTCCCGCTTCTGGCATAAGTTCCTTTACGACATTGGAGTGGTTCCCACGCCGGAGCCTTATCAAAAGCGCACCAGCCACGGCATGATTTTGGGCGAGAACGGGGAAAAAATGTCCAAATCCCGGGGCAATGTGGTAAACCCTGATGACATCGTTGCAGAGCTGGGCGCGGATACCTTCCGGCTATACGAGATGTTCATGGGCGCCTTTGACCAGCCCATCCCCTGGTCCACCACTGGCGCCAGAGGCTGCCGCCGCTTCCTGGATCGGGTATGGCGCTTGCAGGATATGCTGCAGGGAGAAGGGGAAAGCCAGGATATGCGTCCCAAGGTGCATGGCTGCATCAAAAAGGTTACAGAAGACTATGAGCGCATGAAGTACAACACCGCCATCGCCGCCATGATGAGCCTGGTGAACGACTTCTATGCAAAGGGCAGCATTACCCGGGACGAGCTGCATACCTTGTTGGCCATACTCTCCCCGGTCGCTCCCCATATTGCGGAAGAAATGAACCAGTCCTTAGGGTATGCACCGCTGTATTCCACCCCTTGGCCCGCCTGGGATGAAGCCGCTTTGGTGGAAGAGGCCAAAGAGCTGGCCATCCAGATCAATGGTAAGGTGCGCGGCCGCATCACAGTGTCCGCCCAAGCCACCCCGGAGGAAATCCAGAAGCTGGCGTTGGAAAATGAAGATGTGAAGCCTTTTGTAGAGGGCAAAACCATCCGAAAGGTGATTGCGGTAAAGAACGTGGTGAATATTGTCGCCAACTAAAAGAACAAGGGAGCAAAACAACTAAGGTTTGGTTTTATAAGGATTATCGCAAACCAACGGATGCAGTACTTCCCATTGCAGCATCAAAAATCCCCGGCAAGCGCCGGGGATTTTCCCTTTGTTTACTAATTTATTTTCTACTTTTTCTTTTTGCTGTACGGGGTGTCCTCCAGGGGCAGCCTGGTGCGGAACTTCCCGTCCCTGTGGTAATACGCCAGCTGTACCGCCGGGGCGGTAGGGATGGAGCAGATCTCCCCTACGCCTTTTGCGCCATGGGCCAAAGGCCTGCCTTGCTCCGGCTCTTCTTTGCCGTCATACACTCCTAAGGTGATGGCAGAAACCGGCGGCGTCTGCGTGGAGCGGAACAGCCCCAGTGTGCCGAACTTGGCCTTGGGCTTGCCTTGCTCCAGGGGATAATCCTCCGTCAGAGCATATCCCAAGCTCATCACCACGCCGCCTTCGATTTGGCCCGTAAGGGCGTTGGGGTTTACCGCCCGCCCCACATCGTGGGCGGCAATCACCTGCTCCACCCTACCTGCTTCATCCAGCAACACCACATGCGTAGCATATCCATATGCCACATGGCTCACCGGATGCGGCTTATCGGAGCCCATTTTATCCGTTACGCTGCTGTACTCTCCTAAAAACTCCCGGCCTTCCAAGGCAGCCAAACTGCCCGCCTGCCCTAAGGCAGCTTTTAAGCACTCCGCCGCGCGCACTGCCGCTTCCCCGGTGAACACGGTTTGGCGGGAAGCGGTGGTGTTGCCCGCATTGGGGCAAATGTGGGTATCCGGCGTTTCATAAACAAGCTCTTCTGGAGTAAGGCCTGCCGTCTGGGCTACCATTTGCAGCTGCACCGTACCCATGCCCTGGCCAATGCAGGCGGCGGAGCTGTAGATATGCACCTTTCCTTCCTCCACTGCCAGACGGCAGCGCCCGGTGTCCGGGATACCCACCCCCAAACCGCTGTTTTTCATGGCACAGGCAATGCCGCAGTCCGGCCGGGCCTCTACCACATCCCGCACTGCGTCCAAAGTTTGCACCAGAGCAGTGGTTTCATCCGCGATCTGGCCGTTGGGCAGGGTTTCCCCCGGCCGAATGGCGTTGCGATAACGCATTTCAAAGGGGCTGATGCCTACCATCTGGGCAAGCTGGTTTAAATTGCACTCCGTAGCAAAGCAGCTCTGGGTTACCCCAAACCCGCGAAACGCCCCTGCGGGGGGGTTGTTGGTATATACGGCTTTCCCCAGTATATCGATATCCTGGTAATGATAGGGCCCTGCCGCATGGGTACAGGCCCGCTGCAGCACCGGCCCGCCCAAAGAGGCATAAGCGCCGCTGTCCGCAATGAGCACCGCCTCCATGGCGGTAAGATTGCCGTTTTCGTCGCAGCCGGTGGTAAACTCCAGCTCCATGGCATGGCGTTTGGGATGAACCAGGATGCTTTCCTGCCTGGTAAGGGCTACCTTTACCGGCAAACCGGTTTTATAGCTTAACAGCGCCGCATGGTGCTGCACGCTCATATCCTCCTTGCCGCCAAAGCCGCCGCCCACCATCATAGCGGTAACCCGCACCCGTTCCTCCGGAAGGCCCAACATAGCGGCGCATTCCTTACGGGTTTGATAAATGCCCTGATCGCCGGAATAAATGCGCATGTCGTAGCTGCCATCGCAGTCTTCATCCAGGGCTGCGGGCAGTGCCACGGCACATTCCGGCTCCAAAAAGGCGTGCTCCGTAAAGGGGAGGCTGTAATGGTTGGTTACCACATATTTGGAAGAAGCCAGGCGTTCCCGGGCATTCCCCCGCACCAGATGCTCCTGGGACAATATGTTGCTTTCCATCCCCTCGTGCACCAACGGCGCCCCATCCTGCAGCGCCTCCTGGGGGCTGCAAATCGGGGGCAGCTCCTGATATTCCACCTGGATCAGCCCCTTGGCCTGCTCCAGCGCCTCCATGCTGGTGGCGGCCACCAAAGCGACGGCATCCCCCAGGTAATGGGTGACCTGGCCTACCGGCACCAGCACGTCCCAATCCTGCTTGATGTGGCCGATTTTTTGCGCCCCGGGAATATCCTCAGCGGTGAGCACCGCCACCACCCCCGGCAAGGCTTTGGCCGCTTCCGTATGGATTGCCAGCACCCTGGCTCTGGGATAGGCGCTGCGTAAGGCGCTGCCATACAGCATGCCGGGAAAGTATAAATCCCCGGCATATTTTGCCTCGCCCAAGGCTTTGGCCGCAGCGTCTACCCTGTGCAGGGAATTGCCCAAGAGCCCGGGCTGCTCCAGAGCGCCGCCACAAACGGGCGTGTTTTCCCGCAGCAGCTTTGCCGAAAGCAAAATGGCCTCTTCGATTTTTTTATAGCCTGTGCAGCGGCAAATATTGTTTTTAATGGCTTCCTTTACCTGGGCCGGGGAAGGATCCGCTACCCGGTCGATCAAACCCTTGGCGCTGATGATCATGCCTGGAATACAAAAACCACACTGCACTGCCCCCACATGGGCGAAGGCATAAGCGTATACCTCTTTCTCCCGTTGGGAGAGCCCTTCTACCGTCAACAGGTTTTTTCCATCCAGCTGGTCGGTTTTCTGCACGCAGATGCGGGTGGGTTTGCCGTCCACAAGCACCATGCAGGCGCCGCAAGCCCCCTCGGCGCAGCCGTTTTTCACGCTGGTCAGCCCCAGCACATCCCGCAGGTAGGGCAGGGCTTTGGTGTTCTGCTCCACCTGTACCGTTGTTCCATTTACCGTAAACGTAGCCATCGCACGGCCTCCTCCCTGCACCCCCCAACCTGAAAGTTGGGGGGACATTTTTCATTCATTACAGCAGATACCCGTAAGACTTCAGCACTGCCCACAGGATGGCTTCCACCCCCTGGTCTACGCCGGTATCCGGCTGAGAAAGGTCAATCTCCTGTTCCTCCCCGCCCAGTCGCACAAGGAAGCGTTTGTCGCCCTGATACAAAAAGCCCTGGTTTTCACTGTTATGGAAATCTTCTCCCGTGTGGAACAGGGTAAGCTTTTCCCGGTACGGCGCGCTGTCATAAGGACAGAAAATGGCGCAGTTGCCGCACTCGTTACACATGCGGTCAATATGCAAAATCTGCCGCATGGAATAGCCCGGCACTTCCAGGGCGATGTTGGCACGGTTGGGGCACACGGTGACGCAGCACTCGCAGGACAGATTGCAGTGCAGGCACCGCTCCGCCTCCCGAGCAGCGTTTTGATACTCCTGCAGCACGCCCTGCTTCCCGCGGCACTCTGCAGCCGCAGGGATGGCAGCCTCTGGAATATCCGGCTGAGACTGTTCCTTCCCCAGTATGGCATTGGCAACCCGCTGGGCGTCGGCGATGGCCTCCACCACCGTGGCAGGGCCACGGTGGGCGTCTCCCAGCACGTATACGCTGGGGAGACAGGTTTCCAACGTCTGGGCATTTACCATCACACGTCCCCGTTCATCCAGCGCAATGCCATTATGCTGGAAGAGGGTTCCTTCTACCCGTTCGCCTACGGCGGCGACCAGCGTATCACAGGGGATCACCATGGTTTCTTCCGTTTCCACGGGTTTACGGCGGCCACTTTCATCCGGCTCGCCCAAGGTCATTTTGCGGCAGGTCAGCTGGCCGCTTTGGAAGGAAACGGGCGCGAGCAGTTCCAGAAACTCCACGCCCTCCTTCAGGGCAAGTTCCAGCTCTTCCCCGTCTGCTGGCATGTAGCGCCGGTTGCGCCGATACACCACGCTCACCTTCTCCACCCCCGGCAGCCGTTTGGCGGCCCGGGCGGCATCCATAGCGGTGTTGCCTCCGCCCACAATGCACACTGCCTTGCCCACATTGCCGATGCTGCCATCCTTGCAGGCGCAGAGGAAGTCCAACACGTTCTGCGCCTGGCCCTGGGCCAGTTTCAGCTGCCCTGGGGCCCAAGCGCCTACTGCGAAGAGCACGTAGTCGTATCCCTGGGCTTTGAGTTCTTCCACGCTGGGCGCAGCCTGCCCCAGCTTACAGCGCATGCCCATACGCTCCACCAGCTGCACATCCCGGTCGATGGCGTGTTGGGAGATGCGGAACTCCGGAATCACATGGCGCACAACGCCGCCCAACGAGGGCCGCTTTTCAAATAACGTTACCGGCATGCCCGCGCGTCCCAGGAAGTAGGCGGCCGCCAACCCAGCCGGGCCGCCGCCGATAACAGCCGCCCGCTTATCCGATGTCATAGCCGGGGTGGAAAGCTCCCCAAGCAGGCCCTCAAGGCCCATGCGGGCAGCTTCCAGCTTGGCATTGCGGATGCGCACCGGTTCTTCATAAAAGCCCCTGGTGCATTTTTCCATACAATGATGGGAGCAAATACGGCCGGTGATAAAGGGCAGCGGGTTCTTCTGGGTAATGACTTCCAGTGCTTTCAGGTGCTTGCCCTGGCCTACCAGCTGGATATATTCCGGAATATCCTGCCCGATGGGGCAGCCCTGCTTGCAAGGCGCCGTAAAGCAGGAGGTAAGGGGAACCTTTTCGCCCTCCCACTTGCGCGACGGCAGGGGTTTTACCGGCTTGCGGTGGTGATTATCCGCCAGCGCCCCCTGGGCAAGCCGCTGCACCCGGGCCACGCTTACCCCGGTAAAGGGGACGTATTCCATACGGGAGAGAAGCTCGGCCAGCTGCAGCATGCGCTGATAGCCGCCAGGCTTGAGCAGGGTGGTGGCCATGGTGATGGGCCAGATACCTGCAGAGAACAATTTGTGAATGTTAAACACGTCCGCCCCGCCGGAGAAGGAAATGCGCATGCGCCCGTCAAACTGGGCTGTAATTCGGTTGGCCATTTCGATGGTGAGAGGATAAAGAGAACGGCCGCTCATATACATTTCCTGGCTGGGGAGTTCTCCCTGGGTCACATCCACAGGGAAGGTATTGGAAAGCTTCAGCCCAAAGTCCAGCCCCTTCTCCTGGGCCAACGCCTGAAGCCGCTTGAACATGGGCACTGCATCCTGATATTGCAGATCTTCTTTAAAATGGTGATCGTCAAACGCGATATAATCAAACCCCATTTGATTTAAAATCCGCCGGGCGCTTTCATACCCCAAAATGGTGGGGTTGCATTTGACATAAGTGTGCAGCCCCTTTTCCCGCAGCAGGTAAGAAGCGATGCGCTCAATCTCCTGAGGCGGGCAGCCATGCAGGGTAGAC
>JAEXFV010000064.1 GCA_023451115.1 Bacillota bacterium
AAGCGGCATAGTTGGGATTGGGGCGATCAACCCGGACTGGGTTTAGCAATTTTTTTTCATGTTTGAACATTGGCGATAGCCCTCCTTGACTTTTTTTAGATTGTGCAAAGAGGATACACCAATATACTTTCAATTGCCGGTTTTACTGGGGAATATGAAAATAAAAGCAAGATTGCCACTTCCTTGAATATGTGCTCCAGATGAGATACACTGATAGAAAATATGCTGTCAGGGAATAAACCGGAAAGGGGATGTTCAAACATGAAAAAATGGTTTGGTTTCATAGCGCTATTGGTTTTCTCAATATTGTTTACCAGTTGTTCATTAGGTCCCCATACAGAAACCGATTATCCTGCGGCAATTATGGTAAATGAGTCGATTTATCTGCTTTCGATGGAAGCAATGCCTGCTGAAATCCATGAAAGCGCCATCATTGGATATACAAAATCATATACGGATACGTTCCCGGAAAAAGATGGCGAAACAAATTTTAATCGAGAATTAAATATGCCGTTTGCAGAAGTTGAAGGAGGAATCGCTGTTTTATATGAAAACGAATGGCGCTTGTGTACCCCGGCACAATAATGCAAATTCCAGCTTGCTGTGGAGTGTTCCATGGAATACAGAATAACAAAAACTTCAGAAATGGGTTCTTACCGGTTCTGAAGTTTTTGGGTTTAGAAAGGCCCCGCCAATTGCCCGGGGCCTTTCTGCTAACGTGAAAGTAGCTTCCGTTTCCTTTAGCCAACTGCCTTCAGGAAGAAATACAGCCGGGAGTTGGCGGTGGAAGAGTCATAATTGGTGCCGCAGGTGTAGATGGTAAGGAACACGTCGTTTGTGCTGACGCTGGTGCCAAAGTCTACTTCAGAACGGCTCTTTTGCGTGTTAATCCAGGTTTGTATGGTAGAGGCGCTGGAAGTTGCCAGGTGCTGGGTATTGTAGGAAAGCGTAGAGGAAGGCTCGTTGGCCTTTACTTCATACATCGCCCATACTTCCCATTGGTTGTAACCATACAGCGGAATCTGCCATATCCGGTTGGAGGCGGTCTTCAGATCAGGAACAGAGCTGGAAATCACGCGGCTGCAACGCTGGCAGTCGGTAGATTTGGAAACCTGGCAGGTGGAATACCCCAGTGTCTTTTCCTGGATATGGTGCAGCTCATGGAACATGGTGCCGGAGGTACGCATATTGTGTCCGGTAATCACGTTGTTGCGCGTGAGTACATTATAAAAGGTGTAGATACTACCTTTGCTGTCGCTTTGTTTGTTGATATTGCGGGAGCTATAATAATGGACGCTGGAACTGTTATGCAAAACAGGGAAGTCGATGTTGGTGCCAGGGAGATACACATACCCTACAACATCGCTGTTGATTTTCTTTGCAGCGGCCATTTGAGTGGTAACATGAGAGCTTGCAGAAGCAGTGCCGGTGGCTACTGTGGCATCGCTGCCGGAGCTGGAAGAACTGGAGGCGCTGCTTGCAGTAGTTGGGGTGCCTGCCGCCACATACTGGGTAGAAACATATCCGGTTTGCCCGTTGGCGGTTACTTGATAAAAACTACCTTCCGTACCCAAGATGGACACTACCGTGTTTTTTGAGAGCGTGCCCAGCTTCGTAGAACTGGCGCTGGCAGCGCTGCGAAAATTAACGTAGCTGTTGCAGTTGGTAATATAACCTGGCGTGCCGCTGGAGGACGCAGTTGTTTCATTGCTGGAACCGGAGCCGGAAGTGCTGGAGGTATTGATGGAAGCCGTAGAACTTGCCGAGCTGCTGGAAACTTTGGAGCCGCTGGCGGTGGTCAGCGAAGCGATAGCGGACTGCAGCACCCACCCATAGGAAGAAGTGGAGGCGGAAGGCTGCAACACCACGCGGTAAAAACTGCCGCTCTGGCCATCAATCGCCAGGGCCTGCCCTGCATTTACAGAAGCCATCACACTGGAAGCGGTATTGGCGTTTTGGTAAATGCTAGCGCCGCTGGAGCCTACCACGCCAATGTGGCTATAACTGGCTGCCATGGCCGGCATGCTAAAGGATAACAGGAGGGCAAGACAGAGGGCTAACGCCCCCCAGCGGGTAATGGAGCGTTTATGTTTCATAATAAAATCCCCTTTCGTGCTTTTGATTGTTCAATCATTACAGCTGCTGAACACCCGGCAGCAAAGCGACTAAGACCACAGCCTGCCACATCGCAATTTGCTGGGAATCCCCTAATCCAATGGATTGGAGACGGGCAGAAACGGAAAAGCCACTATGCCAAACAGCGGTATAGTGAAATAAGACTGGTTGCCACATGTGCAAGGATAACAAAGGGTTTGCGGGATGTAAAGCAAACTTTTCATGAACACTAGGCCTGCTGCGGCGCCTGGTCCGGGAAAAGCTCTCCGTCCACAATGCGCACTACCCGCTTGGCATGGGTGGTAATTCGCTGTTGGCCGCCATGCCAAAAGGTTTGCACCGACCGAAAAAATTGATATAATTGATAAAAGAATTCAGCTGTTTTTTGGCATGGAACAGGTTCTCAACGGATAAGGAGAGCAGATGGAAAACGTGGTTATAGCCCGGGGATTGGCAATTGGTCGAGGTATGCCCAAAATCATTGTTTCCGTGACCCAAACCCAGAAGCAAGATATCCTGCAGCAGGCGCGGCTCTTATGCAAACGTCAGGTAGATATTGTGGAGTGGCGGGCCGATTATTATCCGGCTGTGGAAAATAAGGAGCAGCTTATAGCGTTGCTCCAGGAACTGCGGCAAGCACTGGGAGAAACGCCCTTGTTGTTTACGTATCGTACCAGGGCGGAAGGCGGGCGAGGGGAGGCAACCGGTGCCGCCTATCAGAAAATTCTTTGCCATGCTGCGGACAGTGGGCATACGGACTTTGTGGATTTGGAGCTATTGCGGTTTGGCGCTATGGGCGTAGATACACTGAAATATATTCGCCAAACAGGTGCCGCGTGTATTGG
>JAEXFV010000067.1 GCA_023451115.1 Bacillota bacterium
CTCTACCATAGGCCAATTGACAGCGGAAAGGTATATGCAGCGGTCGCCCCAGCAATCGCAGGAAGCCATTGGCAAGCTCATACGGTTTTTTAAAAATACGGTGGTTTGGCACATTTCCGGCACGGCTCTGCCCGCATAATCCCCGTCCACCATCACAATGCCTTTCGACGCAGCCGCTACCATAGCGGAAGGGGAATTGCCGCCGCCCAGTTCAATGGGAACCAATGCCCCCACCTGTTTGCCCACATAGTTTTCCAACTGTTCCAACGCGCCTATAATATATTCTTTCCGGCTAAGCAGCGGCTGATTGGGGTTTAAGCCATATTTTCCCATCTGCTGGCACACAGCCGGGGTACGTGGTGCGGTAGAGCCCATGCCGAATACGCTGGCCGTGGCTACATCTTCTCCTACCTCTCTTGGGTCTACCCAGCCAAACGCTACGCCCTCCTCCAGCAACGTGTTCATCATGCTGGCGCCCAACACCGGGTCGCCGCCGCCGCCAGTGCCATAAAAGGTTGCCCCACGGATAAAATCCTCTATTTCCTGCCGGGTTTTAAAGGTAAAATTCGGCATATACGTTCTCCTTTCAGTGACGCATCAGTGTTTCCACTGGCACATAATCCATATCAAATCCATATGCTCTCGGCGCAAGCTCCAATAAACCTGCAGGGCTGCGATGCATGGGCCGGGCGCGCATAGCGATCACTGCAACCTGCTGCCCTTCTCCGATTTGGGGGTTGATGTAGGGCTCGCCAGTGCAATCGTCAATCACGTTGATGCAATCTGGGCTCATGCAGGCTACCTGGCTGTTTATCCAGCAAATATGATTCTCGTTTTTAAACCATATTCTGGCCTCTTTGCCCTGATACGCCCCTTCTCCCGTTATGGTATGGTAACCCCAGTAGTATCCCTCCCGGTCCTCCCATTCTTTTTTCGTTACTTTACCCCGGCAAAGTATCCATCCGTCTGCCGCTTTTGCCACCGCAAGGGCAGGGTCTTCCCCTGCTTCCAATGCCTCTCTCAAGCAGCGGCCCAGCCGGAGGCACTCCGACATCGTACCCTGATAGACAGCCTCCTGCATCTGCGCTCCATTTAGCAGAAAACCAGCCATGCCGCAACCGGCAAATCCTGCTACGCTGATCATCTTCCCAATGCGCTCCGTCATACGCAGGCTGACGGTATGCCGGATCATGCAGGAATCTCCCCACGAGTCGCAGGAAGCCATGGGTGTCAATGGATATCCCAATAAGCAGGGGGATGCCTGCTGGATTTCCGGCAACGCCCGGCCGGCATAGTCGCCGTCTACCGCCAACAACCCTAGCGCTGCTGCCAGCGCCACACCAGATGCGGAGTTGCCGCCCCCCAATTCCCCGGGTACCAACGCTTTAATTGTTTTTCCACTGCTTTCTTGCAGCGCTTCCACCGCGTTTTTTAAATACCCAATGCGGTCTAACACAGGTTGTTCCGGGTCAAGACCCAGACGTTTCATCTGCGCAATGCCCTCCTGTGTCCGTGGCGCAATAGAGCCCATACCAAAAGCGCAAGCCGTATAGTCCTCTTTTTCAATCTCTTGCGGGCTAACCCAGCCCAGTGTTTTGCCTTCTTGCAGCTGATGGGAAAGAATTTTGCGGCCCATCTCTGGCAGTCCTCCGCCCCCAGTGCCCAAAAAGGTTGCTCCTCTTACAAAATCTGCAATATCCGTATGGTTTTTCAGCTGCTGCATGGGATGCATCCTTTCTAGCATTCTGCCTGTTGCTGCTTTTCTTGTGGTTTTGCCAAATGGCACCGCACAAAGTGCTCCGGCGCTACCTCGATCATGGTCGGATCCTCCTTGAAACATTTCTCGCACGCCAGCGGGCAACGGGTGTTGAAGCTACACCCCGGCGGCACATCCACGGGGCTGGGGATTTCCCCTTTTGGCTCAATTTTCTGCTGTTTGAGCGCTTCTTCCGCCTCGCTCACCACGGGGATTGCGGAGAGTAGCATCTGGGTATAGGGATGCTCAGGCGCCTGAAAAAAAGTTTCGGTAGGCGCAATTTCGGAAATTTTTCCCAGATACATGATGGCTACACGGGTCGCCAGATTGCGCATCAGGCTTAAATCATGAGTAATGAACATATAAGCTAAATTGTGCTGTTTTTGTAGCCTTAATAGCATATTGATAATTTTTGCCTGCACGGAAACATCTAACGATGACGTTGGTTCATCAAGCACAATCATGGAGGGATTGGTAGACAACGCTCTGGCCACCGCCAGCATCTGCCGTTCCCCGCCGCCCAGAGACGCCGGATATTTATATAAATATTCCGCAGGCAGTTCCACTTCCTCCAATAGCCGCAGCAGCTGCCCGGTAGGGTCGCTTTTATCCACCATGCCGTGAATTTTCAGCGGTAGGGAAAGGATTTGTTGCACAGAGCGCTTGGGGTTTAGCGTAGTGCCAGGATCCTGGAACACCATCTGGATGTCTTTCTTCAGTGACAACGGCCGTTTTGCAGAGCTTAAATCAATCTTTTCCCCTTTGAAGAGCATCTCCCCTTGTGTGGCGGTATACATGCCGATCACATTGTAGGCAGTGGTGCTTTTGCCTGAACCGCTTTCCCCTACCAAGCCCAAAGTTTCGCCCTGGCGGACATAAAAATCGATTCCGTCAATGGCTTTCACCGCTTTGCCTTTTTGCTTGCCTTTGACGATGGGAAAATACTTTTTTAACCCCTTGACCTCTAAAATAACATCACGCATGTGCATTCCCCCTCTCATCGTATAAGAAGCAGGCCACCTGATGCTGATCCCCTACGTCCACATACTCCGGCTTTTCCTGGTGGCAGCGTGGGCAGGCTTTGGGGCAGCGGGGAGCAAACCGGCAGCCAGGGCTGGGATGCAGATAGTTGGGGATGCGTCCTGCAATACCCTCGGAAATGCCGCCACCAGATAGCTTGGGAATGCAGTCCATCAGCGCCTGGGTATATGGATGCAGCTGCCTGCGGAACAGCTCCTTGGTAGGCGCGGTTTCCACCATGTTCCCCGCATACATCACATAAATCCGGTCCGTAGTTTCTCTGGCAACTCCCAGCGAATGGGTAATCAAAATTAGGGAACTGCCCTTGGATTCCACCCGCTCTTTCAAAATCTTCAGCACCTGGTCCTGGATGGTGACATCCAGATTGGTGGTGGGCTCATCTGCGATTACCAGTTCCCTGGGCGTAGCCAAAGACATGGCAATGGATATCCGTTGCCGCATACCGCCGCTGAGCTGGAACGGGTAGGATTGTAAAATGCGGTCTGGATCGGGCATGGAGGTTTCCTTTAAGGCCTTTACGGCCAGTTCATGTTGCACCTCTTTTTTATCCGCATTTGGCTGACCGGAATAACGGATAACCGCCGACATTTGCTCTCCAATGGTAAACACCGGATTCAATGACATGGTGGGGTCCTGAAAAATCATAGATACGCCCGATCCTCTGAGTTTAGACAATTCCCCACGGTTCATCTTGAGCACATTTTCGCCTTGGAACAGCACTTCCCCCTGGGGCACAGACGCCTGCTTGGCCAAAATACGCAGAATGGACTTTACCGTAGTGGTTTTACCACATCCGGTTTCCCCTACAATGCTGACCTTTTCCCCTTTTTTTACGTACAGATTGACGCCGTTGAGCACCTTTACCTGGCCGCCAAAGGTGCGGTACCAAATATGAAGATCCCGAATATCAACCGTGTTTGCGCTCAATATCATCACTCCTCATCCGAAAGCATGTCTTTTAACCCATCGCCCATCAGATTGAAACCCAGGACGATCAGCATAATTGCCAGTGCGGGAAAAATGGCTACCCACCACTGGCCTGGGAGGTATTTAGCGCCATCCGCCACCATCGTACCCAAAGCTGGGGTAGGCGGCTGCTCTCCCATGCCCACAAAGCTCAGAGTAGCGCCGGTTAAGATAATCCAGCCCATATCCAAGGTCATCTTGGTAAACACAGAGCTAAGGCAATTGGGCAAAATTTCTTTAATTAGAATGTGCAGCCTGCTTGCCCCCAGCAACTCGGCAGATTTAATATACATCTCATTGCGTTTGGAGGCCGCCATGCCATATACCAAGCGGCAATACCAGGGCCACCAGGACACGCTGATCGCCAACAGGGAATTGAACAGCGTAGGCTTCATGATGGCACAAACGCACAGGGCCATAATCAGGGGCGGAATGGACAAAAACACATCCGTAGTACGCATAATGGCGGTGGAGAACCAGCGGCCTTTCCAGTAGCCTGCCACCAACCCCAGGCATACGCCCAGAGGCACAACCAACACCAAACAACCCATACCCAATAAAAACGCGCTGCGGTAGGCATACATAATACGGCTGAGAATATCCCGGCCCACACCGTCCGTTCCGAACCAGTTTACGGCATTGGGGGGCGTATTGGCGTTGCCAAAGTCCACAAAAGCGCCCGCATGATCCGGAAATGGAGCCAATAAGGGCTGAAATATGGCGCAGATCGCCACAAACACCACAATAGCCAACCCTACCACTGAGGTTTTATTCAGGGAATACTTATACCAGGCTTTGCGCAAAACTTCCTTTGCACTGCGTTTTACAGGAGCTTTTCGTTCCATGGTAGGCGTAATTTGTTCCATCAGTTCGACCCTCCCATGATTCGTATTCTGGGATCCAAATAAGCTACGATGATGTCAATAAGCAAATTCACAATGATAAACACACACCCTAACACCATCGCTACTCCCGCGATCGCGTTCAGGTCTTTGGTGAGCACGGCCTGCATGCCGTATTTTGCTAGGCCCGGGTAGTTGTAAAGCTGCTCTACCAGGAATGCACTGCCAAACATTGAAGCGATATCCAGCGAGGTGACGGACACTGTAGGAATTAACGAGGGTTTGAGCCAATACTTGGTGAGCATTTTGCGTTCCGGGATTCCGTAAGCCTGTTCTGCCAGGATGTAGTCCATCCGGCTGTTATCCACCATAGTCCCCCGGGTGATGCGGGCAGACTGGGCAATGCCACCAAAGGTTAGCCCGATTGCAGGCAAAATCAGGTGCGTTAATGCGTCTTTAAATCCTGCCCAGTTTCCTGCCAGCAGATAATCAATGGTATACAGGCCGGTTATCTTTGCC
>JAEXFV010000082.1 GCA_023451115.1 Bacillota bacterium
TGCTGCCGCCGGCCGGGGGGAGGACTTATATGGAGGGGGACATTGATACGTCGGGCAGCGAAAGCAGGGGGGCGAAACGTATCGTTTTTTCCAACGATGGGTTGATTTTCTATACGGAGGATCATTATGAATCGTTTACCCAACTATATTGAGGGCGCGGATATGAAAGAAAATGTGCATCCGATATTGCTGCAGGGCGCCCGATTTTCCAGTCGTGAGGAAGCCCATTCCTATCTGGCGCAAGCTTTGGCTCTGCCGGACTGGTATGGGAAAAATTTAGACGCATTGTATGATGCATTAGGAGATTTGGTAACCCCCACCTTGATCGTGCTAATTCGCCCCGAACTGGTGAAGCAAAATTTGGGGGAGTATGGCGATAGGCTGATCCAGGTGCTGCGAGATAGTGCAAAAGAGAACGCTGGGTTGTATTTCCGGCTTCGCCCTGTACAAACCAGTAAAAGCTGATCGATTGAATGAAGCGGCTTTTAATCTGCTGGTGGAACCGTATAGTATAGATAAGCATCCCGATAATGGTATCCATTCTCCCAATAGCGGAACTCAGGAGGCTGCTTATCATAAATTTCGATATCGCCCGCTACAATCAGTCGCAGGCGGCCATCGCTCATGTGATGGAGCAATAGCCTTTTCCGGTAGCGGTCTATTGCGGCCGAAAGCCGCAGGCCGCCTGCGTCATGGGCTTCCTGACAGTATTGTTGATAAACAGGCTGTAACGCCAGCGTTTTTAATACAGCCGGCTGAATTTGTTCAACCCATAGAATAGTCTGGCCAATTTGCTGCCCATGCAGCTGTGTGTAAAAGACCTCCCGGTAGGTAACGGTAGGATAAACACCGGAGGTGCACTTTAAACGCAGGCACACGATATCTTCCACGCATAAATCTTCCACAAGCATTTGAATTTGGCCGCTATAGAGGGATTTTGGCATTCGTTGAACCTCCTGTACATGAATACCAGGTGTGGCAGCGCCGCCGGGAGGGCGGCGCTGCGCAGCCATTGGATATATCCTTACCCAGCCTCGGCCCCTGAGGTAAGGAAAGACAGAGTATGCTTATTTGTGTTATGCATGGCTGTCTCCGTTTTTGTTTGAACTATCATGTGATTTAGCTGCGGCGGCAAGCACCGCTGGATACATCATCATACAGGGTTTGCATCTGGTCGCCGTCATCATAGTCCGCAAAGAACGACTTGCTGATAACCCGCACATCTCCATTGGAGTAGGTGCTGGTATAAATCAGCGAATGGACCTGGATATCATAATTGGTGCTGTAAAGGTTGATGTTGGCCGTAGCCACCCGATTACTGGCATTATGGTTGACCAATTCAAAGTTGGCATGTTCTACACCATCGCTTTCATAAAGCGCCATATAGTCGGGTATTACATATTGTTCGATATATTGGGTAATAAAGTCGTTATCTGAGCCGCTGTAAGCGTAATAAGCGTCCGTTACATCCCGCAGGGTCACATAACCGCCATATCCATCACACACCAGCACAGCATCGGAGAAATAATCTTCTGCAATGCTCATCCAGCTGGGATAAGTAGCGAAAATGCCCAAGTCATAATCCCGGAATTTTATCTTGTTGTTGCCCTCATCCGTGTAGGTACGGTCAGGCACAATGGTGGGAGTAAGTTGTGTGCTGGCAGCAGCGCCAGCATCGGAATTGGGGTTGGATTGGCTGGCGGTCATATCCCCTTCCTGACGGGTAAACACTACGATGGTGCCCTCATAATCCAGCGTCATGGTGGAGTCATTGATCAGCTTGGCTGAAATTTCCACTGGCGCGCCATCGCTTTCCGCTGCCGTTATGGTTCCACTGTCTCCATGAAAAGTATAGGTTCCGCTGGCAATTACAGCTCCGTCATCTGTTAAGTCCAGCACTTCAAATAAACCGTCTTCCAGAAAAACATAGAGCAAATCTTCTTCCTCTTCGCTCATCCACTGCCCAAGAAAATGGTTTTCTTCTTCATCGGCAAAGGTCATGGTGCCTTGGGTAGTGCGCATATCGCCTTTTTTAGGAGTTATCTGTGCAACGATATGAAAGTTTTCGTCAGAGGTGAGAACAATCTGGTCTCTGTCTGCAATCTGGACATCGTAGAAATGATAATAATCTCCATCCTCATCCATGGCGAAAATATCAAACGCAGCCCCCTTGCGCACATCGATATCGGATATCTCGCTGAGCAGCAGGGAAATGGAACCTTCCGTACGCAAGGGCTGGGAAAGCCGGTTTTCTCCCCATTCGGTATCATCTGCGGGGCTGACATACAGCTCAGACAGGGTATATCCCAACTGATTGTTTAGCGTAATGCCAGCCTCAGAAGGGCTGCAACCGGCTGCCACCAGGCATAGAGCCACCCCAAACGCGAAAAGAACAACGCGCCATATTTTCTTTTTACTCATACTTGTTCTTCCTCCTTCATTTATATAATTTCTTCTCAAAACGTTTTAATTGAGTAATTTTCACAAAATACTACCACAAAATTCATGCTGTTCTCCCTGCCTATATCCGGGAAACAGTATCCTGCCTAAACGGCGGAAACCAGAAGCAATGTGCATGCAATCAAAAACAAACTGGCAGCGCACAGGCAGGCTCCCACTATGGTTAAGGTGTGCCACACCTTTCGCTTTTTCTTTTGGACGAGAAAAATTCCTATTGCGATGCATGCAGCCCCGATAAGCAAAGAAACAATTGTCATGAGCTTTTTTCATCCTCTCTGAGTTGGTATCGAGGCGGCGGGATCATGGCAAGGTCCATTGCCTCTCGCAGGGTAATTTCCAACGCCTTTCCAAAGTAAAGACTCTCGCCATCTGTGGTGACGGTAAAAAACACTTTGGACTCAGCCAAAGGGCAAAAACGGATGGTGTGCAGGCGATTTTCCATATTCAGCTCTAATATGCTTCCGCTGCCAAGCTCCAGACGCAAACGGTAATGCGCCAGTGGCGTTACCTTTAAAATAGGCGGGATTTTTTCTCTGTTATATTCCGTCATAGCGCCTACCTCCCTGTGCTTTCTCCATCATGAATTTGTCCGTTTTTAAAAAGTGAATGGAAAAACGGCCGGCGTAATTCCGCCCGGTTGCTGCAAAGCGCACAAAAAGCCCCCTACTCATAGAATTGTAGGGGGAAAACATTTTTTTGTATGTAGACCAAAGTCACACTTCTATTGAAAATCCTTTAAAACAGGTAACAAATTGGCGTTTACAGGTCAA
>JAEXFV010000084.1 GCA_023451115.1 Bacillota bacterium
CACATGGTCAGCGCCTGCTTACCACAAGCGCAGCAACGTTTGAAGTGGCGGTCCAAATTAAATGCTACCCTGGGTAAGTATCCCAAATCTTCCAACAGAGTAAACAGCGGGAAGAAGATGGCCATTGGCGGCAACATCACGGACACTACCCATGCAAGTACCCGGTAAACCCCCAGTACCAAGGCGCCATGCAGCCACTCCGGAGCGCCCCAACGCTGGAATAACAGCGTCAATTGATCCTGTATCCAAAACAATCCGTCCGCCAGAAGCCCGGAAGGATAATTAGCCCCTGTAATAGTGAGCCAAAAGATGCCGCAAAGCAACAGCAGCATAATGGGCACCCCAGTCCATTTGCCGGTGAGGATTTTATCAACTTTTAACTGGCGTTGATTGTATTTTTCATCTTCAAAATATACTGCCTGGGCACTAATTTTTTCGGCCGCCTGATAGATGCTGGATACCATAGCGTCTTTCCATGCGTTATCCCCCAACCCCTGGGCTATTAGCTCTGCGGTTGCGGCCTGTACCGCCTCTTGGACCTGCTCCTCAGCCATCGGGGAAAATCCTAACCAGTCGTCCAAAGATGTTAGCAGCGATTCTTCTTGTTCCAACAGCCTAAGGGCTACCCAGCGGACATTTATTGTGAGGGGAACCAGGCCCTCCAGGCTTTTCTGCACCTTTGCCACCGCTGATTCAATGGGCTGGGGATACTGCACTTGGTATACCTTTTTCTCTTGGAGTAACGTGGATGCCTGAGCAATTTCCTCCATCAACTGATCCAGCCCCTTTCTGCTGCGGGCAACGCACCCGATCACAGGCACCCCCAGCATGTGGCTAAGCTGATCCAGGTCAATGCGGATATGTTTCTTCTTTGCCTCATCCATCAGGTTGATGCACACAATCGCGTTACTCGTGATCTCCAGGGTTTGTAGCACCAAATTGATGTTACGTTCCAGGCAGGTAGCGTCACATACTACCGTTGTTACGTCAGCACCGCCAAAGCAAATGAAGTCTCGAGCTACCTCTTCCTCTGCTGAGTGGGCCATCAACGAATAGCATCCAGGCAAATCCACCATCACATACCGTTTTCCACAATAGCAATAACTCCCCTGGGCGGTAGATACCGTTTTGCCAGGCCAATTTCCGGTATGCTGATTCATCCCAGTTAATTCGTTGAATACCGTACTTTTTCCTACATTTGGGTTGCCTGCCAAAGCAATCACCCGGTCGTCTTCCCTTTGCCGCTGGATATGTAAGCCCTGATCCACCGCACCCATGCCGGTAGAGCCTGCTGTCAGCCCCATATGCGCCTCCTTAACCCGCTTTTATCGCTACACAAGCTGCGTCCTCTTTCCGCAGCGCAATCACTGCCCCCCGGATGAAATAAGCTCTGGGGTCACCGGAAGGGCTTTGATACAGGCAGGTAGCCTGCGTCCCCTTTGTGATGCCAATATCCAATAAACGGCGGCGTATGCTGCCGGTAGAAAGGAGTTCATCTACCCAGGCCGATTGGCCAACGGGAATATCGTTTAAGCAGTAGGTATTCATAATTTGTTTCCTCACTTCATAAACCATTAAGATAGAAACCTGCGTTTCTTTACTCTAACAATATGCACCTGGGGAAAATGTGTGACTGGAGGGAAAGGTGGCTTTTTGATGAGCGAATTTCGAACATTGAGCGGATACGACAGACAAACGGAGCGCAAGCTTACCCGCGCTATGGAGGATTATCTGGAAATGATCTGCCGCCACTGCAAAGTGCAGGGATATATGCGCATCAATCAGTTGGCGGAGCAGCTGCACGTAAAACCCTCCTCATCTACCAAGATGGCGGAGCAGCTGAAAAAACAAGGTTACATTGAATATGAAAAATACAGCTATTTGAAACCTACAAAAAAAGGCTGGGAAATGGGAGATTATCTGCTGCGCCGCCATGATATCCTGCACCGTTTTTTGCGCATTATCAACAACACATCTGATGAATTGGAGCAGGTAGAACAAATTGAGCATTTTTTTGACCAACGCACCATAGACAATTTGGAAAAATGGCTGGAACGTCTCCAAATTCCATAAATTTTGTTGCCCGGCCCGCCATTCCATAGTATAATATTTGCTAATCGAACCGGCGCCAAAAGCTGCGGTTTGGGCGCAGAACTTAGCTAAAATCCCCAAATTCAATAAATTCAGGGGAAGGTGGAACGCATTATGTCGAGTTGGAGCAAATGGGATATCCGTTTTATGGAACTGGCCAAGTCTATCGCCAACTGGTCCAGCTGTTACCAAGAAAACCGTAAAATCGGAGCAATCGTCGTAAAAAACAAACGCATCCTCACCACAGGTTATAATGGCGCGCCTGCGGGCTTGCAAAGTTGCGTAGAAAAAGGCGAATGTTTACGCAGAAAGCTCAATATCCCCTCCGGAACCCGCCATGAATTGTGTTATGCCATCCATGCAGAGCAAAATGCTATTATCCAGGCAGCCAAGCTTGGCGTTTCAATTGACGGCGCCACTTTATACTGCACCCATCAACCTTGCGTCATCTGTGCAAAAATGATTGTAAATGCTGGCATTTCCAGAGTGGTATATGCCGAAGGATATCCAGATTCGTTTGCTGTTACTATTTTACAAGAAGGCAATGTGGCGCTGGAACGCTTTGATCTGCCGCATACGTTGCCGGATGGCCCGGCTTAAAGGCACATAACAGCCGATTTTAGCTGTTATAGAGGGAATCATATCCGTCAAACAAAACAGAAAATCAAAGGCTGGTTTCCCCTGCCTATGTACTTGCGCACGTTTATTGCATGGTTATTGCTATCACCCCTATTTCAATATAATTGTTTGTAAAAGTGCACTTATTCCAATATCAAGCCAATGGATGATTTGGGGCTATGTTCGCCTGTGTTGCTTATGGCAACGGTTATTTTTATTGCAAGATGGCGGCGAAAGGAGGAGTTGCACTTGTTTCGCGAAAATTTGAAAACACTCCCTAAACAGGATGGTATGTTATGCACTCCTGACACGGAAAAGTTGTTAAGTTGTACAATACAGGCCTTGCGGCTACAGCAAAACAGGCACGACTCCGTCATACCTGTTTCAAAAAATGCATATTACAGTTTTACAGTCATCCAGCTTTTTCCCACTTTTTATGCTGCTGTTTCAAACGTTTATGCCATCGTGCCCGGGATATCTCCTACCCCATTGAGGACATACTTGGGGCGATAAGGGAATTTTACCAACATCTCCCGGGACGTTACGCCGGAGAGCACCAATACGGTATCAATCTCAGCCTCCACGCCAGCCATGATATCCGTATCCATCCTGTCTCCCACAATCGCGGTATCTTCCGTTTTCGTACCCAAACGCTTTAATGCATTGCGCATCATCAATGGGTTTGGCTTGCCTACAAAATAGGCCTGCACGCCAGTTGCCATTTCAATTGGGGAAATCAACGCCCGGCAGGCCGGGGCAATGCCATGCTCAGTAGGGCCTGTTAAATCCGAGTTACAACCGATGAGCCGCGCTCCATTGTTCACCAAGTAGGTAGCCCGCACAATCATTTCGTAATTCAGGTTCTGCGCCTCGCCCACCACCACATAATCCGGGTTCACTGCATTCATCGTGACTCCCACATCATATAAAGCGTTAATCAGGCCAGGCTCTCCCAGCACATAGGCGCTACAGCCTGGACACTGGGCCTTTAAAAAGCTGGCAGTGGCCAAGGCGCTGGTGTGAAAACAGCTTTCTTCCACCTCAATGCCGAGCCTGCCCAATTTTTGCTGCAATTCCTTAGGGGTATAGCCGCTGTTGTTGGTTAAAAACAAAAACTTCTTGTTGTTTTCCTTTAACCAATTTACAAACTCCGGTACTCCGGGCAACAACCGGTTTCCATGGTACAACACACCGTCCATATCGCAAATGAACGCTTTCTTATTGCGCAGGTTTTCCATACACTGCACCTCTCTTCTCTCTTACTCTTACCGCACTTATTATACATGACATCCGGGTATTAGGCAAATCAAACGTGAGAAAAACTTCCACAACTTGATTTTCAACGCTTGCCCTGCAAATCAAACAAGCTTCTGCGTGGCACACTAACGAAGCATGATAAGCGTTGAAAAAAGGAGTAGGAAATGATTCGAGAATATCAAATCACCGGCATGACTTGCGCCGCATGCGCTGCCGCCGTAGAGCGGGTTGTAAAACGTGTTCCAGGCGTGCAGAGCGCCGCTGTCAATTTGGCTACGGAACGGCTGCGGGTACGTAGCCAAACTTTGCTGGACCAGCCTGTATCCATTGCAGTAGAAAAAGCCGGTTATGCGGCTGCGCCAATTGCCCAGCGCAAGCGTCAGGCCGAGGTGGATGCAAAAGAACGGGCCGCCCGATTGGCAGCGCAAAAGCACAGGCTAATTGTGGCCCTTTGTTTTGCTGCGCCCCTATTCTACCTCGCTATGGGGCCAATGGTTGGCCTGCCCTCCCCCATTGACCCGATGCATCAGCCCTTGCTCTATGCCGGCATACAAATTTTGCTTCTGATTCCTGTGGTTGTGGCAGGCCGGAGTTTTTATAAACGGGGGTTTGGCAGCCTGTTTCGCCTACATCCCAATATGGATTCCTTAATCGCCATCGGCACCGCTGCGGCCATAGGTTATAGCCTGGTGTCAGTAGTCCGCATTGCCGCAGGCAATACCCATGCCGTTCATGCATTATATTTTGAAAGCGCAGCGGTAATCATCGCTTTGGTAATGCTGGGAAAATATTTTGAAGCACGCAGTAAGGGCAAAACCACCGAGGCAATCCGCTCTCTCATGGCCCTCTCTCCGGATGTCGCCACTCTTATTTCCTCAGACGGGAGCCAACAGCAGGTACCCGTTGCAGAACTAATTCCCGGGGACAGGCTGTTTGTAAAGCCGGGCGGCAGTATCCCCGTGGATGGCATTATTGTGGAAGGAAGTACTACAGTGGATGAAAGTATGCTCACAGGAGAAAGCTTGCCCATCGAAAAAGGGCCAAATGCAGCTGTAACCGGTGGCAGCATCAACGGCCCAGGCGCTTTTACCATGCAGGCCACCCGGGTTGGGGAAGACACTTCTCTTGCCCAAATGATACGGTTGGTGGAAGAGGCTCAGGGCGCAAAAGCACCAATTGCCCGGCTAGCGGACAGGATAAGCGGCGTGTTTGTTCCAATTGTATGCGCAATTGCAGTATGTTCTGCAGTGGTCTGGCTGCTTGTGGGGAAAGACCTTTCGTTTGCTCTCACGGTGTTTGTATCCGTGCTTGTTATCGCCTGCCCCTGCGCGCTGGGGCTGGCTACTCCTACCGCGATCATGGTGGGCACCGGGAAGGGAGCGCAACAGGGGATTTTGATCAAAAGCGGCGAGGCTTTGGAAACGGCCCACCGCCTAAATGTGATCGCATTGGACAAAACCGGTACTGTTACGCAAGGCAAACCTGTTGTCACCGATGTGATGGCCTTTAATATGGATAAAATGGAAATGCTTCGCTTATTTGCTGCAGGCGAGCAGCCCAGCGAACACCCTCTCGCCACTGCAGTTTTAGGCTATGCTTGCCATGAGGGGCTTTTCCCTCTTCCAGCGGCTAACAAATTCCAAGCCATTGTTGGAAAAGGCGCTACCGCTGCTGTGGAAGGATATTCCCTTTTGATGGGCAATGCAAAGCTACTTTCTGATTATGGCATACAGCCTCCATCTCAGGCAGAAGAGCTCTCCAAGCAGGGGAAAACGCCTATGTTTTTAGCCGTAAACGGCAAGCTTTGCGGCTTGGTAGCTGTGGCGGATACTGTTAAGCCCAGCAGCGCTGCCGCTATTCAATCCCTCAAATCCATGGGGTTGGAAACTGTGTTGATTACCGGCGACAATCAGCGCACAGCACAGGCTATCGCCGCCCAGGTAGGCGTAGATCGTGTGTTATACGAAGTGTTGCCCGGTCACAAAGCAGAAGAAATAAAGCGGCTGCAGGCTCAAGGAAAACAGGTTGGTATGGTAGGCGATGGCATCAACGATGCGCCTGCTTTGGCGCAGGCGGATGTGGGGCTTGCCATTGGCACCGGCACGGATGTGGCCATGGCCAGCGCAGATATTGTTTTGATGGGAGGCGACCTTACAGAAGTAGCTGCAGCCATTCACCTGAGCCGCATCACCATGCGCGTGATCCGGCAAAACTTATTTTGGGCTTTTGCCTACAACGTTGCCGGCATCCCCATTGCGGCAGGGTTATTATCCGTTTTTGGCGGGCCGCTGCTTTCTCCTATGATGGCAGCGCTGGCTATGAGTTTATCCTCCATTACGGTACTGGGCAATGCGCTGCGACTTAGGCGGATGAAATAAAAGAAGGCCGGCTATTTAATAAACGCAGATCAGGAAGTATCGAAAGCCAACAAACTTAACAGCTGACAAGCAAGGTTCGGCCGAAAAGCGGATAAGCAGTTAACAGCTTCTTGCCCGCTTTTTCTGTGCCTGTTTGGATATAGGAGCAAAGCCAAATATCAAATATCATATAGGCAGCATTGTCAACGATGGCTACAGCCGTTTATTTTATTGTTGACTATGGTGAATGGCTCTGCTACTCCACACACATAATCTGCCTAAAAAATCAGAATTAATCAAATTTTTCTATATTTATGGTCGCAACCGCGGATTGATTCGGTTCCCCTGTAACAAGATCTTGAGGTGCAGGTATTAACATCATAAATCCATCTTTTCCATACCGTTGCTGATAACCTTGGGCGTATTTTTCATCTACGGAAATATGCTGCACTTGCCCAATAATCATTGAAGTAATTCCTGCACCAGTTAAATCCTGTACTTCTTTGAGCGTGCATTCCATGTTTACAAAGGCTTCCTGTATCACTGGCGCATGAATAATTTTCGCGTTGGAAAGTGTAAATTTTCCTGCTGTAAATTCATCGGTTTCATAGTCATTATGGTTGATTGTATCGATCAATTTATCATAATAGCTTATCGGGAGAAAATTAATACAAAAACATTTGTCCCGTTGGATATTTGCATAGGTATGTGTATGCTGATACAAGTTCCCCATGACAGCAAAGAAAGCATTTTTATCTCCATGAAAGCAGCTCCACGCATGAAAACAGACATTTGGTTTCCCGTTTTCTTTCCACGTAGTGATTGCAAACAAAACCGTTGGTATTCCAGCTGTTGTTTCAAAGTGTGAAAACAATTCAAATTCCTCTGGATATGAGGGTTTGAAATATTGCGGAAAATCTTTTCCAATCTCTATCTTCATTGCGCAACCTCGTATACTATTTCAGCCTCACCAACTGGAATTTTGCCTAGAAAAGAGTCTGTATTTTAGTCCTTTCCCATACAGATAAAAATGTATTGTTTTCTATCATTACATTTTCAATCAGTTCATCAATGCTATTAAAGCTTTGCTCATTCTGGTTATTCCACAGCGAAACATATTTTTTAGATTTATTACATGAAATAAAATACTCTTTTCCCTCAATTGTAAATTCCAATTCTCTTCCATGAGAAATCAAATAAATTAGTGCGGCAAGCGATTTTCTTTCTACTAATTCCTTAACAATTCTATCGTGTAAACACATAATCGACTACCTCACAACTTTCTGTTTGCCGTGCTACAAATTGCGTTCACAACAATAT